>JAKEFM010000239.1 GCA_022616055.1 Planctomycetota bacterium
CTGGACGGGCCACTCCGCCTGCGCTGCGCTGCGGGGGGTGAACCCCGACCTGCCGATCGTCGTCGTCTCCGCGAAGGCCGCTCCGGAGGACGTGAAGGAGGGGCTCGGGTGGGGCGCGACGCGCTACCTCACGAGGCCCTTCGACCCCGACGAGCTGCTCCGCATCGTGCGGGACCTCCTCGCCGGCGCGGTCCCCTCCGGCACGTAGCGGGTCGAGCGGCGCGCGCCGCTCGCGAAGTCCCTCCGCCGGGCCCTGACGGGAAGGGCGGTCGAGGCCGCCCTCCCCTTCACGGCGGGGGGATCGGTCCGCCCGGCCGCGTCCCCTCCGGCTCGGGGGGAGTCTCCTCGATCTCCGAGAGGCGGAACCGGATCGGCGGCGGGAGCGCGAGCACGAGCCCCTCGGCTCGCTTCCCGCGAGCCCGCCTCGTGCCCCGGGCGCGCGATCCTCGCCCCCGCCGACTCGTCCAGCACGGGGGCACGACGGGGACGAGGACTCCCACCGCGCTCCCCGCTTCGCGGGCGCTCGGATCGGCCTCTCCCTGAACGGGTCGGTCCGGCGTGAGACTCGGTTTCATTCGGACTCCTTCCTCAGCGAACCGCCGCCGTTTCGCGCTCCTGGTGGAACCCCCCGCGGCCCGCCCGCTCGAGGAGCCCGGCGAGCTCCGCCGTTCCCTCGAGACTCCGGAACACCTTGTCGGGCGAACCCCAGTCGCTCCAGCCCGACCCTTCGACGGGAATCACCCCCAGGCCCGCGGCCCGGGAGAGGAGGGCGGTGCTGAAACTCGCGGGTTCGTTCCGGTCGTAGATCACGCGCAGCCTCTCCTCCTCATCCGGACCTCCGACGGCGTTCGCGTACTCGGAGAACCCCCGGGCGAGCCGCGGGAGGTGCTCCTCCGCCAGCCTCCAGAGGGTCCGCGCGCGGCCGGTCATGATCAGGGTGTTCCAGAGGCCTCCGGCCTCGAGGAGTCGCCGCGCGAGATCGGCCGGCGGCTTCTCGACGAACCGGGAGACCGACCGAAGGGAGGGCGCCTCCAGCGGATCGGGCCTCCTCCCCGGGACGATCCACCCGTACTCGGTCTCCGGGTAATCGGCCGGAACCCCGAGGAGGACGAGGCGGGCGAGCCCGCGCCCGATCGAGGCGCGCCCCTCCTCGAGGCTCCGGAGCAGGGGACCCGGCCGGGGAACGTAGTGATCCGAGGGGAAGATCGCGACCGTCGCGTCCCGGTCGCGAGCGAGGATCCGGGCGAGGCCGAAGAGGATGCCCGCGGCGGTGTCGAGGTTCCGGGGCTGGGAGGCGACCTCGATCCCGGGACGGTGCGCGAGCTGCTCGCGCGCGAGGGTCTCGTCCCCGTTCCCGACGACGACGAGCGTCCGCCGGGTCGGGAAGATCGGGGCGATCCGCCCGACCGTCTGCTGGAGGAGCGAGCGTCGACCGACGAGGGTGGCGAACTGCTTCGGGACCTGCCACCCGTGCAGGGCGGAGGTCAGGCCGGCCAGTCGTCTCCCCGCTCCCCCCGCGAGGACGAGCGCCCAAGAAGTCGTGCCGCGGTTCCGGGCGCAGTCGTCCATCGTGGGGCGGCCTCGAAGCGGGCCGGTCGACTTGGGGACGGGATCTCCCCGAAGCGATCGAGGGCAAAGCTCATGCCCGCGGGATCCGCCGCCCTCGATCATCTTCCTCGTCTCCGGGTACCGCTCCCGGTGGAGGATCCACCTCTCCGCCCGGGAGCAGGGAGGCTAACATTTTTTCGCCACGCGCGAGACTTCGTCCCATTGGCCCGGGCGCCCCGGTTCGGGCGTAGACGCGCGCGCTCGGCACCTCGAGGCACGCCGCTTGTCTCCTTCCTCTCCGCGCCACTCCGCACCCCTCCGCGGGGTCGGAAGGAGGTCACCGTGCAAGTCCGTGAATGGATGGTCCCCGACCCCGTCACCTGCCCTCCCGACGCCCCCCTCTCCGAGGTGGCGCGTCTCATGTGGGAGCACGACTGCGGCTTCATTCCGGTCGCCGAATCCGGCACGGAACGGCTCTGCGGCGTGATCACCGACCGCGACGTGTGCATGGGCGCCTGGACGAGGTCGATCCCCCTCTCCCACATCCGCGCCTCCGAGTCGATGTCGAGAGTCGTCCACTCCTGCCGGCCGACCGACGACGTGGACGTGGTCCACACCCTCATGCGCCGGGAGAAGGTCCGCCGGATCCCCGTCGTCGAGGAGGGCGGAAGGATCGTCGGCGTCGTGTCGCTGAACGACCTCGCTCGGCGGGCCTTCCGGCCGCCGGGAAGGTCCGGGGAGGCGGAGAGGTTGCGTGTCGGCGAGACCCTCGCCGCCATCTGCCAGCCGAGGAAGGTGCTCGCCGGGGCGGGCGTGTGAAGGGTCCGGCCGCGGTCCAGGCGCGTTCGGGAAGGGCCTCGTCCCAAAGGCCCCGGCGCATGCCGAGCCTACCTCCTCCGTACCCGTCCACCCGCCGGAAGGTCCTGCGCCTCCTGGTCGCGACCGACTTCTCGCCGACCGCGCGCCGCGCGCTCCTGTTCGCGACCCGCCTGGCGGTTCCGGGGGGAAAGGTCCGGCTCGTGCACGCCGTCGACCCAGCCGTCGGGAGGGCGCGCGGCGCGCCGATCTCCACCATGCCCGCGCGGGCCGCGCTCGCCCGGGAAGCGCGCGCGTGTCACGCCCGCGGCCTGCGGTGCGGGATCCGCACGGTCCTCGGACGCCCCGAGCGCGTCCTCCTCCGGGAGGCCGACGCGTTCCGCGCCGCCGCCATCGTGTGCGGCACGCACGGCCGCCGGGGCCTGCGCCGACTCCTGCTCGGCAGCGTCGCCGAGCGTCTCCTCGCGACCGCGCGCAGGCCCGTCCTCGTCGTCCCGCACGTCTCCGTGCGGGGGGCGCCCCGGCGGATCCTCGCCGCGACGGACTTCTCGCGTCCCGCGGGAGCCGCCGTCGCCTTCGCCTCCGCCCTCGCCCGGCACCTGCGCGCGAGGCTCGCGGTCGTGCACGTCCGCGACACCGCCGTGCTCGCCGTCTACCCCTACACGATGGGGTCCGTGCCGGTCGCGCTCAACTTCGAGAAGCAGGGGTCGCACGCGCGCGGCCGCCTCGAGGCCATCGCGGCCCACCTCGAGCGCGGCGGACTCTGGGTGACGCCGCGCCTCGAGAAGGGCTACCCGCCCGACCGGATCGCGGCGATCGCCCGGAGTTGGCGAGCCGACCTCCTCGTCGTCGGGTCGCGGGGACTCGGCGGAGTCAGCCGCTTCCTCCTCGGAAGCGTCTCGCGCGAACTCGTGCGCTCCGCGTCGTGCCCGGTCGCCGTCGTCCCCGAGCCGCATCGCCGCAGGCGTCGCGGGACCATCCTCATCTAGGAGGGCCTCCCCTCCGCTCCGGGAGGGTGCGCGGAACCGGGGAGACCTGCTCGCTCGTACCCCGTCGCGGGCCGGGCGGCGAGGTCGATGCCCCTGATAGAGTCCCGGACACTCCGCGCGGCCCTCCGCGAGGCATGAGCTGGGTCTCCGAACTCACCCGCTACGTCGAACTCAAGCCCCGGGACGGGGAGATCCTGCGCGCGCTGCGGCCAGGCGTCGAACCCGCCTTCGACGGGATCGTCGAGGACTTCTACGGCCGGATCCTCTCCCACGAGGGAGCCCGGCGCTTCCTCGACGGGGGGAAGCCCCAGGTCGAGCGCCTGAAGGGGAGCCTGCGCGCGTGGCTCGCCGAGGTGTTCGAGGGGAGGTTCGACCGAGCCTACTGGCAGCGGCGCTCGAGAATCGCGGACACCCACGTCCGGATCGCGCTGCCGATCCCCTACGTCGTCGGGGCGATGAACCGGATCCGGCTGCGACTGACGGAGGTCGTCCGCTCCCTCACGCGGGGGGAGCCCTCCCGGCAGTCGGAGGCGCTCAACGCCCTCCACCGGGTCCTCGACGTCGAGCTCGGGGTGATGCTCGAGGCCTACGAGTCGCTGCGCCTCGCGGCCGCCGCGGCGAGGCACCGCGCCGACGTCGTCGCGATCGACGAAGCGGCGCGGCGGGTGAGCGGGGAACGCCGGCTCGCCGAGGTCCTCGACGAGGCGCTCGCGGAGCTGCGCGACCGGACCGGCGCCGATTCGGGGGGGGTCTACATCCTCGCGGAGGACGAACTCCGCCTGGAGGTCTCCCACGGACTCCCCGCGACCTTCCCGCCGAGGATCGGGCCGTCGGAGACCGCGATCTGGGAGTTCCTGTCCCGAGAGGGGATGCGACTCGGGGCCGCCCGGGCCGAGGGGGGGGAGTCCCCTCGATCCGGGAAGGGGGAGGAGGGGACCGCCGCCCTCTCCCTGCCGATCCATCGGGACGGGAGATGGCTCGGCACCGTCCTCCTCGCGAGCCCCGCCGAGGAGCGCTTCCGGGAGGAGTCGCTCCCCTTCCTGCGGGCGATGGTCTCGCAGGTCGCGATGGGGATCGAGTACCTCCTCCTCTACGACCGCCTCCGCGCCTCCGAGGCCCACTTCCGGGCGATCGTCGAGACGGCGCCCGAGTACATCTGGACGATGCGACCGGACGGGAGGGCGACGTACCTCAACCGGGGCTTCGTCGGACTCTCGCGCGAGGACCTCCTGGAGAAGGGGCTCCCCGGCACGCGCGCCCTCTTCGTGGACGGCACCCTCGAGGGGTTCGAGGAGGCGCTCCGGGGCGTCTTCTCGCGGGGGGAGGCGATCCTCGGGATCCGCATCCGTCTCCGTCCGCCGGACGGCGGGGAGCCGCGGTCCTACCTCGGGAATCTCGCCCCCCTGCGCGGAGCCGACGGGGAGGTCGCGGAGGTCCTCGGCGTCTTCCGCGACGTCACGGAGGAGGAGCGCCTGCGCGACGACCTCGTCCGCTCGGAGCGGCTCGCCGCCGTCGGGGAGATGGCCGCGACGATCGCCCACGAGGTGCGCAATCCGCTCGCCGGCGCGAAGGGGGTGCTCGAGATCCTCGCCGAGCGCTTTCCCCCGGAGTCGGAGGAACGCTCCGTCATCGCCCAGACGGTCGAGCGGTTCGAGACGCTGAGCCGCCTCATCGCCGACCTCCTCCTCTTCGCCCGGCCGATCGAGCCCCAGCTGCGATCGGTCGAGCCCGCGGTCCTCCTGCGGGACCTCGCGGAGGCGCTGCGCCGCGAGGAGGGACTGCGAGGCCTCGAGATCCGGGAGACGGCGGCGAAGGGTCTTCCCCGGGTCGCGGTCGACGACGTGCTCCTCTGGATGGCGATCCTCAACCTCGCGAACAACGCCGGCCAGGCGATGGAGGGGACGGGGGAGATCGGGTTGCGGATCGAGAGGGCCGGCGACCGGATCGCGATCCGCGTCGAGGATCGGGGACCCGGCATACCCCCGCCGATCCGGGGGCGCCTGTTCACCCCCTTCACGTCGACGAAGCGCCGCGGCACGGGACTGGGGCTCGCGATGGTGAAGCGGATCGCCGAGGCCCACGGCGGGAGTGCCACCGCCGAGGACCGGAGGGGCGGCGGAGCCGTCTTCTCGATCCTCCTCCCCTTCGCCGATCGGTGAGGGGGAGACGCGGTCAGCCGCGCTTGCCCTTCGGGGCGGGGAGGAGCGCGGATTCGTAGTCGGGGAGGCAGCGGAGCAGGTCGGTCGCGCTGACGAGCCCGACGAGCCGGCGGCCGTCGGTGATGAGGATGCGGTGGACCCCCTCCTTCAGCATGAGGCGAGAGAGCTCGCCAGCGGTCGCCGTCTCCGGGGCCCGGACGATGCGGTCGGACATGATGTCGGCCACCCGCCCCTCGAGGGTCATCCGCTCCGCCGGAGGCGGCTCGATCTCCTCGAGGTCGAGGGAGCCTTCGACCGTCGTGACGCGGGTCGTCGGGCGGGCGCCTCCTTCCTCCGCCTGTTCGGCGACGGCGCGGGCGATGTCGGTACTGCCGACGACCCCGACGGGGTGGCCCTCCCCGTCGACGACCGGGACCCCGTGGACCTCCTCCTCGTCGAGGAGGGCGGCGAGCGTGTCGATCGACTCGCTCGCGAGGATCGTCACAAGGTCCTTCTTCATCAGGTCGCGGGCGAGGAGGAGCTTCATGGTCGGGTCCTTTCGCGAGGAGGGCAGAGATCCCCGAGCGAGTCGCGTGCCGGAGACGGCCGTCGCGGCCCGTGCGCCTTTCTCCGGGCGTTCGAACCTCCGCCGGCGGTCGGGAGCGTACACCTCCGGCGCCCCGGGAGGGAGAGGGGCGTCCGTCCACGGAGGGGCTTCCCCGGAATAGAGGCGGGCCGGCGGTCTCCCCGCCGGCCCGCGCGGACCCGGCCCTCCTACGCCGTCTTGACCTTGACGGTCCGGGCCTTGGCCTCGGCCCGCTTGCCGATCGTCAGCTCGAGGACGCCGTTCTTGAAGTTCGCCTCGACGCGCTCGGGATCCGCCCAGGAGGGGAGGCGGAAGGTCCGGCGGAACTGCCCGTAGCTGCGCTCCTCGAGGTAACGGTTCGTCTCGTCGCGGACGGTCTCCTGCTTCTTCTCGCCGCTGATCGTCAGGAAATCCTCCGTGACCGAGACCTGGAGGTCCTTCGGGTCGAGGCCCGGGATCTCCGCACGGACGACCAGGTTGTCCTTCGCCTCGACGATGTCGACCGACGGCCACGCGAACCGCTCGAGTCGGTCTCCGTCACCACCGAGGAAGTCCCCGAAGAGCCGGTCCATCTCCCTGCGGAGGGATCGGAACGGAACGGGGAAGGTCTCGCGTTCGTCCGTCCGGAAGGGAACGAGTGACGTCGTCATCGCTGGACCTCCTGCTGCGCGCCCGGCAAGGGTGGCCCCCGGCACCGCGCCGGGGGCCCGCTTCTGCCCTATGGGACCGCCGGTTCGCCACCGGGGCGGCCCGCGGAGGGTGCGATACAACCTGCGTGCCGGGCCCAACTCACCCGTCGGCCGCGGTTCTCCCAGGAGATTCGGGGGACGGAGCCCCCACGACGTCCCCTTGCGGCGATTCTTTTTCGAGGGGCGGCGAAGGATGTGCGCCCGGTCCGCCGGGGGCGCACTCCCGGAGCCGATCAGGGGCGACGGACGGGGCCGCCGACCTCTTTCTCGAACTCCTCCTTCGTGAGGGTGCGGTCCAGAATCGGCAGGAGAACCTCCTCCTCCTCCTCGAAGTGAGCCGCGAGCAGACCGAGCAGGTTGTCGGCGCGCCGGCAGAAGGTCCTCGCGTCGGGAGAGGGCTTCCCCGCCTCGGCGGCGAGTTCCTCGACCCATCGACCCACGATCCGGTGCTCGTGCCGCATCGAGGCCGTGAAGGGCGGGACCGCGCTTCCGGCCCGCTTGTCGACGGCGGGATACAGACCTCTTTCCTCCGCCTCCGCGTGCGGAACGATGTGCTCCCGGAAGAACGCGACGGCTTCGGACATCCTCCCCTTCCGTTCGGCGCCCGGCGCTTCGGCTAGGGAACCGACGACCTCCTCCACGTGGCGGAGGTGCTCGCGGATGGAGCGGTGCTCCGCGCGGAAGGACTCGCTCGGACGCTCCTGGCGGAGGACGAAGGACGGCGAAGCCGCCGCGAGGGCGAAGCCCAGGACGAGGGTGTGGGTACGCATGGTCAGGGCCCGGCAACCCATGTGCCTCTCGAAGGAGGCACGGCGGTTGCGCTCCCCGGGGTTCATCCCCATGGGTGGTCGCCCGAGTCTCGAGCCGCTCCTGGACCCTCGGACGGGCCCGAAGGACGCCGGTATCGAGGAAGGGGCCGGCCGGCCGACCGGAACCGCGAGGGTTCCGGAGGGAGGGCGCGCTTCCCCGGCTCGTCTGGGGGAGGGTCTCGCGAGGCTCGCCGACCCGAAGGTCTCCCTCGCCTCGATCTCCTCGATGCTCCTCGGCGCCTGCGCGGCGGCCGCCGAGGGGCCGATCGCGTGGGGGTGGCTCGGCCTGACCGTCGCGGGGATCCTCGCGATCGAGGTCGCGAAGAACGCCTCGGGCGAGGTGTTCGACTTCGACTCCGGGGCCGACCTCGCGGTGGCCCCGGAGGACCGGAGCCCCTTCTCCGGCGGCAAGCGGGTTCTGGTCGACGGCCTCCTGTCGAGGGGCCAGACCTGGGCGATCGCCGCCGGGGCCTACGCTCTCGGGATCGCGCTGGGGCTCTGCATCGCTCTCGCGCGCGAGCGGGCGGTCCTCTGGCTCGGCCTCGCGGGGATCGCCTGCGCGTTCCTCTACCACGCGCCGCCGGCCCGCCTCTCCTATCGAGGCCTGGGCGAGGCTGCGGTCGGCATCTGCTACGGCCCTCTCATCGCGTGCGGCACCTTCCTCGTGCAGCGAGGGACCGTGACCCGGTCGCTCCTCCTCGCCTCCCTTCCCCTTGGTCTCCTCGTCGCGGCCTTCCTCTGGATCAACGAGTTCCCCGACGCGCGGGCGGACGCCACCGCAGGGAAGCGCACGCTCGTCGTCCGCCTCGGGCGCACGGGCGCGAGCCGGGCGTTCGCGTGGATCGTCGGCGCGGCCTTCGCGACGCTCGCCTCCCTCCCCCTCCTCGGTGCGCCCCGCGGCCTCTGGCTCGGTCTCCTCGGGCTGCCCGCGGGGATCCGGGCCGCGCGGACCCTCCTCCGGCACCCCGAGGAGACGGCGAGGATCGTCCCCGCGCAGAAGGCCATCCTCCTCTCCTTCGTGCTCGTGGCCGCCGGCTCGGGGGCGGGCTTCCTCCTCCGATAGCGCCCGGCTCCCGGGGCGCGCGGCGGACTCGGTGAACGGCGGCTCGCAGGTCGCTACCATCCCGCCCACGCCGAGAGCCGGGAGGGCTCGGGCGACGCCCGTGGAAGGTCCCCGACGAACGGGCCGAAGGGCCGCCACCTCCCGACTCCCCGCATCTCCCGTCCGTGGAACCCGACCCTCCCGTGATCCCGAGGCAAGCGCGGCGCTCGCTCCTTCGCTGGGTCGCCCTCGGCTTCGCCCTCCTCGCCTCCTACGGCACCGGGGCGGCCTACGCCGTGCGGTTTCTCTTCCCCACCCGCCGGCGCCGGGAGCGGCGCGTCTTTGCCTGCTTCACGTCGAGCCTGCCTCCCGGCGCGAGTCTCAAGCGCCGCGCGCCCGGCGGACGGGAAGTCCTCCTCACGAATGCGGCGGGGGAGATCCGCGCGCTCTCCAACATCTGCCCTCACCTCGGTTGCACCGTCCACTGGGAGGAGCACGAGTCGAGGTTCTTCTGTCCCTGCCACCAGGGAGTCTTCGCCCCGGACGGGATCGCGATCTCCGGGCCGCCCGCGAAGGCGGGGCAGAGGCTCGAGAGGTTCCCGGTCTCGGTCGAGGGGGAGGCGGTCTTCCTCCACCTGACGGAAGAGGTCTGAGCCCCTGGGCGCGGCCGACTGGATCCGATCGCGGGTTCCCCTCGACACCCGCGCGCTGCGGGCGGGCCTGAACGAGCCCGTTCCCCTCCATCTCCGCCGCTGGTGGTGGGCCCTCGGGGGGACGCCGGCCTACCTCTTCCTGGTCCAGGTCGTCACCGGGATCCTCCTCGCCTTCTACTACGTCCCCAACCCCGACCGCGCCTACGACTCGGTGAAGGCGATCACGGAGGAGGTCGCGTTCGGCTGGTGGATCCGCGGGATCCACCGCTGGTCCTCCCACCTCATGGTCGCCGCCGTGATCCTCCACGCGATCCGGGTCTTCTTCACCGGGGCGTACCGCGCCCCCCGCGAGCTCACGTGGGCGAGCGGCGCGCTCGTCCTCCTCGTCGTCCTCGGCTTCGGCTTCACCGGCTACTCCCTCCTCTACGAGCAGCTCTCCTACTGGGGCGCGACCGTCGCCGGGAACTTGACGGAGGCGGTCCCTCTCGTCGGTCCCACGCTCGCGCGCCTCCTGCGCGGGGGGGGAGGGATCTCGGAGAACACCGTGACGCGCTTCTTCGTCCTGCACATCGGGATCCTCCCGACGGCCCTCTTCCTCCTACTCGGCCTCCACCTCCTCCTCGTCCGCCTCCACGGCGTCTCGGAATTCGTCTTCCGCGACGAGGCCGAGAAGCGGGAGAGGACCTTCCCCTTCTTCCCCGACCACCTCCTCACCGAGGTCGGCATCGGGGTCGCCCTCACTTTCCTCCTCACCTGCCTCGCCTGCATCTTCCCGCCCGGCCTCGGCGAGCGCGCCGACCCGGTCCACGCCCCGGCCCACATCAAGCCCGAGTGGTACTTCTACTTCACCTTCCGCTGGCTCAAGTGGACGGGGCTTTCCTTCGCCGTCCTCTCCCTCGGCCTCGCCGCCTTCCTCCTCGTGGCGTGGCCCTGGGTCGACCGCCTCCTCTCCCGGCTCTCGCCGAAGCGAGACCTCTCGATCGGAATCGGCCTCGTCGCGGTCCTCGCGCTCCTCGGCCTCACGCTGCGCGAGGCGCTCGGATAACCCATGACGCTCGAAGCGAAGAAGATCGTCGTCGCCCTCCTCTCCGTCCTCTTCCTCCTCTCCCTGCTCGTCGTCGCGTGGATCGAGGGGGGGAAGCAGCGGCTCGTCCCGCAGCCGCCGATGGAGCTGACGGTGGAATCGGAGGGCTGCTACGAATGCCACAAGGAGAAGACGCCCGGGATCGCCGCGCAGTGGGCCGACTCGCGTCACGCGCGCCTGGGGGTGGGCTGCTACGAGTGCCATCAGGCGAAGGAGGGGGAGGTGGACGGGTGGAAGCACGAGGGGCGATGGATCGCGACCGTCGTCACCCCGGGCGACTGCGGCCGCTGCCACGCCGCGATCCAGGCGGAATTCGAGAAGAGCCACCACGCGAAGGGGGGACAGATCCTCGGCTCCCTCGACAACGTGCTCGGCGAGATCGTCGAGGGGCCGGCAGCGACGAACCTCGGGTGCCGGCAGTGCCACGGCTCGAAGATCGAGTTCGCGAAGGACCCCTCCGGGCAGATCGCGCGGGGGAACGAGGGGAAGCCCCTGTTCGACACGGCGACCTGGCCCAACTCGGGGATCGGGCGGATCAACCCCGACGGGACGCTCGGGTCCTGCGGCGCCTGCCACTCGCGCCACCGCTTCGCCGTCGCCATGTCGCGCCGGCCCGAGTCGTGCGGCAAGTGCCACATGGGACCGGACCACCCCCAGGCGGAGATCTACGAGGAGAGCAAGCACGGGATCGCCTTCGCCGTCGCCGTCGACCAGGGACTCATGAGCCTCGAGGGGGAGGAGTGGATCGTCGGCCGCGACTACAACGCGGCGCCGACCTGCGCGACCTGCCACATGAGCGCGACGCGCACCCAGCCCTCGACCCACGACCCCGGCGAGCGGATCTCCTGGACGCTGCGACCGGAGGTGAGCAAGCACACGGAGGACTGGGAGAGGAAGCGCGAGCGGATGCGCGACGTCTGCAGCGCCTGTCACACGCCCGACTGGATCGACGCGCACTACCGCCAGTACGACGCCGTCGTCGAGCTCTACAACGAGAAGTTCGCGAAGCCGGGCGGGCGGATCATGGCGGCGCTGCGCGAGGCCGGCGTCCTCACCCCCACCCCCTTCGACGAGGAGATCGAGTGGACCTGGTACTTCCTCTGGCACCACGAGGGGCGCCGGATGCGGATGGGCGCCTCGATGATGGGGCCCGACTACACGCAGTGGCACGGCGCCTTCGAGGTCGGTCACCGCTTCTACGAGGAGTTCATCCCCCAGGCGCGCGGGCTCGGGGAGGGGAAGCCGCAGGCCCTCGCCGTCCTCGAGGAGGTGATGGGGAGCCCCGAGCACGCCTGGAAGAAGGGGCTCGACCCGAAGGTCCGGGAGCAGCTGAGCGACTTCTACCGGAAGAAGTACGGCCAGGAGGTTCGCTGACCGCCGAGCCGCAGATCGCGCGCCGGATCGAGGGGCTCTCCCGCCCCTCCGCCTTCCCGTTCCCCGTCGCGGAGGTCGAGGTGCGTCAGACCCACCTCTCCGTCGTCTTCCTCGCCGGGGGGTTCGCCTACAAGCTGAAGAAGCCGGTCCGGTTCGGGTTCGTCGACTACGGGACGCTGGAGCGCCGGCGCCACTTCTGCGAGGAGGAGGTGCGGCTGAACCGCCGCCTCGCGCCGAAGGTCTACCTCGGCGTGGTGCCGGTCGGGCGCGGACCCGCGGGGGGGCTCCGGTTCGAGGGGGAAGGGGAGCCGGTCGAGTGGGCGGTCAAGATGGAGCGCCTCCCCGAGGAGCGGACGCTGCGGGCGCTCCTGCGCGGCGAGGAGGCCGGCGCCGCCGAGGTCGAGGCGCTCGGCCGCACGGTCGCCGCCTTCCACGCGAGGGCCGAGGCGGGCCCGCAGGTCCACGCCTTCGGCCGTTTCGAGGTCGTCGCGCGCAACGCGCTCGACAACTTCGCCGAGTCGGCCCCGCGGGTCGGGACGACCGTGCATCCGGTCGTCTTCGAGCGGTTCCGGAGCCTCACGGAGGGGGCGCTCGCGCGCCTCGAGCCCCTGATCCGGTCCCGCGCGGAGCGCGGCGTCCCCCGCGACACCCACGGGGATCTCCGCCTCGACCACGTCTACTTCCTCCCCGGTCGCCCCGATCCGGTCGTCGTCGACTGCATCGAGTTCAACGAGGCGCTGCGCTTCGCCGATCCGGTGGCGGACGCCTCCTTCCTCGCCATGGACCTCGCCTCCGAGGGGAGGCGGGACCTCGCGGCCCCCTTCGTGGAGACCTACTTCGCCGCCCGGGAGGACGAGGAGGGACGGGTCCTCCTCCCCCTCTACGTGGCCTACCGCGCGGCCGTGCGCGGCAAGGTCGAGGGTCTCGGCCTCGCGGAGAAGGAGATCCCGGGGCCGCAGCGGGTCGGCGCGCTCGCGAGGTCCCGCGCCCACTGGCTCCTCGGGCTCGGGGTCCTCGAGGACCCCCCCCGCCGCCCCTGCCTCGTCCTCGTCGGCGGCCTGCCCGGGACCGGGAAGTCGACGGTCGCCCGCGCGCTCGCGGAACGCGCGGGATTCGAGGCGATCCGGACCGACGTCGTCCGCAAGGAGCTCGCCGGGCTCGCGCCCGACGCTCCCGCGTGGGCGGCGTTCGGCGAGGGGATCTACTCGACGGTGTGGACGGAGCGGACCTACGAGGAGTGCCGGCTGCGGGCCGAGCGGCTCCTGTTCGAAGGTGGTCGGGTCGTCGTCGACGCCAACTTCCGCGAGGAGCGCTTCCGGGCGGACTTCCTCGACGCGGCCGTCCGCTGCGGCGTGCCGGGAGTCCTCCTCGTATGCACGGCCCCCGCGGAGGAGGTCCGCCGTCGCCTCGCGACGCGGCGAGGCGACGCCTCGGACGCGGACTGGGGGATCTACCTCGAGGCCGCGCGGAGGTGGGAGCCGCCCGGAACGGCGGCGCTCCGCTCCCTCCGGGAGATCTCGACGGGAGGAGAGGGGGGCGCCGCCGTGGATCAGGCGCTCGAGGCGCTGCGGGAGCGCGGCCTCCTGGATTGACCTTCCCTACCGAGCAGGGGGGGGCTCGGTCCTCGCGCGTGACTCCCCGACCGCGAGCCCGAGGCAGAGGGCGACGGAAACCGCCGCCGTCGCGCCGCCCACGAGCACGGGGTAGGGAGGGGCGCCGAGGTGCGCCTCCATCGCGATCCCGACGGGCATCGCGAGCCCCGCGACCGCGAACCACGATGCGGCGCGCGTCGCGGGCGTGCTCCGGCCGAGGCGGTGGAGGAAGAGTCCGATCGCCACGTTCACCAGGGCGAGGAGATTCCCGTGGGCGTGGGCGAGGCGCGAGGCGTGGAGCTTCCCGTCGGCGAACCCGGCGATCCAATGCTCCCGTCCGGGAGCGAAGTCCCGGCGGTAGAGGAGGAAGAACCCGTAGAGGAGGAATCCGAGGAGCGCCCCGAAGCCGGCGACGAGGTTCCTGCGGCCGTCCGATCCCTGGTCCATGTCCGTCGGCGGGCGGACGCCCGCCCTCGCAGGTGGAAACGTAACGGGTGGGCTCAGGCGCGGCGCATCCGGAGCCCGACCTGCCGCTCGAACTCCCGGGCGGTCATCGAGTCGTCGAGGATCGGGAGGAGGACCTCCTCCTCGCACTCGAAGTGCGCCTCGATCAGGCCGAGGAGCGCGTCGGCCTTCCGGACGAAGGCCCGGGCACCGGGAGCGCGCCCCCTTGCCTCCCGCGCCAGCGCCGCGACCCACCGCCGGACGATCCGATGCTCGTGGCGCATGGAGGCCGTGAAGGGCTCCCCGCCTCCCCCCGCGCACCGGTCGACGACCGGATAGAGCGCCTCCTCCTCCGCGGCGGCGTGCGGCGCGATGTGCCCGCGAAAGAACCCGACGGCCTTCTCCATCTTCGCCCGTCGTTCCGCCGCGGGGGCGCCCGCGAGGGTTCCCAGGAGATCGCGCACGTGGCCCAGGTAGACGTGGATCTCCGCGTGCTCCCGGCGGAACGAGGCTGTCGGCCGCTCGATCCGGGGGGGCTTCCTCCGGACGACCGGTTTCAGGGGACGACGAGGATCGGGCAGGGAGGGGACTGGAGGAGGCGGTTCGAGGTGCTGCCGAAGAACGCGTGTTCGGGCTTGCTCTGGCCGTGGCGTCCCACGACGAGGAGCCCCGCCCGGTGCTCCCGCGCGTAGGCCGAGAGCGCGGTCGCCGGGACGCCGCTGAGGACGCGCTCCTCGTGGGGCCCGGAGGTGGAGAGGCAGGTCCGGCACAGCGACGTCAGGCGCTCGCGCGCCTCCCGGACGATCTCCTCCTCGAGCGCGGCGAGGGAGACCCGGGTCACGAAGAACCCGACGAAGGACTGCAGGTCGTGGACGACGTGGACGACGTGGAGGCGGGCCTCGTGGGCATGGGAGACGCTCCGGGCGAGGGAGAGGACGCGGCCCGACGACTCCCCGAAGTCGACGGCCGCGACGACGGCCCGGATCGGTTCCCCTCCGCTCATAGCGCGCCCCCGCGCCGCGCGGGCCCTGGGACGACGAGGAGGGGGCACGGGCTCGCGCGGACGACCTTCGAGCTCACGCTCCCGAAGAAGAGCTTCGCTGGCCCCGAGCGCCCCCGCGTCCCGAGGACGAGCAGGTCGGTCCCCTCCTCCCTCGCGCAGCGCACGATGCGGAGGACGGCGTCACCCGCGTCCAGCCTCTCGGCGGCCTTCACGCCCGCGCGGCGCAGTCGGGCGCCGATCTCCTTGAGCCCCTCGGCGGCCGCCACTCCCCGGCGCTTCATCTCGCGCCAGGTGCCGGGACCGGCGCCGAAGGCGAACGAGAAGTCGGGCTCGAGGACGTGCTGGATGGTCACCTCCCAGTCGCCAGGTCGGGCGAGTCGCTCGAGGAGGTCGAGGGCCGCGCCCGAGGCGGGGGAGAAGTCTGTCGCGAGGAGGACGCGCCGGATCGACCGTCCGATGGGGACGGGGGGCACGACGAGGAGCGGGAGCCGGGCGGTGTGGAAGAGGTGCTCCGCCACGCTCCCGAGGAAGAACCGGGGGAGCCCGCGGCGGCCGCGGGTCCCGCAGACGATCGCGTCGGCCCCGAACCGCTCGGCCTCGCGCGGGATCTCAAGGTGTGGCTCCCCGAGGGCGACCCGCCGGCTGCAGGCGATGCCGCGCTGGCTCACCTCGGCGGCCAGTCGCTCGAGGGTCGTCGTCGTCCGGGCGCGCACCGGGGTGAGGAGGCCGGCGGGGCTCCAGGGGTGTCCCTCGATCGCATGCAGGAGCCGGAGGTGGCCGTCGGGCGCGAGGAGCCGCCCCGCGAACAGGAGCGCCCGCTGCGAGGTGGGGGAGAAGTCGGTCGCGACGAGCAGGCGTCGGAACCCGCCCCCCGCGGGGGGGCGCCTCGCCCGCTTCGATCCGGCCCTCGGCTGGGTCGTGGTGGCCATGGACGATCTCGAGGTTCGGACGCCTCCGTCCGACGCGCAAGGGGAATGCCGGAGCCCCGGGCCCCGCTCCCCTGGATGCCGTACCCTCACCGCGTCCGAGGCGGCCCCCCCCCCCGGCGAAAAAAGTCGCCGGTCGGAGAAGGATCGGTCGAGGACGCCGGCACGCCCCGTGGAGCCCCGCAGGGGAACCCCGGGGGGGATGCCGTCTTTACCTCCGCGAGGAACGCCGATTGCCGATGGGACATGCGCCAGAAAGACTCCGATGACGCACAAGCGCATCCACTTCCGGGAAGACGCCCGGGAGAAGGTCCTCCGGGGCGCGACGGCCCTCGCCGATGCCGTCCGGGTGACCCTCGGCCCGAAGTCGAAGTGCGTCCTCATCGAGAAGAAGTGGGGGAGCCCGATCGTCTGCAACGACGGGGTCACGATCGCGAAGGAGTTCGAGGTCGAGGACCCCGAGGAGAACCTCGGCTCTCGGATGATGCGGGAGGCGGCCGAGCGGACGGGGGACTCCGTCGGCGACGGGACGAGCACCTCGACGATCCTCGCCCACGCGATCTTCGCCGAGGGATTGAAGAACGTGGCCGCCGGGGCGAGCGCGGTCGGGCTCAAGAAGGGCCTCGACCGCGGGCTGCGGGTCGCCGTCGAGGCGCTGAAGGGGCTCTCCCGTCCGGTGAGGAGCCGGAAGGAGAAGGCCCAGATCGCGGCGGTCGCGGCCCACAACGACGCCTCGGTCGGGGAACTCGTCGCCGACGCCCTGGAGAAGGTCGGCGGCGACGGGGTCGTCTCCGTCGAGGAGGCGAAGGGGACGGAGACGAGCCTCGAGGTCGTCGAGGGGATGCAGTTCGACCGGGGCTACCTCTCCCCCTACTTCATCACCGACCCCGCGAAGATGGAGGCGGTCCTCGAGGATCCGTTGATCCTCCTCCACGAGAAGCGAATCGCCTCGGTCAAGGACCTCCTCCCGCTCCTCGAGGAGGTCGCGAAGCAGGGGCGCCCCCTCCTCCTCGTCGCCGAGGAGGTGGAGGGGGAGGCGCTGGCGACCCTGGTGGTCAACAAGATCCGCGGCACGCTCCCGTGCGCGGCCGTGAAGGCGCCGGGCTACGGGGACCGCCGCCGAGAGATCCTCGAGGACATGGCGGTGCTCACCGGGGGGAGGGTGGTCACCGAGGAGCTCGGGATCCGGCTCGAGAATGTGAAGTCCGGAGACCTCGGGCGGGCGCGGCGCGCCGTCCTCGCGCGGGAGACGACGACGATCATCGGCGGCGAGGGGGACCGCAAGGCGATCGCGGGGCGCGCGGAGCAGATCCGCAAGCAGATCGCGAAGACGACGAGCGACTACGACCGCGAGAAGTTCGAGGAGCGCCTCGCCAAGCTCGCCGGCGGGGTCGCCGTGATCCGGGTGGGGGCCCCGACCGAGGCCGACCTGAAGAACCGGAAGGAGGCCTTCGAGGACGCCATCAGCGCGACGAGGGCCGCGATCGCCGAGGGGATCGTCCCGGGCGCGGGGCTCCCGCTCCTGCGGGCGATCGACGCCCTGCGGCGGGAGGAGGGGGGCACGGAGGGGGACGAGCGCACCGGCCTTCGGATCCTGGAGCGCGCGCTCGAGGCCCCGACCCGCCAGATCGCGGAGAACTCCGGCGCCGAAGGGGGCGTCGTCGTCTCCCGGATGAGGGAGGGGAAGGGCGCCCTCGGTTTCGACGCCTCCTGCAACGCCTACGTCGACCTCCTCGAGGCGGGGATCGTCGACCCGACGAAGGTCGTGCGCGTCGCCCTCGAGAACGCCGTCTCGGTGGCGGGCGTCCTTCTCCTGACGGAGGCCGTCCTCACGGAGGTCCCCGAGGGGAAGACGCGGCGGGAGGCCCCGGAGGAATGATGCGGCGGAGGCGGGCGGCCCCCCTCACGAGGAGCGAGACCATGCGACTGAAGGACGTGATGACGACGAAGGTCGAGACGATCACGGAAGACCGGCCGGCCGGGGAGGCGTGGGACCGGATGCGGGCTCGCCGCATCCACCATCTCGTCGTCGTCCGGCGCGGGCAGGTCGTCGGACTGGTGTCGGAGCGCGACCTCGGGGGCCGAAACGGCTCCAGCCTCCGGGCGGGCAAGGCCGTCGGCGAACTCATGACCCCCCACGCGGTCACGGCCGACCCGCGGGCCCCCATCCGGCAGGCCGCGAACCTCCTCCGGGGGCGCTCGATCGGGTGCTTGCCGGTCGTCGAGGGGGATCGGCTCGTCGGGATCGTCACGCTGACCGACCTCCTCGAACTCATCGGGCGAGGCTACGAGCGCCCGGTCGAGCGGACGCACCGGCGCCCCCGGCGCCCGGAAGGGGTGCTCCGGCGGCGCGACCTGCGGGCGTCGCGCTAGACGGTCGCCGGTTTCTTCTCCAAGGGGGACCCCGGACGGGCCGACCGCCGTCCCCGGATCAGCGTGGGACGCGGACCGCGAGGACGGGACAGGGGGCCTCGCGCACGACGCGCTCCGCGGTGCTCCCCATCAGCGCGTGCGCGACACCCGTGCGTCCGTGGGTCGCGAGCACGATCAGGTCGCTGCCCCGCTCGCCCGCGACTCGCACGATCTCGCGGGCGGCGTGGACGCCCTTGATCGCGATCGTCTCCGAGCAGGCGGTCCCGAGCTTCTCCGCGACAATCCGAAGGCGCGCCTTCGCTTCCTTCAGGAGCCCCGCGGTCAAGGAATCGGCGTCGCGCCCGAGCCAGAGGTCGGCGGAGTCGAGCCCGGCGAGGACGGACCGGGCCGGGTCCTCGATCACGGCGAGGAGCACGATCCTCGCGTGGAAGGACTCCGCGAAACCGCGGGCGTAGGGGAAGGCGGCGGCCGAGGCCTCGCTCAAGTCGGTGGGAACCAGGATCTCGCGGATCGCGATCATCGGTTCGACTCCACGGTCCGATGATCCGGGGGACGCAAGGGGAGTGCCGGAGGCCTCCGGCCGCTCCCGTCCGCGGAGGGGGGGTGGGAGCGGCGGATGGGGAGGTTCTTTTCGCCGCCCGGAGCGAGAAACGAGCGGGCGGCGTCTGCGGTTGGGGCGATCGGGCGATCCGGCTCGACGGCTGGTTCGGGAGCCGTCTACGGGGCCTTGTTGTTCACGGCGAGGTTGTTGCTCCCGAGGATGTTGAGCGCGGTTCCGCCGTTTCCGGAGCAGGTGTTCGTCAGGAGGACGTTGTGGTCGCTCTCGACGCGGATGCCGTCGCCGCTGTTCGCGGAGACCAGGTTCTTTTCGAGCCAGTTGTCGTTCGACACGTTGTTGACCGAGAGGTGGATGCCGTGGCCGGTGTTCCCGACGACCCGGTTGCGCACGAGCCGGTTGTGCTCCCCGTCCCCGACGGTCCCGAGGTCGATGCCGCCGCCGAAGTTCCCGAAGACCGCGCAGCCGGTGACGAGGTTTCCGTCCGCCCCGTCGAAGAGGATGCCGGGACCGCTGTTCGACCCTTCGGTACCGAAGAGGGACTTCGAGACGACGTTCCCGGACCCCTCGATCGTCGCGCCCGACTCGAAATTCGCATGGGCGGCGAGCTTCGAATAACTCCCGCCGACGCCGTCGATCCGGAATCCGGCGGCCGCCGAGCTCACGGCGGCGCACTGGAAGAGGACGAGCCCTCGCCCGCCCGCCTCGAAGCCGTCGTCGGCCGACCCCAAGGCGAGGCACTTGCGCACAAGGTTGCGCTCCCCGGCGAGGCTGAAGGCGTCGTCGTTCGAGGTCGGCCCCGCCAGGCCGTTCATCACCGTGTTGAACGACCCGTTCACCCGGACCGCCACGTCGGTCGCGGCGGCCGTGAAGTTCAAGAGGGAGTTGCCGTCCCCTTCGATCCAGATCCCGTCCGCGATCGAGGTCACGGAGAGGCTCGAGAGGACGTTGCCGTGGGAATCCTGGTCGAGGTGCAGGGCGGTGACCGTGCCGTTCACCGTGAAGTTCTGGAAGACGCACCGCTTCGCGCCGACGAAGGCGGCGTCGCCGTTCACGACCACGTTCCCGACCCCGCGGACGATCAGCCTCGACTTCGTGTTCGTGAAGTCCCCGTTGTAGGTACCCTCGAGGACGACGACGGTGTCCCCGGGGACGGCGGCGTTGAGGCCCCCCTGGATCGTCGTGATGGGGCCGGCCGGGGAGACGGTGACCGTCCCGGCGGACGCGGAAGAGACGAGCGTGGCCGAGAGGACGGCGAGGAGGTGGATTCGCATGGCGGCTCCGTGAAGCGGGAGGAAGGGGAGGTCGGCTATCGGCGATCCCCGTGGGCGGCCTTGAATTCGCGCGCCCCCGAGGAGTCCTTGACGCCAGGTTGACAGAACCCCAGGAGATCCGGACACTTGCTCCGTCCCCATGCACGGGAGGGGACTCTCGGGAGCCCGGATGCGATCCCTTCCCGCGCTTGTGCTGTCTCTGGTGGCGCTCGCCGCCCCTCGCCTGCCGGCACAGGGGCTCCCCGCCATCACCCGGGGACCGGCGGTGGCCAAGGTGGAAACCACCGTCGCGACGATCCAGTGGACGACGAATCCGGCGTCGGAAGGGTCCGTCGAATGGGGCCCCACCCCCTCCCTGGGCCAGGCCTCGTTACTCACCCCCCTCCTGGCGCTCCACGAGGTCGAGATCTCCGGACTCCTCCCCAACCGCGCGTACCACTACAGGGTCCTGGCGGGGGGAGTCCCGATCACCCCGATCTACTCGTTCAAGACCGCCGAGACCCCCCTCTACCCGTACTTCCGCTTCGCGATGTTCGGAGACAGCGGCAGCGGCAA
>JAKEFM010000240.1 GCA_022616055.1 Planctomycetota bacterium
GTCTTCACACACGGCTCGGCGAACGTGCAGGGGGCGCGCTTCTTCCGCGAGTCGCTGGGCGTGTGCGAGCGTCTCGGCGTGCGCGGCCTCTTCGTGACAGCCGCTCGACGCGACGTGTCCGACCCCCTCCCCCCGGCGGTTCGCCGCGAGTCCTACGTGCCCTTCAGCCTCCTCCTCCCGCGCGCGGCGGCGCTGGTGTCGCACGGCGGGATCGGCACCGTCGCGCAGGGGCTCCGCGCCGGGATCCCGCAGCTCGTCGTCCCGATGGCGCACGACCAGCACGACAACGGCTCGCGCCTCGTGGACTTGGAGGTGGGGGCGATGCTCGACATCGGGCGCTACGACGCCCGACGGGCCGCGCCGCTCGTCGACGGCCTCCTCCGCGACGCCGCGAGGAAGGCCCGCTGCGCAGAGCGGGCCGCGCTTCTCCGCGCGGACGACCCGGTCGCCCGGGCGTGCTCCGCGATCCTCGGTTGACCCGGTTCGCCGCCCCGGCGTCGCGATTCCGTCGGCCCAGGTGAACGTAGGGCCTCGCCGACGAGATCATCGCGGTCCCTGGGGGATTCGAACGGGAGGAGGGGCGCCGGCCTAGGCCAGCCGAGAGCGGAACTGGCGGAGGAGAGCCCACGCGCGCGCCACGTGGCGCTCCTCCGTTCGCAGGTGGCCGATCGCGAGGCGCAGCGCGAGGCGGCCGCGGATCCGCGTCGAGGAGAGGAAGGCCTCGCCCGTGCGGTTCACCTCTTCCAGGATCCGCTCGTTCAGGCCGTCGACCGTCTTCTCCTCGGCCTTCGCGCGGAAGCAGACGACGCTGAAGGGGACCGGGGCGAGGCGCTCGAAGCCGGGGTCCGCCTCGACCCAGGACGCGAAGAGGCGCGCGAGCCGGATGTGCTCGCGGATCCGGGCGGCGAGCCCCTCCGCGCCGAAGGCTCGCAGGACGAACCAGAGCTTCAGGGCGCGGAACCGCCGGCCGAGCTGGATGCCGGTGTCCATCAGGTTCCGCTCCCCCTCGGACGTCCGCAGGTACTCGGGCACGAGGGAGAACGCGGCCCGGAGGGCGTCCATCCGCCGGCAGTAGAAGGCGCTGCAATCGAAGGGGACGAAGAGCCACTTGTGCGGGTTGAGGACGAGCGAGTCCGCGCGGTCGCTGCCGGCGAGGATGCCTCGCAACTCCGGCGCGACGGCGGCCGCCCCGGCGTAGGCGGCGTCGACGTGGAGCCAGAGCCCCGCGGCGGCGCAGACAGGGGCGATCTCGGCGACCGGGTCGACGCTCGTCGTCGAGGTCGTGCCGACGGTCGCGACGGCGGCGAGGGGGCGCCATCCCAGCCGGCGGTCCTCCGCGACGGCCTCCTCGAGTGACGCGGGGCGCATCCGGAACGCCTCGTCGGTCGGGATCTTCCGCAGCGAGTCCTGGCCGAGGCCGAGGAGGATCACCGCCTTGTCCACGGAGGAGTGGGCCTCTTCCGAGGCGTACACACGCAGGCGCGGGAGGTCGGCGCGCCCGGCGAGACCCTTCCGGCGCACGTCGAGGCCGGCCGCTTCCCTCGCCGCCGCGAGCGCGTGGAGGGTCGCGATCGAGGCCGTGTCGTAGATCACCCCTTCGAACGCGTCGGGCAGGCCCACGAGCCGACGCAGCCACGAGAGGGCGATCTCCTCCAGCTCCGTCGCCGCCGGCGAGGTCCGCCAGAGCATCGCCTGCTGGTTGAGGGCGGCGCAGAGCATCTCGCCGATCACCCCCGGCGCGCTCGCGGATATCGCGAAGTAACCGAAGAACGCCGGATGGTTCCAGTGCGTGGCGGCGGGGACGATCAGGCGCTCGAAGTCGTCGAGGATGGCGGCGAGGTCTTCGCCGCGGGCAGGGGCCTTCTCGGGGAGCGCTCGCGACAGGTCGCCCGGACGGACCTTCGGGAGGACGGGGAAGCGATCCGAATGCGAGAGGTAGTCCGCGATCCAGTCGACGACGCGGCGGCCGTGGGCGCGGAACTCCTCGGCGCTCGGGTCTCCCGGAGAAGGGAAGGAGGCGGCGGGGTCCACGGGCGAGGCGATCCTATCCGCCTCGGCCGGGACCCCGCCGCGGGAGCGGCGATCAGTTCACCTCGTAGAAGGTCCCCTTCCACTCGACGAGGACCCGCTCCCCGATCGCGAAGGCCGCCGCGAGGCCGGGCTCCTTCGCGAGGAGGGCGAAGTACTCCTCGGAGAGGAAGGCCACTTTCTTCACCCGCTCGCGGTCCTTCTCGGTGAAGGCCGAGTCGACCCAGACCGAGCCGACGAGGTGGAAGGCGCGCCCGGCAGCGCGGCGCACGAAGGCCGCGGTCAGGGCGTCGTCCTTCACTCCGGCTCCTCCGGCGCGGGCCATCGCGTACAGGCCCGGCGCGGAGGGGCCGGGCGTGGCGGGTCCGGGCGCGGGGGCCATCTTCGACTTGAAGACATCGTCGCTACCCGAGACGGCTTCGCCTCCCGAGGTGACGTACCCGAGGGCCCGGAGCCGCGCGGCCGAGCCCTGGGCGCGGTCTCCCTCCTCCTTTTCGAGGCGCAGGAACCCGTCCGCGGTCGCGGCGCCCGCTCCGCTCTCGTCGAACGCTCGCCGGATCTCCGCCGGGAGGTCCACCCGCCCGTCCCCGTCGAGGTCGGCGAAGCGCGCCTGACCGGGCGCGAGCCCCCGGGCCGAGGCGAGCCGCTGGGCCTCCTCGACGACGAGGTAGGAGGTGTAGGGGGTGACGATCCCGTGCTCGCGGCCGAGGCGGCGGATCTCCTCGACCACCTCCCGGCTCTCCCCGTTCATCCGCAGGTCGTCGAGGAGGTAGTAGACCTTCCGCGAGGCCCACAGTTGCCGGATCGAGTCGTTCCTCGACTCGACGCGGGGGAGGTCGATCTCGTAGACCCACTCCCGCCGCGCGTCGGCGAAGCGGCCCGAGAGCCGCGCGGTCTTGCGCCCCTCGCCGCGGTAGCGGCCGACGAGGACGAGGGAGGAGCCCTTGAAGAGGTCGGGCATCTGGCGGGGGTAGAGGTCGTGCGCCTCGGCCCCCTCGAAGACGACGGAGACCTCGGAGAGGACCGGGCTCGCGACCTTGTCGACGAGGGAGGAGACCTTCACCTCGATGTCCTCCCCGGCCCGGACGTACTCGCGAGCGGCGCGCGTCTCCTCGGCGAGCGTGTCGAGGAGGCGGGTGTTCACGTCGTTCCCCACCCCGAAGACGAAGATCCGGGCGCCCGCGCCGTTCCTCGACCGCGCGTTGGCGAGGATCGCCTTCTCGTCCGTGACGCCGACCGTCGGGAGGCCGTCGGTCACGAAGAAGAGGAGCGGGACGCGCCCCTCGCTCCGGCCGGCCTGGAGCGCGCGGGCGAGCCCCTCGTCGATGTTCGTCCCGCCGCGCGCCTCGATCCGGCCGACCCAGGCTCGCGCGGCCTCCAGGTTCTCGGGGCTCGCCTCGACGGGCGCCTCGCGGAAGGCCTCCGCCTCCGAGGAGAACCGGATCAGGTTGAAGCGGTCGCCGGGGCGGAGCCTCCCGAGGGCCTGGCGGAAGGCCCCCTTCGCCTGCTCGATCTTCTCCCCCGCCATGCTGCCGGAGGTGTCGATCACCATGACGAGATCCTTCGGCAGGACCTTCCCCGCCTCGAGGTCGAAGCGAGGGGCGATGAGCGCGACGAACGTCCCCGCCTCCCCCTCTCGGCGGTTCGGGAGGAAGACGAATCCGAACTCCTTGTCCGCCGGGGCGACGAGGAGGCGGAAGTCCCGGTCGGCGGCGACGTTCGTCGCCTCGAGGAGGGCGCGGGCCCGGCGGTCCCCCTCGCGGCGCACGTCGAGCGCGTGGGTGGGGGAGTAGATCGCCGCGAGGGGGCGCGAGGACTCGATCGAGGCGTCGACGAGGAGGGAGCGAAGCCCCCCCCTCGCGATCGCGGCGAGGTTGAGCGGGAGGCGATACTCGAACACCCCCGCCGAGGTCGGGAGGAGGTTCGTGTAGCGCAGCCGGACCTTCGCCTCCCCCCCGGCGGGGACGGGGAAGGCGGCGACGCGCACGCAGCCGCGCCCGACCCACTCGAGGAGGGCGGGATCGCGGTTCCGGCGCACGATCCCCTCGTAGATCTGGCGCGCCCGGTCCCGGTCGAGGAGCTCCCCCCTCGTCTCCCTCCCGTCGATCCAGAGGGAGAGGTCCGAGGCGACCGCGTCGTCCGGGAGCGGGAAGAGGTAGTCCTCCTCCGCCGAGACGGGTCCGTGGTTCCGGAAGACCTGCTCGATCTCGGTGCTCGCCACCCCGTCGACGAGCCGGACGGTGGCCCTCATCGATTCGAGGGAGACCGCGGGGAAGGGGGGGGAGGGGGGGAAGGGTGACCGGATCGGCGGGTGGGGAAGGATCGGCGGGCGGTAGCCGTCCTGGGCCCCCCACCCGACGGAGAAGGAGGCGCCGCAGAGGAGGGCGATCGCGACAGGACGGAACGGCTTCATGGTCGACTCCATGGCAGGAAACGCCGGGCGGGGAGGTCCGCCCGCACGCCCCCCTCCGACGCGGGGGCGGCCGGGCGGTTCTCGGGACGGGGGGGGACCTGTAAATTGACGCCCCCCCCTCTCCCGGTTGACCGACCTCCGGCGCCTCATCCGCGACGTCCCCGACTTCCCGAAGCCGGGGATCGTCTTCAAGGACATCACCCCCCTCCTCCGCGACCCGGGGGGCCTCTCCACGGCGGTCGAGGGACTCGGGGAGCCGGTCAGGGGGAGGAAGATCGACGCCGTCGTCGCCGTCGAGTCGCGGGGGTTCATCTTCGGGGCCGCCCTCGCCTCGAGGCTCGGCGTCGGGTTCGTCCCCGTCCGCAAGCCCCGGAAGCTCCCCTGGAAGACCCGCTCCACCTCCTACGAGCTCGAGTACGGGAGCGACGCCATCGAGATCCACGAGGACGCGCTCCGGACCGGGGAATCGGTCCTCCTGGTCGACGACCTCCTCGCGACGGGGGGGACGATGGAGGCGTGCGTCCGGCTCGTGCGGGGCCTCGGTGCGAAGGTGGAGGCCTGCTCCTTCGTCGTCGAGCTCGGGTTCCTCAAGGGGCGGGAGCGCCTCAAGGGGACCCCGGTCCACTCCCTGATCCGGTATTGAGGAGGCGGGACATGGGAGGACGATTCAAGAAGGCGAAGGGGGCGGCCGATAAGCGCCGACCCGCCGAAGAAGGAGTCCATTTGCCTAGCGCTTCGTCCGCGCCCGCGGCCCCCCGTCGCGTCCCGCCCCCCCTGCGGCCCCTCCCCCCCATCCCCCGCTCGGGCCCGCCGCGGAAGGCGAAGGAGGACCCCGACCAGAAGACGACCGACGAGCTCTGGCGCGAGTACAAGCGGACCCACGACACGGAGCTGCGCAACCGCCTCATCGAGAAGTACTACCCGATGGTCCGCTACATCTCCGAGCGCCTCCTCCAGACGCTGCCGAAGTCGATCGAGCTCGACGACCTCTGCTCGGCGGGGCTCTTCGGCCTGATGGACGCGATCGACGGCTTCGACCTCTCCCGCGGGATCAAGTTCAAGACCTACTGCACGACGCGCATCCGCGGCGCGATCCTCGACGAGCTGCGCTCCCAGGACTGGGTCCCGCGCCTCGTCCGGGTCAAGGCGAGCCGGCTCGACCGCGCCTGGCAGGAGCTGCAGAGCCGCTTCGGGCGCGAGCCCACCACGGTCGAGCTCGCCCGGCGCCTCGGCCTCGACCTCCAGCAGATCCAGAGCGAGCTGCGCGAGGCGAGCCCGCGCGCGATCTTCTCCCTCTCCGACGCGTGGGACGACGAGGAGGACCACCCGATGGAGAAGCTCGACGTGCTCGAGGACCGCCGGAGTCCCGACACGCTCGCGCTCCTCCAGCGCCGCGACGTGATGGACCACCTCCTGCGCTCCCTCACGGAGAAGGAGCAGTACATCCTGCGGCTCTACTACGAGCAGAACCTGACGATGCGCGAGATCGGGGAGCTCCTCTCCCTGACCGAGTCGCGCGTCTGCCAGATCCACAGCAACGTCATGGAGCGGCTGCGGCGCCGCTTCCAGGCGGTCAAGGCCTCCCTCTTCGCTTGAACCAGGGGCAAATCACCAAGGAACCTTCCGCCGAGTCCGCCCGCGCCATGGCCGAGACGTTGCGCGGGCGGTTGAAGACCGACCGCGTCGGCCGCGTCCTCCAGGTCCTTCCCTCGGTCGAATCGACCAACGACCTCGCCCGCGCGGCGGTCGCCTCCGCCCCCGACCCCTCCGCGGTCGACGGGCACGCCTTCCTCGCCCTCCACCAGACCCAGGGGCGCGGCCGGCAGGGACGGACCTGGTCCGCGCCGCCGAACACCTCCTTCCTCGGATCGGTCATCCTCTTCCCCGGTGCCCGGCCGGTCGCGACGATCACCGCCGCCGCCGCCCTCGCGGTCATCGACGTGGTCGGCCCCCTCGTCCCGACGCCGGTCACGATCAAGTGGCCGAACGACGTCCTCGCCGAGGGGAAGAAGGTGGCCGGCATCCTGATCGAGGCGCTGACCGCGGCCGGGGGCGCCCCCGTCTTCGTCGTCGGGATCGGCGTGAACGTGAACCAGACGCTCCTCGACTTCCCGCGGGAGCTCCGGGCGAGCGCCACCTCGATCCACTGCGCGCGCGGCTATCCCGTCGACCTCGCCGAGTTCTCCGCGACCCTCCTCGAGGCGCTCGAGCGCCGCTACATCAACCTCCGGGCGCGGGAGGACCAGGCGCTCGCGGAGGCCTTCCTCGACCGCCTCGGCCTGCGCAACCAGCCGGTGAAGATGGAGGCCGGCGGGAAGCTCCTGCGCGGCTCCCTCGACGGCCTCACCTTCGAGGGGGGGATCCGCTTGACGGGTCCTAAGGGGACGCAGACCGTCCCCTGCGAGATCATCACGGCGATCACGCCGACCTGATCCCGCTCCCCCACCGAGGTCCCCCATGCGCCTCCTCCTCCTCGCGTCGGCCCTACCCCTGCTCGCGGCCGCTTCTCCACGCGCCGTCCCTCCCTCGCCCGCGGGATTCCGCATCGAGGACCTCGCCTGGATGGCCGGGGACTGGAAGGTGGCGAGGGTGGATGGCTCGGGAGAGGAACACTGGATCGCTCCCGCCGGCGGGTTGATGCTCGGGTTGCATCGCGAGATCGACCGGGGGAAGGCGCACTTCTTCGAGTTCCTGAGAATCGAGCAGCGAGGGGAGGATGTCTTCTACGTGGCGCAGCCGGAGGGGAGGCCGGGGACCGACTTCAAACAGATCGAGGGGAGGGAGAACGAGGCTCTCTTCGAGAACCCGGCACACGACTTCCCGCGCCGGATCCTCTACCGGAGGGAGCTGAGAGCAACCCTCTACGCGCGTGCCGAGGGGGAGGAGGGAGGAAAGCCCCGCGTCGTCGAGTACCGATGGACGAAGGTCTCGGGCCGGTAGGGCGCCCGGCGATGCGTCAAACCGCCGGGGGCTCGCCGCGTCTGTAGGATCCGTCGGTCGTGGGATCCCTCGCGCTCCCCCTCCTCGTCCTCCTCCTCCAGTCCCCGGCGCCCGCCTCCGCCAAGCGGCCGGAGCCCGCCGCGCCGCCGAGGCTCGCCCGCGTCCTCGGCCTCCTCGCCGAGGGGAAGAGCGAGCCCGCGCTCAAGGAGGCGACGCTCGCCCTCGAGTACGCACCGGAAGACCTCGAGCTCCTCGACGCGGCCTCGCGGGCGGCGCTCGCGCTCGGCCGGACCGACGAGGCGCTCTTCCACGCCGCGATCGCGGTCGACCTCGCGCAGGAGACCCCGGAGCGGAAGGCGATCCTCGAGGCGATGACGAAGCGGATGGCGGAGGTCGATCCGCTGGCGGGGAAGGGGGCCTCCCTCCTCCAGGACTTCGCGGGTCGCCTGATGCGCTTGGGGGACGCCTGCGCGGGACGGGGGCTCCACGCGAACGCGGTCGACCTCTACGGCCGCTGCGCGGGGACCTCGAGGGCCGCGAGCGCGCAGGCCGCCCTCGACCGCCTCTACGCGCAGCGCAAGGTCGTCGAGTCGCTCCTCGAGACCGGCCTCGACGTGCCGGTGCGGACGGCAGAGAGGCGCTCGCGCGCGCGCGCCGCGCGGGAGGACGCGGCCCACTCGGTCTGGGAGAA
This sequence comes from Planctomycetota bacterium, assembly GCA_022616055.1. GTDB lineage: Bacteria > Planctomycetota > UBA1135 > UBA1135 > JAKEFM01 > JAKEFM01. The sequence goes on from JAKEFM010000240.1 coordinate 8,073, forward strand.
CGCGTGGGAGGTCAAGAGCCCCAACTACACGGTGAGGACGGACCTCCCGCGCGCCCTCGCCGAGCAGGCCTCGACGGCGATGGAGCAGATGAACCGGTTCTACCGGACCGTCTTCCGCCACCGGGAGCGGGGAGGTGGGACGGCGCGCTGCGGGATCCGGATCTACCGCAGCCGCGCGCAGTTCGACGCCCTCGAGGAGAGCCCGCCGGCGAGCGTCGGGGGCTTCTACGTCGTGGGGGAGAACCGGGTCGCCACCTACGACCCCCGCTCGGAGGGTCGACCCCTCTCCGAACTGTGGGAGACGCTCTTCCACGAGGCGTCTCACCAGTTCACCCACATGATCTCGGCGGACCTGGTCCCCGGCTGGCTGAACGAGGGAACCGCTTCCTACTTCGAAGGGGCGCGGCTCCTCCCGAACGGCGCCGTCGAGGCGAACCTGATCCCGGACTCCCGCCTCCACGAGGTCCGCATGGCGCTCGAGGAGGGGAAGCCGACGTTGAAGGAAGTCCTCTCCTACTTCGAGGAGGGCTCCTATCCGGGCGAGTTCTACGGCGTCGGCTGGGCGATCGTCTACTTCCTGCACAACTACGAGGACGACGCGTGCGAGCGCGTCTACCGCCCGCTCTACGGGGAGTTCGTCGACGCCTACCGGACCGGGGGGAAGCACGACCCCTTCGAGCGGTTCGTCGCGACCTTCCTCAAGAAGGCGAAGCGCCCCGGCGTCTCGACCTTCGAGGACTTCGAGCGCCTCTTCCGGGCTTGGATCCTGGAGCTCCACGACCTCCATTTCGGGCCGCCCGAGAAAGCCGACTCCCTCCTCGCGCGGGCCCGCAGGCAGCGCGAGAAGGGGAAGCGCGAGGCGGCCGTCGAGTCGTACCGGTGGGCGCTGCGCAAGCGCCCCGACGACCCCACCGCCCTCGCCGGCCTCGCCGAGGTCGAGTCCGAGCTCAAACGCCGCGACGCGGCCTTCCTCCACTTCCGCGAGGCGATCGCCGCGGCGCGCGCCCTCCCGGAACCTCCCCCGGAGCGCGCCGCCCTGGCCGAGAGTTGCTTGCGGCGCATCGAGTCGATGGACAAGACCCTCTCCGAAGGGCTCGCCGCGGCGCAGGCGGGCCTGGTCGAGGGGGCCGCCGCGGCGGCCTCGCAGTACGTCGAGGCGGGCTTCCCCCGCCAGGGCCTGCGGATCCTCGACGGGGCGATGGGCGTCCTCGGAGGGGACGGGGCCCTCCGGGCACAGAGGGCGAGGATCGTCCAGGAGACCCGCGTCGACTCCCGCCGGTGGCGGCGGGTCGGTCTCGCCCCGGACCTCTCGGAGTGGGAGGGAGACGAGGAGTGGCGGCTCGAGGGGGAGACGCTCCGCGCGCGGACCGAGGGCCTCTCCTTCCTCTTTCTCCGGGAGGAGCCTCCGGACTCCTTCCGGTTCGAGGCGACGATCGAGCCCCTCGAGATCACGGAGGAGAGCTACCTCGCCCTCGCCTTCGGCGTGAACGCGCAGACCCGGATCACCGTCTACGGCGCCGGGCAGGACGGTGCCATCGACGTCGCCCGGTTCGGGCGGGAGTGGGAGGTCCTGAAGGTCTTCCAGCCCGCGAGCCTGAAGAAGGGAGGGACGATCCGTCTCGGCGTCGACCTCTCGCCGGAGGGGGCGGAGTTCTTCCGCGACGGCAAGCTCCTCGGCCGCCTCCCGCTCCCGGCTGCCGAGCGGCGCGGACAGATCGGCCTGTTCGTCCAGGACGCCGCCGCGGCGATCCGGGACGTGCGCCTGAAGTCCTAGCCCGAGGCGTGCCGCGCCCGGAGCGTCAGGCCCGAGCGTCAGGGAAGTGGGGCGAGATCGTGGAAGGCGAGGAGCGCCATCGCCGTCCCGCACGAACGGCCGAGGGTGGGGAATTCCTGGAATCCCCCGTCGGCGCACCGGCCCCGCAGGAGGAGCTCGAGGAGGAGCCGGCGCGGGCGCCGTCGCTCCGGCTCCGGAAGGCTCCGGATCGCCGCGGCGGCCATCGCGTAGTCGAACGAGACGTAGTGGGTGCCCTGGGCGTCGGGCCCCGCGTGCATGAGCGACTTCCCCCGCTCCTTCGCGAGGCCCTCCCGGTGCCCCAGGAACGCCTCGACCCCATCCCGGACGAGGTCGAGGCCGGCCCTTCCGCCGCGGTGGAGGGCGAGGGCGCAGAGAGGTGCTCGCCCGGCCGCGCCAGGCAGCGAGGTCGCGCGCGCGGGAGTGGGCCGGATCCAGTAGTCGAACGCCGCCCCTCCCGCGAGGGCCCGCTCGAGCGCGTCGAGGGCCGGCTTCGTCGCCTCCGAGGGCACGGGGAGGCCGACCTCGCGCGCGCGCAGGAGGGAGAGGACGACCGCCGCGGTGAGGAAGCTGATCGAGTCGGCGCGACCCTCCCCTCCCTCGCCGAGGTTCCCCGTGACGTAGTAGCTCCACCCCCCCGTCGTCTTGCGCTTCTCCTCGAGCTCCCGGACAAGTTCGCGCGGGAAGGGGTCGTCCCGCTCCACGAGCCTCGCCTCGACGCCGTCGGCGAGCAGCCAGAGTCGATAGGCCCGGCTCCACGGGGAGTAGTCCATGAAGTGGACCCGGTCCCCCGCCGCCTTCTCCCGCTCACGGTCCTTCCGGAGGAAGGCGAGCGCCCTCCCGACCGCCTCCGCCGCCCCGGGTCGCTCGCGGTGTGCGAGAAGCGCCCGGGCGCAGATCGCCGTGATCGCGCGCGTGAAGTCTCCCGCCCCGACCTCGGCGGACCGCCCGGACTCGGCCGGGCAGACGAACCCGCCGTCTTGATGCTGAGACGCGAGGAGGAACGCGACGGCTTCCGCCTCGGCTCGACGCGCCTCGGCGACGTCGAGCGGCCCTCGATCGTGGGTCCGCACGGCGTCGAGGACCTCCGCCGTCGGCCAGAGGAGGGAGGGACGGAGGCCGAGCGAGATGCCCGTGCTCTGCAGGGCGGCCGCCGCCCTCCAGGCCCAGGGACTCTCTGCGTGCGACTCGAAGAGGGTCTTCCAGACCTCCCTCGCCGCGTCCGCGCCCGCGCGCTGCAGCGCGAGAGCCCCCGACCAGTAGAGCGCCTCCGGCGTCCGGGAGGCGCCCGGGTTCTCGCCGAGGAAGCGCTGGATAGCGGCCGAGGCTCCCTCGAATCGCCCGAGCCGGAGGAGGATCACTCCCTCGTCGAGGCGGAGGTCCGGCGCCGGCCCCGCCGCGCGCGCCGCCTCGATCGCCGAGAGCGCCTCCTCCCCGCGTCGGAGGCGGCGGAGGAGGTCCGCGCGGAGCCGGTGCCCGTCCGCGCCCGGGACCGCGGCGATGACCTCGGGGGCGGCCGCGTACTCTCCCCGGCGGAGGAGGCGTTCCGCGCGCCGCAGGGTGTCCTTCCCCGCCTCCTCCCGAGGTGGCGAGCGCGGCGCGAAGGCGAGGCCCTCGACGAGGAGGTCGTGGACCGCCTCGGCGGTCAGGAGGCATCCCTCGCGCACGACCTCGCCCGCCGGCGTGACGAGCAGGATCGCCACGCCGAAGGTCGACGCACTCATCCCGTAGGCCTTCGGGGAGCGGAACGGGGCCTCCATCTCGGGGCGGAGGCGCAGCGGGACGTAGCGCTCCTCCATCAGCCCCCGGACGTCCTCGTCCATGAACGCCCCGGCGAGGACGTCGTCCGAGATCGCGAACCCCGGCTGGAAGCGGGTGTAGACGAGGACGAGCCTCCCCTCCGACTTCGCGCGGGCGGAGGCGGCTTCCCAGTCCTCCGCCCACTCGATTCCGCTCCCACACCGCGAAGCGAGGGCGGCGAGGCGCGCCTCCTCCCGCACGGCCCCGGAAGCCGGGAGGAGACGGAAGGACCTCCGGAATCGCTCCAGGTCGCGCTCGTGCCTCCCGAATCCGTCGCGGGCTCCCCTGACCTCGATCGTGTAGGCGAACCCCTGCTCGACGAGAAACCTCTGCTCGACCCGGGTCAGGGTCCCCTCGACGAGGACCTCGGCCCGCAGCCCCGGCGCTTCGCGGCCCGCCAACCGCGAGGACTCGCGCCGCAAGGAGGACCGCTGCGCCCTCTCTTCGAGGTCGGCGAGGGCCCGGTCGCGCAGCGTCTCCGCGCGAGTCTCCTCTGCGAGGGGGGCCGCTCGGACCGACGCGCGCATGTCCGGGCGTCCCTCGTGGACGAAGCGGACGACGAGCACTCCCGAGGAAGGCTTCGGCGTTGCGTCGAGCCGCCAATCGCGACCCGGACGCTCGACGCGGAACCCGTGCGAGGGGCTCTCGAAGGCGTCGTCCGCCTTCTCCCCTTGCGCGAGGAGCGCCGCGCCCGCGGCCAGGTTCTGGAGGAGGATCCCTCGGAGTCCGCTCAAGCCGATCGGGAGGCCCGCCCATCGCGGGGGACCGCATCGTATCCCCCCGCCGCCGAGCGCGGTCCGCGGTCGTCGCGGTCGACCGGATCAGGGTCCGTTCGGCCGCTCGAGCAGGTCCCCGATCGCGACGAGCCGCTCGCTCCAGTACGTCCGCAAGCGCGCGGACTCGGCGCGCGAGGTGAGCTTGCGGTGCTGGAGGTCGAGCACGCTCTTCGTCGGGCCCTTCTCCTGGAAGTAGGCCTCGACCGGCGTGCCGTCGGACCACTTCATGCGCATCGTCTTGTGCTTCGCGGCGCTGCTCATGCGCAGCGTCTCGCCCTCCAGCCACTCCCTGCAGCGGAGGAAGACCTTCCAGAGCTCGGCGACGGGCACCGGGTAGGTCCTGCTCTTGCTCACCTCGAAGGTGCCGTCCCGGCGCTGGCCCTTCTCGCGCAGGCCCCGGATGCGCTCGTAGCCGACGGTCACCATCTGCGTCCACCAGCCGTCGAGCCGGTAGCGCTCGTGAACGAGCGTGGCGATCTCGCCGTGCGCCAGCGCGGCTGCGCCCGCGCGGTCGAGCTCGCCCGCCCATTCCTTCCAGGCCCGCCCGGTCCTCTTCGCCACGGTCGCGTCGCTCATCCCGGCGAGGGCGGCCAGGTCGCCCTGCGCCGGAGCGCCGGGTGCCCTGGCTCCGGCCGTGGGCTTCTCCCGCTTCTTCTCGAGCAAGCGCGCCCGGGCCGCGGTGTAGGACTCGCCCGTCTTGCGCATGCGCGCTCGGACCAGGCGCTTCAGGTCTTTCCGAACCGGCATCTGAGTTTCTCCTTCGCACGGGCCGAGGTGCGCGCCCCCCGACAGCCCGCCCCGCGGCGACGAAAGAGTGGTCGATGCCGGTCCGGGAGTATGCCCCCCTTTGCCTCGCAGGGACCTCCGTCGGGGGGAGGTCGATGAGGTTGGGCGCGGACGGTCGCCAGGCACGAGGTTGCCACGCTCGTCAGCGCTGTCAAGTCCTCCGCCCGGGGCAAACGGGAAGGCGTCAGTTCCCGCGCCCGATCCGCTGGAACCCGCGCTGGGCGAGCCACGCGGCCAGGCGCTCCCTCTGGTCCCCCTGCAGAACCAGCGCGCCGCCCTCGACGCGGGCCCCGACTCCCAGGGCGCGCGCCGCCTCGCGCGCGATGGGCTCGAGCTTGCGCCCCGTGAACCCCGGCCCTTCGGCGATGGTCACGGTCCTGCCTCCGCGGCCGGCGCGCTCCTGGCGGACGGTGACGCGCTGCAGCACGGGCTTCGGCCCCCGCGGGTCGGCGGGAGGCGGCTCCGGCCCGGGAGGGAGGGCGCCCAGCTTCTCCCGCAGGGCCTGGAACGGATTCGCCCGGCCCTCGGTGCCGGGCGCGGGAGGCTTCTTCTCTTCCATGACCGCGCTGGCCCCACCCTACCCGGCCCCGGGTTCCCGGCATCGCCGCCGACCCCGGCTCAGCGCGGGGCGAGCCGCGCCCGGAGGGCGGCGTTCGACGGAAAGAGGGCGAGCCCCTTCTGCCAGACCGCCGTCGCCCGTTCGTTCGCGCCCGCCTGGAGGTGGAGGTTGCCGAGGAGGAGGTAGGTCTGGGCGTAGTCGGGCTGGAGCGGGCCCGACTCCTGCTGCTCGAGGAGGATCTCGAACTGCCGGATCGCCTCGGGCTGCTTGCCGAAGATCGGCGGCCAGAAGGAGAGGCCGACCGCCTTCGAGAATCGCGCGTCCCAGTTGCGGGGCTCGATCTCGAGCGCCCGGTCCCAGGACTTGTCGGCCTTGATCGCCCAGGTCCCGGCCTCGGGGGTGTTCCCCGCCTCGAAGATCTTCTGCACGTAGGCCTGGCCGAGCTCGACCTGCTTGTCCGCGTTGTTCGGGTCCTGCTTCGCCCGCTCCTCGAACCACGCGACCATCTCGTCGAGGAGCCCCTGCGCGCGCAGCTTGTTCCAGATCTCCTGCATCTTGTCCTCGTCGATCTCCGGATCGAGGAGCATCCGCGAGGCCTCCTCGATCGTGAGGGGAGCTCCCTTGGCCGTCGAGGCCTCCGCGGCGCGGCCCGCGGCGCCGGTCGGGGTCCCGTTCCCGGGGGCGGCCACGGCCTGCGGAGCGTTCTTCTCGAGCCAGCGCGCGACGGTCGCCTCGATCTCCTCGTGGGAGACGCGCGGGGCCGGGGCGGCGGAGGCGCCCGAGGCCGAGCGCAGCGACTCGAGCTCGCCCGCGGCCCGGTCGGCCCGGGTCCGGAGCTCCGTCAGCTCCGAGCCGATCCGGGCGAGCTCCTCGCGCAGCCCCGGCTCGGCCGGGGCGCCCCGGCGGAGCGCCCCGCTCACGAGGGCCGCGACGAAGCCGGAGAGGAGGGCGGACAGGAAGTAGGGATTGGCTTTCATGGTCGACTCAGGGCCTGGAGAGGGTGATCGCGACTTCGGCCTGGCCCCCCGCTTCGAGGAGGGCGAACGCGGCGTCCGAGCGGCGGCCGGCCGCCTCGGCGCGGAACTCCCAGCGCCCCGGGCGAAGTCCCTTCGCCTCGAAGGCGCCCTTGGAATCGGTCGTGGGATCGAGGCTCACGATCGCCTCGCGCCCGGTGGGGTCGGTGATCCGGACCTCGGCGCCGGCGACCGGCTGGCCGCCCTCGTCCTCCACCCGCACGCGCGCGCTGGCGCCGGGCCCGAGGCGCAGGTCGGCGCCCGCGAGCGCCTCGCCGGCTCCCAGGCGGATCGGCTCGAGCCGCTCGAATCCGCGGGCGCCGGAGAAGTCGATGGCGGTGACCCCGTAGATCCCCGCGGCGAGGAAGGGAAACCGATACCGCCCCTCGAGGTCGGTCATCACCTTCCCGGCGAACTTCCCTTCCACGCCCGGCGCTTCGGTGCGCTCCAGGAGGAGGACCGCGCCCGCGACGGGCCTTCCCGTCGCGGCGTCGAGCACCGCTCCGGAGATCGCGCCCTCCGCCAGAACGAGGTCGCGCCGGGTCTCCCCCTCGGCGGCCACGTCCACCTCCTCGACGACGACGAAGTTGGGACCCGAGTCCCCCCCGGCGCAGATCCCGTAGCGACCCGGCCGGAGACCGGCGAATCGGTAGGTCCCGTCCGGGTCGACCGGAGCCGTGCGCCAGCCTGTCGGGCTCTTGTCCCCGGAGAGCTGGATCGAGATCGCGAGTCCGGGGACGGTCCCTCCCCGCGCGTCGAGCACGCGCCCCGCGAGGACGCCCCCCTCCGGCTCCTTGCCGCCGAAGTCGACGGTCTCGAACGCGCCGCGCCGGACGACGACCGGGAGGACCCCCTTCGCCGTCCGCTGGTACGCCCGGTCGACCGGGCCGATCCACAGGACGACCTGGAAGCCGGGGAGGAGGTTCCCCACCTCGTAGCGCCCCTCCGCGTCGGTGACCGCCAGCCCGTAGGTCATGCGCCTGCGCGGATCGAAGTCGGAGACGGAGACGATGATCAGGTGGTTCGCGAGGGGCTCGCCGCGCTCCCCTCGCACCCGGCCGCGGACGCCGCCCCCCGCCTCGAGCCGCAGCTCGACTCCCTCCCGCGCTCCACCGGCCTCGAGCTCGAGGGGCCGGGTGAACGCGGGGGCCTTTCCCGCATGGAGCGCGCGCAGGACGTGGCTTCCGGGCGAGAGGTGCGGAATCTCGAAGGTTCCGTCCTCCCCCGTCACGGCCACGCGGCGGTCCGCCCCGGGGAGATGCTTCGGCGAGGTGGGGAGGACCTTCGCCGGCGCGTCGGTGTCGCTCAGCACCCGCACACCGGGGAGCGGCGCCCCGCTCGCGGCGTCGAGGACGACGCCGCGGATCGTCGCGCCGCGCACCAGAGCGATCTCGACGGGGCCCGTGCCGACCTCGACCTCGCGGCTTGCGATCGCGTATCCCGAGGCGTCGAGGTAGAGCCGGAAGCGCTTCCCCTCGAGGTCGCCGACCGAGAAGCGTCCCCCGGGGTCCTCGACCGCCCTCTCGATCGGCTCGCTCACCTCGAAGAGCCCTTCCTCGCGGATGAGGACGACGCGGAACGATCCGACCGGCTCGCCGGTCTCCGCGTCGCGCACCCCTCCGAGGACGGTTCCCTCGAGGCCGGGCACCGCACCGGGCGCCTCCGGCGCCGCGGCCACGGCTTCCCCGACCCGCCGGCGCGTCGCGCCCGGAGCGATCTCCGGTCCCTCCTTCTCCCCCGGCGTCACCCCGGGAGGCGCCCCAGGACCCGGACCCGCGATTTCGCGGTCCGGGGATCCGGGAACCGTCACTCCCTTCCCGCCGCGGAGGGCGAAGGTGACCGTCGCTCCGAGGAGGAGCCCGGCCGCCGCGATCGATAGGCCCCGCACGAGCCGCGGCGTCCACACCGTTCGCCGCACCGGCTTCGCCGGAACCTCCTCCCCGAGCCGATCCTCGAGCGCCGACAGGAGCCGGCGCCGGAACGCCTCCTCCGCCCGGACGGGGCGGTAGGCCCGGCGCAGGAGCGCGGCGATGTTGCGTTCGAGGACCGACCCGCTCACGCGAGCCCTCCCCTCCGCCCGGCCAGGAGCGCAAGGACGCGCGCGAACGCCGTCCGCGCCCGCGTCAGGAGCGACTCGACCGCCTTCTCCCCCTTCCCGGTCCGTTTCGCGATCTCCGCGACGGGGAGGTCCTCGAGGTACTTCGCGAGGAGGGCCCGGCGGTACTCGGGCGGAAGCGAGGAGAGGACCGCGCCGACGAGTTCGCTCGTCTCCTTCGACTCGAGGACCGCCTCGGGGAGCGGCTCGCGCTCGACGTTCGCGAGGATCCGTTCGATCTCCGGGTCGACCTCCTCGAGCAGGTCGTCGAGCGGGATCCCCCGCCTCACCCTCCGGCGCTCGCGGATCTTGTTCTTGGCGATCCCGCAGATCCACGTGTGCAGGCTCGATCGCCCGTCGAAGTCCCCGATCCTCTGGAGGACGACGAGGAACGTGTCCTGGACGAGGTCCTCCGTAGCATCCCGGTCCCGACCGATCCGGTAGTGGACGAACTCGTAGAGGGCGTCGAGGTGGCGTTCGAGGAGCGTTCCCGCCGCGGCGCGGTCGCCGGCGAGGAGGCGCTCCCGGAGGAGCCGATCCTCCGCGTCGTCGGGGTAGGGGGGGAGTCGGCGCAAGTCCTGAGATTAGTGGCGGGTCCGCCGGGAATCCTTCGCCGGGGACCTTCGGGGCGGCTGCCCCCGGTTCGGGGCGTGTGGAGGAGGCCGCCGCACGATGCCCCTCGAAACGGGGGGGCACGGCGAGGGGCCTCGAGGTGGCGGCCGCCTGTCCCAACCGTACGCCGTCGGATTCGAATCCAGGCCCTACTCGGCCCTCACCCCTCGCTCTTCCTGCACCCTGGACAATTCGAGTGGTCGTTCACCAGGACTTCGCGACCGAGCCAGACGAAGTCGGGGGAGAGCTGCCTCGTTTCCGCTCCGCCTCCCGCGTGGCCCCTCTCGATCCTTCCGTTCGGACCGTTCCAGATCATGAGTGGGCCGAGGAGGGCGGCCCGGCCCTCCGGCGCGTCCAGGTAGCCGAGGAGACCGAAGAGCTGGAATCCGCGGAAGTCGGGCCCGATCCCGACGTAGGTCAAGGGGAAGAGGCCGACCAGGTCGGGTGGTCGCCCCCGCAGCATGTCCGTTCCCGGGAGGAGGGAGAGCCACGGCATGAGAAACCAGAATCCGGGCATCAGCCGGACGGTCCTGTCTTCGGGATGCCGACCCAGGAGGACCTCCCGGGTCGACCCATCCGATGCCACGCGGATGGGGATCGGTCGAGCCGGATCCTCCGCACGCAGGGCCTGGAAGAACTCGCGGCGCGTCCGGACGGGTCTTCCGGCGACGGCGACGATCAAGTCCCCTCGCCTCAGTCCCTGGTGGGCCAGGGCACGCTCCTGGTCGGGCTCGACGTACCCCACCCGAACCCCCCCGGGCCCCTCCCGCGAAGCCTCCACATGGAAGGGAACGAGCCAGCATCGGTAGGTCGTGACGTGCCCGCCGAGGGCGCACGAGGGGAGGAGTGAGGCGAGGAACATCACCCCGGCTCGGGCCGTGAGCAGGAGCCCGCTACCTCCGGGCAGGTTCGCTGCCTGACGCTCACACGAAGGAGAGGCTCCCATGCCGTCGACTCTCCTTGGATGGCACGCTTTCACATCTCCTCGGGCGCCGCGACGCCGAGCAGCCCGAGGCCGACGCGCAGCGTCGCCCTCGCCCCCTCGACGAGGAGGAGCCGCGCCCGCATCAGGGCCTCGTCCTCCCCGATCACCCGGTGGTCGCGGTAGAAGCCGTTCGCCCGCTGGGCGAGGTCGAGGAGGTAGGTGGAAAGGATCGAGGGCTCGTAGCGGTCTCCCGCCTCGGCGACGGCGCGAGGGAACTCCGCCAGGACGGGGAGGAGGTCGCCCGCGTCGGCGAGGAGGCCGAAGTCGGTCTTCGCCGGGTCGGGCGCGACGGGGGCCTTGCGGAGGATCGAGCAGAGGCGCGCGTGCGTGTACTGGAGGTAGGGACCCGTCTCCCCGTCGAAGTTCAGGACCTCCTTCCAGTCGAAGACGACGTCCTTCACGCGGGCGTTCTTGAGATCGTGGAAGACGACCGCCCCGACGCCGACGGCGCGAGCCACCGCCTCGGTGTCGGCGAGGTCGGGGTTCTTCTCGCGGAGGATCCCACGCACGAGGTCGATCGAGCGGCGGAGCAGCTCCTCGAGGTGGACTGCCTTGCCGCGGCGGGTCGACATCTTCTCGACCCCCTCCTCCGCCCGGATCTGCATCAGGCCGAAGTCGACGTGGACGACGTCCTCCGCCCAGGGAAGCCCGAGGCGCTTGAGCACCTCCCGCAGCTGGCGGAAGTGGAGGCGCTGGTCCGCGCCGACGACGTAGAGCGCCTTCCAGAAGTCGAACTCCTTCTTGCGCTGGAGCGCCGCCGCGAGGTCGCGGGTGGCGTAGAGGGTCGTCCCCTCGGCCGTCTGGAGGATGCAGGGAGGCATCCCCGCGTCCTCGAGGTCGACGATGAGCGCGCCCTCGCTCCTCTTCGTCACGCCCGCCGCGACGAGCCGCTCGATCGTCGGGGCGAGATCCTTCTCGTAGTGGGACTCGCCGCGCACGAAGTCGAAGCGGACGCCGAGGAGGGAGTAGATCCGGTCGAACTCGCGGAGCGAGAGGTCGGTCAGCCGCCGCCAGAGCGCGCGCGCCTCGTTCTCCTCGCCCGACTCGAGCGCCTTGAACCAGGTGCGCGCCTGCGCGGAGAGCTTCCCCGAGGCGTCCTTCCCCTCCTCCTCGTGGAAGCGGACGTAGAGCTCGTGGAGGTGCGGGATCGGATCGCTCTCGAGACGCGCGGGGTCCCCCCAGAGCTTGAAGGCCGCGATCATCCGGCCGTACTGCGCCCCCCAGTCCCCGAGGTGGTTGATCCCGACGCACCGGAACCCGCGGTGCGCGAGGAGGCGGTAGACGGCGGCGCCGATCACGGTCGACCGGAGGTGGCCGACGGAGAGGGGCTTGGCGATGTTCGGGGAGGAGAAGTCGACGACGGCGCATCGGCCGCTCCCGTCCTGGCCGCCCCCCCACCGTTCGCCGGCCGACCGGATCGCGGGGAGGAGCTCGCGGGCGAGGGTCGCCCGATCGACGGTGAAGTTGAGGTAGGGGCCCGTCGCCCGGAGGCCGATCGCGGGGCCGAGGTCCGAGAGGAGCGGCGCGAGGGAGGCGGCCACCTTCGGGGGTGGCTCCCGGCGCTCCTTCGCGAGGGCGAAGCAGGGGAAGGCGTGGTCCCCCATCGCCCGGTCGCGCGGCGTCTCGAGGACGATCGAGGCCGGCGGCCGTCCCGTCGCGCGGGAGAGGGCCTGGAGGATCTCGGTCCGGAAGTCGCGCACGGCTACGACCAGTTCTCCCACTCCCGGTAGAGCCCCTCGAGCTCGGTGCGGAGCCCCTCGCGCTCGGAGGCGAGCGCCTTCATGCGCGCCCCGTCGAGGTAGACCTCCGGGAGAGCGGTCTCGGCCTCGATCGCACGGAGTCTCTCCTCGAGGGCGAGGATGCGCTCCTCGAGGCGCGCGAACTTATACGGGTTGCGGATCTTCCCCGCGACGGGGGCCGGGGCGGGGTCTTTGACGGACGCGGGCGGGGACGGTTTCTCCCGGACGCGCGAGGCTTCCTCGCTCGCCCGCTCCTCGGCGCGCCGGCGCTCGAAGGCGGCGTAGTTCCCCTCGTAGAGGCGGGCCCGGCCGTCCTCGAGGTGGAGGATCCGATCGGCGACCTGGTCGAGGAAGGCGCGGTCGTGGGAGACGAGGACCACCGCCCCCGGATAGCGCGAGAGCCCCTCCTCGAGTCCCTCGCGGGCGAAGACGTCGAGGTGGTTCGTCGGCTCGTCGAGGAGGAGGAGGGAGGTCGGCTCGAGGGTGAGGCGGGCGAGGGCGACGCGGGCGCGCTCGCCCCCGGAGAGGGTCGTCAGGGGCGCGAAGACGGCCTCGCCCCGGAAGAGGAACCGGGCAAGGTGGTCGCGCAGCTCCGGCTCGAGCGCCCCGGGCTTCCCCTGGGCGGTTTCCTGGATCACGGTCTTCGACAGGTCGAGGTCGGCGAGCTCCTGGTCGTACGTGCCCGCGGGCCCGTCCCCCCGGTAGCGGGCTTCGCCCTCGTCGGGGAGGCGCTCCCTCGAGGCGATCCGGAGGAGCGTCGTCTTCCCGCAGCCGTTGCGGCCGACGACGCCGAGGCGCTCGCCGCGGCGGACGGTGAGGTCGAGGCCCTCGAAGAGCGTCCGGCCGCCGAGCCGGGCCGCGACGCCGCGCAGCTCGAGGACGGACTCGCCCCCCCGCTTCGGCTCGGTCGGCGCGGAGCCGAAGGCGACGCGGGGGCCCGAGGCCTCCGGCCGCGGGGCGTTCGGGACCTCGAGGCGCTCGAGACGCCGGCGCCGGCCGACCGCCTCCCGCGAGCGCTGGCTCCCGATGTTCCGGCGGATGAACTCCTCCTCCTTCGCGACGAAACGGGCGACCCGCTCGGCCTCCCTGGCTTGGGTGATGAGCCGGAGCCGGCGCGCCTCCTCGAACCTCTCGAAGTTCCCCCGGTAGCGGTCGACCGTCGGGCTCTCGACGTGCAGGATCGACCGCGCGAGGGTGTCGAGGAGGCGGCGGTCGTGGGAGACGATGGCGACCGCGCCGGGGTAATCGCGCAGCCGCGCCTCGAGGTACTCGATCCCGGCGACGTCGAGGTGGTTCGTCGGCTCGTCGAGGAGGAGGAGGTCGAAGCCCGCCGCGAGGAGCCCCGCGAGAGCCGCCCTCGCCTTCTCCCCGCCCGAGAGGGTCCCCGCGGGGCGGCCGAAGTCCTCCTTCCGGAACCCGAACGCGGAGAGCCCCTCCTCCACCCGCCGGGGAGCCTCCCAGCCGCCGAGCGCGGCGAACCGGGACTGGACCTCGTCGTGCCGCCGGACGAGGCGGGCGCGCCGCTCCTCGTCCCTTTCCGCCGCGATCTCCTCCTCCATGGCCCGCAGGTCCGCCTCGATCTCCCGGTTGCCCGCGAGGGGGAAGGTGGCGACGTCGAGGACGCTCGCCTCCGCGGGAACGTCGGGGATCTGGCCGAGGACGCCGATGCGGGAGCCCGAGCGCTGGGCGCGCTTCCCGCCGTCGGGCTCCTCCAGGCCCGCGAGGAGCCGGAGGAGGGTCGTCTTCCCGGCGCCGTTGCGACCGACGATCCCGACGCGGTCCCCCTCGCCGATCCGGACGTCGACCCGGTCGAGGATGACGCGGTCCCCGAAGGCCCGGCGGACCTTCTCGAGCGCGACGAGGGTCACCGGCCCCTGAGACCTCCGAGGACGCGCTCGAGGCTCTCCCCCATCCGGCCCTCGAGGTCGTCGCGGAGGGCGAGGGCGAGCTCGTGGTTGCGCCGCACGAAGGGGGTGTCGCCGTAACGCCGGACGAGATCGTCCGTCCGCTCCTCGACCGTCACGATCCGGTCGTGGGCGACGACGGAGTCGGCGAGCGCGACGACCCGGTCCTCGAGGGTGAGTTCGGGGAACCCGAACGTCTCGAAGACGCTCTGGAGGAAGCGCGGCGACCACCGGCCGTCGCGGAGCATCTCCTCGAGGGTGCGCCCCTTGATCCAGTGGGCGACGCACCCGCGCGCGTAGCGCTCGAGCCCCGCGCGGCGCAGGAGGACGTAGCCGACCCAGCCGTGGGCCGGGCCGTGGGTGCGGGAGCGGCCGAGGTCGTGGAAGAGGCCGAGGACGCCGAGGTGCTCGGGGTCCGCGCCCTCGCCACTGCGCGCGAGAGCCTCCCCGATCGCCCGGGACACGTCGGCGACCCGCAGGGAGTGCCTCTTCCAGAGCGCCTCGCCGGGGGCGAGGGCGTCGAAGACCTCGATCGCCTGGCGCCCGTTCACCCGGCCTCCGCGCCCCGGAGGTGCGCGAGCGCCTTCCTCGCCACCTCCCGCAGGTTCCCGTGCTCGAGTCGCTCGAGGGTCTCCCGCGCGGAAAACCATCCCGAGCGGTCGTGCTCGGAGGAGAGGCGGTGGCTCTCGCCGGGGCTCCGGCCGAGGAAGTAGACGACCCGCTTCTCGAGGCCCGCGTCCGCCGACTCGTGGGCGGAGCCCCGCCGGACCCGGTAGCGGATCTCGATCCTGAACTCGCGATCGAGATCGAACGACTCGATCCCCGTCTCCTCGCGCGCCTCCCGGAGCGCTCCCGTGACGTCGTCCTCCCCCTCCTCGAGGTGGCCCTTCGGGAAGCCCCACTCCCGGTGGACGGGGTTGTGGAGGAGGAGGAATCGCTCCTCCCCGGCCGGACCGGTGTAGAGGATCACGCCGGCGGCGCGCAGGGGACACCTTCTCGAGCTCAAGGGAATCCGGCGAGTGTAGGTCGGCGGGGAGCGTTCCGGGAGGGCGCGGCCCCCGCTATCCTCCCGCCCGATGCCCGCGACCGTCCCGCGCCGGGAGACGCGCGCCGTCGTCTCCTTCGAGTCGATCGCGGCCGACTGCTTCCGGATCGGCGTCGAGTACCCGCACCCCTCCGAGTCGGTCGAGCCCGCCCAGTTCTTCATGCTCCGCCGGACCGACGGCGAGGGGCCTCTCCTGCCGCGCCCCTTCAGCCTCGAGCGGCTGAGGGACGGCGTCCTCTCCTTCCTCGTCAAGGTCTTCGGCCGCGGCTCGCGCGCCCTCGCGGCGGTCCGCCGCGGGGAGTCCCTCGACCTCGTCGGGCCGCTCGGCCACGGCTTCGCCCCCGTCCGCCGCGAGGAAGGGGTCGCCATGGTCGCGGGCGGGATCGGGATCGCGCCGTTCGCGCACCTGATCGAGCGCGCCCTCGGGGCGGGGGTCCCCGCCGCGTCGATGACCCTCGTCTTCGGCTCGGCGAACGCCGCCTCCCTCTACGCGCTCCCCCTCTACGAGTCGTACGGGACCCGCCTCGTCCTCGCCACGGACGACGGCTCGCGCGGATTCCGCGGGAACGCGGTCGCCTGCTACGGCGCCGAGCTCCAGGCGGGGCGCCTCGACCCCCGCACGCCGGTGCTCGCCTGCGGCCCCGATCGGATGCTCCACGCCTTCGCTCGGTTCGCGCGCGAGCGCGGGCTCGCGGCCTCCCTCTCGGTCGAGACGTTCATGGCCTGCGGGATCGGGATCTGCAACGGCTGCTCGGTCCCCGTCGAGCCGGCCCGCTTCGGAGGCTGGCCCTACGCGAAGGCCTGCCGCGAGGGGCCCGTGCTCGCGGCGGCCGACCTCCGGGGGCCGTAGGGCGTTGGATCGCGACCGGCGGCGACCCGGCCTCTACCTCCTCCTCGTCCTCCTCGCCGCGGCCCTCGTCTGGTGGCTCTCCCCCGAGGAGCCGTCGCGGTCCATCGAGAGGGTCCCGCGGCCCGCCTCCCGTCCATCCCCTCCCGCGGACGCCCGTCTCGTCGCGCCGGAGACCCGCCCCTCGGAGCCGGGGCCCCGCTAGCTACCCCCCGCGGCGGATGTAGTCGAGCGCGTCGCGCACGAGGGGCGCGTCGGGGTGGTTCGGATCGATCGCAAGTGCCCGCTCGTAGTACCGGGCCGAGCCCGGCCGGTCGTTGAGGTGGTAGAGGACCTGGCCGAGGCGGAGCGCCGCGGCGAAGTGGTTCGGGTTGATCTCGAGCGCCCGGTGGAACGCCTCCGCCGCCTTCCGGAAGGCCCCGCGCTCCTGGTAGACGACGCCGAGGTTGAAGCGCGCGCGCTCGTCCCCCGGGTTGAGGCGGATCGCCGCGCCGAACTCGTCCTCCGCCGATCCGAAGTCCCGCCGGGCGAGGGCGCAGGCGCCGAGCCCGGAGTGGACCTCGGCCGCCTCGATCCCCCGCTGCCGCTGCCACTCGAGGGTCTTGCGGAAGATCGGCTCGGCGACGTCGAGGGCTCCCTCGGCGAGGTAGGTCCAGGCTTGCCCGAGGTTCGCCTGCGTCCAGTCCTCGAGGGAGACGTGCCAGCGCGAGGGGTCGACGTCGAGGGCCGCCTCGAACTCGGCGCGCGCCGCGCCCCAGAGGGCCGCCGCGCGGTCCGGATCCCGCTCCCTCCCCGCCTGGTCCGCGTAGACGCGGCCGAGGCTCCAGCGCACGGTCGCCGACTCGGGCGAGGCCGCCCGCGCCGCCTCGAAGAACGCGCGCTCGTCCCGGAAGTCCCGGTTCCGGAGGATGGTCCGCGAGCCGAGGAAGGCCGAGGCGGCGAGGAGCGCGCCGGCGCCGATCGCCCGCCGGAGGCCCGGGGAGGGGAGGAAGGAGAGGAGCCTCGCCGCGAGGGCCGCGACCGCGAGGCAGAACCCGAGTGAGGGGACGTAGGCGAAGCGCTCCGAGAGGAGGAACTGGCCGATCGACTCCGGGCGCACGACCACGGGAAGGGTCGCGACCGCGAACCAGAGGGCCCCCCCGAGGACGCCCGGCCCGGCCCGCCGCGCGCGGGTCAGGGCGAAGGCGTAGGCGAGGAGGACGGCGATCGGGACGAGGACGGCGGCGTCGGTCGGCCGGCGGTCGAGGCGCAGGACGATGAAGGCGTTCGGTTCGAGCGGGACCGCGAGCCTCGAGAGGTAGCCCGCGAAGAGCTCGAACGGCAGCGTCCAGGTCCTCCAGGGAGCCTGCGCCTCGAGGAAGAGGTGGGTCGGCTGCCGGTCGAACCCTCCCCGCCAGTCGCCGTACGCGTGGATGCGCAGCCCGAGGTAGGCGGCGTACCCGAGCACGAAGGGGAGGTAGCGCGAGAGGGGGCGGAACCGGGAGAACCGCCCCTCCGCCGCGGACGGGACCGGGAAGGCCGCGTCGAGGGCGAGGGCGAGCGGGAGGAGGGAGAGCGCCATCTCCTTGCCCGCGAGGGCGAGGAGGGAGAGGGGAGCGACGGACCAGGGGATCCCCCTCGCCCCCCGGTCTCGCCAGCGCAGGTAGGCGAGGAGGGAGGCGAAGAGGAAGACGGCGCACGAGACGTCGGAGATCCCCGAGATCCAGGTGACGCTCTCGGCGTGGATCGGATGGGTCGCGAACAGGAGCGCGGCGGCGAAGGCGACCGCGTCGCTGCGCGCGAGGCGCCGCGCGAGGAGGAAGCCGAGGGCGCACGCGGAGGCGTGGAGGACGACGGCGACGAGGTGGTAGCCCCAGGGCTCGGGCCCCGAGATCTGCCACCCCGCCGTCAGGAGCACGGTGACGAGCGGCCGGTAGAACCCGATCTGCTTCGACCAGTTCGGATTCGCGACGTCCCAGAACCCCCGCGTCAGCGCGTGGGGGAGATTCGCGGGGTCGCGTATCTCGGCGTTGCGCTCGACGAGGAGGAGGTCGTCGTAGACGAATCCCGCCCCCCGGACGGCCGGGCCGTACGAGGTCGCGACCGCGGCGAGGATCGCGGCGAGCGCGAGCGGGGCGCGCAGGCGGACGGGGATCACGCCCCGGCCGCTGGCCGCGCGGAGCGGATCGAGCCCGGCGCGGCTACTGGACGGTCACCGACCGAACCGGCGTCGTCGGGAAGGGGACCGTCGCGAAGTCGAAGGCGACCCCCTGGAAGTAGACCGTCGCGCCGGGCGGCGCGGGGGGGATCGTCGCGGAGAACTCGCTCACCCCCGCCGCGTTCGGCGGCGGCGTGGGGAAGGAGTGGATATCGGAGAAGTTGTTGCCGATCCCGAGGGAGATGATGCCCGGGAGCACCGAGGGGAGGTTCGAGCTGCTCCACGCGATCACGTGGGCGAAGCCGAGCGGGGTCGCCATCCGGCAGGTGAAGGTCTGCCCCACGAGCTGGATCGGCGGGCCCGTGTCGAGCTCGGGGGCCGTCACGGCGACGACGGAGAAGGTCGAGGGGCAGGAGGGTCCCCCGGCCGTCGAGATCGTGACCGCCTTCGACCCGAGGGTCGAGAAGAGGGGGAGCGGGAAGTGGACCTGGATGTCGTTGTCGACGACGAAGTCGCCCGTGTCGAGCGTCACCCCCCCGACGTCGATCGACGTCAGGGTGGAGTACTGCGCGGGGGAGACGCAGGCCGGTCCCCCCGGGACGCATCCCATCGTCGCGGCGCCGGCCGGCGCGACGACCGTCACCTCCGTCATCGGGACGGAGAGGACGGGGACGGAGTTCGGGGCGATCGTGCCGATGCACTGGGCGCAGGGGGCGCCGTTCCCCCCGCTCGTGAAGTGGACCGGGAACCCGTTCGAGAGGGTGCTCCCGCCCGTGGAGGTGCCGACCTTCACGAAGAGGTCCCCGTCGACGACGTTGCAGGGGGGGACGACGGTGATCTGGGTGCCCCCCGCCGCGGAGGCGAGGTTCGTCACCTTGACGATCGCCGCGCCCACGGCGTTCGTCCCCGGCGCCTGCGCCCCTCCCGGGTTGAACCAGACCTCGTTCCCCGTCGCGGCGAAGTTCAACCCGTTGACGACCATCGGGAGCTGGGCGGAGATCGCCCCCACCGGCTGGAGGCCGAGGATCTTCGGCTTGACCGGGGACCGGAAGCCGTAGACGAGCTGCAGCCCGGTCTTGTCGTCCGCCTGGATCGAGCGCCGGTCGACCGTCGGGGGTCCCGACTGGATCGTCCCGTACATCGTCTGGATCGGGTTCGTCGGCGGCGTGGGAGGGACGACGAGCCCCAGCCCGAGGGCGAGGCCGAGCTGGATCGTCGCCATCCCCTGGATGTCGAACCGGGGGTCGAACGGAGGCAGGGTCCCGACCCCGTCGAACCACAGGAACTCCGGGCTGAAGCGGATCCGCCAGCCGGTGCCGTCGGGCCCCGGGCCCGGACCCTCGATGATCGCGGGCACGCCCGCCGTCGGCAGGGGGACGAGCGAGTAGGAGATGATCCGGTCGGCGAGGGCCCCCTCCCCCGTCGCCGTTCCGGCCCAGACGAAGTCGAAGTTCGCCTCGCCCGACCCGAGGGAGTCGGGGAAGGGGGGCTGCGTCGGGTCGCCGAGCCCGGCGCCGTTGTGGGGCCAGGAGGCCCACTCCGTCGCCGCCTTCCAGCAGGCGAGGACGGGGCCCACCGCCCCGGGGAAGTTGACGAGGTCCTGCGTGAAGTTCGTGTTCGCGTCCGGCGGCCAAGTGTTCCGGACTCGGAAGTCGCGGACGGTCGTGTTGAGGGAGAACCCGGCGAGCGTGTACCCCGTGGAGGTCGTCGGGAGCGAGAGGAGCCACGCGCCCGCGAGGGCCGCGGTCGTGAGGAGGAGGCGGGAGGTTCGCATGACGGACTCCTAGGGACGCTGCTCGGCCCCGGCGGCGCGGATGGCGGAGATGCGCTCCCGCAGGTCGGCGACTCGGACGTTCTTCTCGACCGCGAACCCCTCCCCGCGACCGAGGACGACGTCTCCCCTCGGCCCCCCCTCCACGCGGAAGAGGCCCCCGAACCCGGCGTAGAGGCTGTTGTAGTCCATCCCCTCGGCCGTCCGGCACGACTTCGAGAAGACGAGGGCTCGGGTGCCCACCCGGGTCTCCCGCGAGCTCGGGGATTCCGCGCACCAGGACTCCTTGTCCCGCGTGCGCCCCCCGAGGAAGGTGACGACGATCTCCTCCTCCCGTCCCGTGTAGAGGTTCTCCCCCCGCACCGTCACGCGCGTGACGATCTCGGAGACCCCGTTCATCGTCACCTCGGCCCCCGTCACGTCGACGATCGTCCCGGCGACGGCGGCGTTGGTCTTCCCGACCATCTTCGGGAGGTCGAGCCACTCGACCACGCGCGCGGAGGCGGCGGGGGCGAGGACGAGGAGAGGGAGGAGGGGGACGAACCGACGAAGCGGGAGCATCCGGTAGATCTCCGCGCGGGGGGAAGCGGCGGGCATGGGCAAGTCGCGTTGCGAAGGAAGGATAGCCGTCATCGAAAGAGCCTGTCCAGCCGAAGGGCCACTCGAAGGAATCGGGGCTCACGAGGTTAGCCTCGTCCGGGGGGGCGGTAACCGGGCCATCCGTCCCCGCCGTTATGCTCGGGGCCTTCGAGGGATGCGTCCTCTCCCCGCCGCCGCCATCCTGCTCGCCGCCTGTCACGCCGCCTCCCCTGGGGGCGGACTCCCCGCGGAGGCAGCGGGGAGACCGGGCCCACTGGACGTCTCCCCCATGCCCCCCTGGACCCGTCACCTCGAGGGGGTGAGGGTCGCGATCGACCCGGGCCACGGCGGCGACGCCGACCGCCCCGGGTACAAGCGGGGCCCGACGGGCGTCCGGGAGGCCGAGGCAAACCTGCGCGTGGCCCTCGCGCTCGCGGAGATGCTCGAGGCGGCCGGCGCGATCCCCGTGCTGACCCGCCGCGAGGACCGCGACGTCCCTCTCGCCGAGCGGGCCCGGATCGCGGAGCGGGAGGCGTGCGACCTCTTCCTCTCGATCCACCACAACGCGATCTCGGACCCCTCGAGGAACTTCGGCACCGTCTGGGTGCACGCGGATCCCGACCACTCCCCCGCCTCCCTCGACCTCGCCTGGTCGATCCACCGGGAGGTCAACCGCATCCTCGACCTTCCGCAGTCGGTCCCCTGTCCGATCCTCTCCGATCGGCTCATGGTCGAGCGGGGCTTCGCCGTCCTCCGGGAGGCGAGCATGCCGGCGGTCCTCTCGGAGGCCTCGTTCCACACGAATCCGGAGGAGGAGCGCCGCCTCTCCGACCCCGAGTACAACCGCCGCGAGGCCTACGGCCACTTCCTCGGCCTCGCCCGCCACGCGGAGGGAGGCTTCCCGCGGGCGGCGCTCCTCGCGTCCCGCGTCGGACGCGCCGACCCCATATTGCGGATCGCCCTCGACGACGGGCTCCAGGCCCGCAAGGGATGGGGGAGCGAGCGCCCCCGGATCCTCGCGGGGTCGATCTCGGTCCGGATCGACGGTCTTCCCGTCCGGCACCTCTACGACGGGGCCTCCGGCCGCGTCGCCGTCGACGCCTCGGGGCTCGGCGCCGGGGTCCACTCCCTCGACCTCCGGTTCGAGAACGTCTTCAAGCACTCGAACCACCCGACGCGGTTCGAGTTCGAGGTCGCCCCGTAGAGGGCGCTCGCGCGGGTCAGGGGCCGGTGCGGCGCTCGACCTTCCCGGGCGGATCGGCGTGCTCGAGGTCGTTGCGCTTGAAGGTGAAGAGCCAGACCTCGGTCTCCCCCTCCCGCGCGAGCACGCTCATCGGGACGTAGCCTTCGCGGAACTCCGCGGAGGCGAGGACGAGGGCCCCGACCGCCGAGCCGGGCTTGCACGTCTCCCGGTCCGCGCTCGGGACGAAGACGTAGGAGGGGCGCTCCTTGAACAGGTGGCGGAGCAGCCGCTCCTCCCAGTCGGGGCCCGCCTCGCGCGGTGTGCGCGCGACGAAGTGGTCCGTGAGGCCGTTCCAGTCGATCGCCCGTCGTCCGCTCCAGTAGGGGAGGGCGCCGGCCCCGGGGCCGAGGACCCACGCGTCGGCCGCGGCGTTCTCCGCCAGCCACTTCCCCATCCGGACGCTCGCGCACTCCTCGAAGTCCATCCGGCGGAGCGATTCCGGGCGGATACGGCGAAGCGAGGTCCTCCACCCGCAGGCCGCGCAGGCGAGGAGGATCCCGCCGAGGAGGGTCGTGAGGAGGACGAACTCCCTCCGGACGGTCAGGCGGGCGGAGAGGGCCGCGCGGGTGTGGTCGAGGGCGCGCACGAAGAGGAGGAAGACGAAGGGGAGGGCCGGGACGAGGAGGCGGTGGTGCCCCTCCCCCTCCCCTCCCGAGGCGAGCTGGAGGAGGAGGCGGCCGGCGATCGCGAAGAGGGCGTACCCCTTCCACGGCTCCGCTCCGGCGCCGACGAGGGCGACCGCCGCCATTCCGGCGAGGAGGAAGCCGCCGTGCTCGTCGAGGAGGGCGAGCGCGCGGTAGGCGCCCCGGGCCGCGAGCGCGAGGGCCTCGGCCGAGGGGCGCGCGTAGAACGCGTTCGGGAGGGGTTGCCCGGTGTAGGCGAACCGGGCGGCCCAGGCTCCGCCGGCGAGGATCAGGAAGACGCCGACCGGGGCGAGGAGCGCGCGGACCAGGGGGAGCTGGGGCTCGAGGATGCGGTTCCGGGCCAGCCCGCGCCAGGCGAGGAAGAACGGGAAGGCGAGCGCCCCGTCGGGGCGCGCGAGGGCGAGCAGCGCCGCGAGCCCCCCCCAGACGACGTCGCCGCGCCCCGTCTTCGTCGCGCGCACCGCCATGTGCGTCGTGGCGAGGAGGAGGAAGACGAACATCGGCGTCTCCGCGCCCGCCGCCGTCTCGTAGGCGAAGGCGGAGCTGGAGGCGAGGAGGAGGGGAGCGGCGAGGGCGAGCCAGCGCCCGGCGAAGGGGATCTCCCGGACGAGGACGAGGAGGGAGGCCTGCGACCCGACGTGGAAGGCGATCCCCATCGCCTTCGAGAAGGCGAGCGTCCCGATCCCGAGCTTGGCGGCGAACGCGAGGAAAGTGACCCAGAGGAAGCTCGTGTAGCCGTCGGCCCGTTCGCCCGGGTTGAAGACGAGGCCGTTCCCCTGCGCGATGTTCTCCGCGTACCGGCAGTAGGTGTAGGCGTCCGCGGAGACGACCCTCCCGTAGAGGAGGGAGTGGAAGACCCCGAGGGCGATCACCGCGGCGGCCGCGATCCACCAGGATCGCGACGCCCCGGGAGGCGCCGGGGTGCTCTCCAGGGGGGACTCGGGCTCGGACATCGTCCCCGGATATCGGCAGATCCCCTCGCCGAACCTGGGCTCTCCCTTCCCGTCGCGGGAGGGGGGTATACTCCGCCAGGGCGGAAAAGACCGGTTCCGAGAGCACCCCGTCGGATCCATGCGCCATCGGGCCTTCGGACTTCAGGCTCGGCGAGTAGCCGTCGCTTCCTCGTTCCTCGCCTCCGCCGGTCTCGCGCAGAGTCCCGCGATCCTCCGCGCCGGCTCCCCCGGACCCGGGCTCACTCTCGCCTCGGGCTCTCACGTCGAGGACCACATGGGGGTGGCGGTGTCCGGCGGCGGGGACTTCAACGGAGACGGATACCCCGACCTGCTGATCGGCGGAGGGGCCGCGCAGATCGCGAGCGGGCTGCAGCCCGGCGCCGCGGCGATCGTCTACGGGGGTCCGTCGATGCCGCCGGTCACCTACCTCGGAGACACCTCCCCGGGGTCGGTGTACCTCCTCGGGCAGGCCGACGCGGACTTCGCGGGCTGGGCCCTCTCCTTCGCGGGAGACGTGAACGCCGACGGCTACGACGACGTCGTCGTCGGGGCCTACGCGGCGGACTCGGCGGGATCCCTCGACACGGGGGCCGCGTACGTGGTCTTCGGAGGGCCCGTCGCGACCGGCACCTATTCGCTCCCCAACCCGCCGATGGGGGGGATGGTGCTCCTCGGCGCGGAGCCGAACGAGCGCGTCGGATTCGCGGTCGCCGGCGCGGGGGACGTGAACGGGGACGGGTTCGACGACGTCCTCGTCGGGGCTCCCCTGGCCGACACCGCCGGCCTGATGGACGGGGGGAAGGTCTTTCTCCTCTACGGCTCGCCGAACCCGCCTCCCTTCCTCACCGAAGCGACGCTCGGCGCGAACGGGGTCGTGATGATCCCCGAGGCGGCGTTCGGGTCCGCGGGCTTCGCGGTCGCCGGGGCGGGGGACGTCAACGGGGACGGCCTCGACGACATGCTCGTCGGCTCGCCGACGTTCTTCACCGGAGGGGTCTTCGCCGGACGGGCCTACCTCGTGGCGGGAGGGCCGAGCCTCCCTCCGACCCTCCTCCTCGGCTCCGCGCTCGCGCTCATCTTCGGACCCCCCGAGAACGGTCTCTGCGGGCACGCCCTGGCCGGGGTCGGCGACCTCGATGCGGACGGGTACGACGACATCCTCGTGGGGGCTCCGTACTACGACCCGCTCTCGCGGGCAGACGCCGGCTCGGCCTACCTCTTTCTCGGCGGGGCCTCCCTGTCGGGCTCGGTCCTCCTGCCGGGGGGCGTCGCGACCACCTTCGTCGGGGCGAACGACCTCGATCGGGCGGGCCAGGCGCTCTCCGGGGCGGGGGACGTCGACGGGGACGGGGTCCTCGACTTCCTCATCGGGGCTCCCTACTGGGACGACCCCGCCGGCGCGAGCGAGGGGAGGACCTACCTGATCCTCGGCGAGGTCCCGATGCCGGCCTACGTCGACCTCGCGCTCCCGGGACGCTCGACCGTCGTCCTCCAGGGGACCGAGCCCGCGGGGATCCTCGGCTTCGCGCTCTCCGGATGCGGGGACGTCGACGGGGACGGGTACGACGACGTCGTCGCCTGCGCGCCCTACGCGGATCCCCTCGGGCTCTTCAACGGCGGGACGAGCGCCCTCTTCTACGGGGGGAGGACCCCCGACGTCGTCGGGGCGGGCTGCTCGGGCTCGGCGGGCGCGGAGCCCCAGGCCTGGTTCTCGGGGGACTTCCCCCGCGTCGGCGCGTCCACCTTCGCCCTGACCCTCGGGGGAGCCACGCCGGGGAGCGTCGCCGCCCTCGCGGTCGGCGTGCCGCTCCCCCCGACCTGGCCAGGCATCCCCCTCGCCCAGTACGGGCTTCCCGGCTGCATGTTCCGGGTCCTCCCCTCGCTCCTCCTCAACACGGTCGTCGATCCGGACGGCGCGGCCGACTTCCCCACGCCGATCCCCAACTCCGCCTCCCTCCTCGGCTTCTCCGCCGACGTCCAGTGGGTGGTCGTCGGCCTCCCCGGTCCGTTCGTCTCCGCCTCGGACCCGATCCGGATCCTGGTCGGCCCCTGACGGGCGGGGCGCTCCCTCGATAGCATGCCGCCGATCCCGCCGAGGCCGGCGGGTCCCGGAAACCGCATCCGCATGGAGGCCGCCATGTCCGAACCCGCCACCCTGACCCCCGCACCGACCCTCCCGCGTCTGAACGAACCCGCCCCCGACTTCGAGGCGACGACCTCGCAGGGGTCCTTTCGCCTCTCGGAGAAGCGCGGGAAGTGGGTCGTCCTCTTCTCCCACCCCGCCGACTTCACGCCGGTCTGCACGACCGAGTTCGTCGAGTTCGCGAAGCGCTACGAGGAGTTCCGCAAGCGCAACGTCGAGCTCGTCGGCCTGTCCGTCGACTCCGGCTTCTCCCACATCGGCTGGATCCGGAACATCGAGTCGACCTTCAAGATCCAGATCCCCTTCCCCGTGATCGCCGACCGCGACATGCGGATCGCCCAGCTCTACGGGATGATCCACAAGGCGGCGAGCGACACGGCGACCGTCCGCTGCGTCTTCTTCATCGACGACAAGGGGACGATCCGGGCGATGATCTACTACCCGATGACGAACGGGCGGAACATGGACGAGATCCTCCGCCTCGTCGACGCGATCCAGACGAGCGACAAGCACGCCTGCGCGACCCCGGCGAACTGGCGGCCCGGCGAGAAGGTCATCGTCCCCCCGCCGAAGACGACCGCGGACGCGACGAAGCGGACGACCGAGGGGTACGAGTGCAAGGACTGGTACCTCTGCTTCAAGGAGGTCCCCGCGACGAGCCGCTAGCCCCGTCGCGCGCCGATTTCGCCGCCGCCGCCCCCCCCCGGGGCGGCGGCTTCCGCATGCACGGCGCCGGTCCCGGGCCGACTTGACATCGTCCATATCCTTTTTCCTGGAGAGAACGCCTTCATCCAGGGCAAACCGTCCGAAAGGGCGGGACGCAAAGCCAAGGGCCCACCCCCTCCTCTCGAGGGCGGGCAGCCGGTTGCTGAGGGCGCCATGGGGACTCATGGTGCAGGCAGCCGGATTCCATCGGACGGAGCGGGGCGCGCGGCCCCTCCCTCCTCCCCTCCGGACCCCCTGCGCCGGGCCCCGCATCGCGCCCGCGGTCCCCTCCGAGGACCGCGGGATGGGCGCCGGAACGGTGCGCACAAGGGGGTTGGCCATGAATCAAGGGTCTCGCCGGGGTTCCGTCCTCTTCATCCTCCTCTTCTCGGTCGTGCTCGTCGGGGGGGCGATCGCCTCCCTCGTCTCGGTCGAGCAGGCCCGCTCGAGCGCCTCCCGCACCGACTGCGAGCGCCAGCGCGCCTTCGCCCTCGCGGAGTCGGCGACGGACACCGTCGCCGTCCTCCTCAACGCGAACGCCTGGCCCGCGGGGACCACCCTCGACTGGTCGGCCGACGGGATCGACAACGACGGGGACGGGCTCGCCGACGAGGGGGACGAGTCGCTCCGGGCGACGGCGGACCTCTGGGGCTCGGACGCCGCCGACAACGACGGCGACGGGTCGGTCGACGAGTCCGACGAGCGGATCGCGCGGGTCTCCGCGACGGTGGACCTCGGCACCTCGCAGAGCCGGATGACGAGCTGGCTGCGCCTCGTCGAGGCCTCCCTGCCGGAGACGGTCCCCGCACCCCTCACCCTCCTCGACCCGAACGCCGACGTCGACTTCGACGGGAACGCGTTCCGCGTCAACGGCGCGGACACGAACCTCGACGGCACGCTGGCGGGCGCCTCGACCTACGGGATCGCGATCGACGGATCCCCCACGCAGGTGAAGACCCAGCTCACCACGAAGGAGAAGCTCCTCGTCTCCGGGCTGGGCGGGGCTCCGAGCGTCGGGTCCTGGTCGCCGGGCACGACCAACTACGTCCAGTCGATGGTCGACGCCTTCCGCCCCTACGCCGACATCACCTTCAACAACTTCGGCAAGTCCTACACGGGAACCCTCGGGGACTGGAAGACCTCGAACTACCTCGTCACCTACTCCCACGGGTCGCTCCAGATCTCCGGCGGCTCGACCGGCGCCGGCGTCCTCCTCGTCGAGGGGGACCTCGAGATCTCGGGGGGGTGGGACTACGTCGGGTACGTCTTCGTCACCGGCAGGGTTCGCTTCGTCGGCGGCGGGGAGGGGGTCCGCCTGCAAGGGGTGATGTTCGTCGGCGGGGACGTCCTCCAGCCTACCGGGACGCTCCTCGACGCGCTCCTCTCCGGGACCGTCGACCTCGTCTACTCCTCGGAGGCCCTCCGGCGGGTCCGTGCCGGGGTCGGCAACTACCAGGTCACCGCGATCACCGAACCCTAGGACGGCCACGGTCGTCCGCGTTCTCTCCTCGCGGCCGCGGAAACCCCGCGGCCGCCCTGTTTCCCCCCCTTCCCCGCCTCCGGGGCCCCCGCTAGCGTCCCCGGCACCCCCGATGCCGCGCACGCTTCACCGCCCTGCTCGAGCCCGCGGCGCGAGGAAGCCCGCGAGGCGGAAGGGGAGGAAGTTCGACCTCGAGGCCGCGCGCCCCCGCGCCCTCGCGATCGCGCGCCTCCTTCACGAGGCCCACCCGGGGGCGACCTGCGCGCTCCGGCACGAGGGCCCCCTCCAGCTCCTCGTCGCGACGATCCTCTCCGCGCAGTGCACGGACGCGCGGGTGAACCTCGTCACCCCCGACCTCTTCGCCCGCTTCCGGACGGCCGCCGACTTCGCGGGCGCCCCGCGAGGCGCCCTCGAGCGCGCCATCCGCTCCTGCGGCTTCTACAACGCGAAGGCGAAGTCGATCCGCGGCGCCTGCCGGCGCCTCGTCGAGGCGTACGGGGGGGAGGTCCCCCGGAGGATGGAGGACCTCCTCACTCTCCCCGGCGTCGCCCGCAAGACCGCGAACGTCGTCCTCGGCACCGCCTTCGGCATCCCGTCGGGGTTCGTCGTCGACACCCACGTCCACCGCCTGGCGCAGCGGCTCGCGCTGACGGGCCAGGACACGCCGGAGAAGATCGAGACGGACCTGACGGTCCTCTTCCCCCGGGGGGAGTGGATCTTCGCCGGGCACGCCCTCATCTGGCACGGCCGGCTCGTCTGCCAGGCGCGGAAGCCCGCCTGCCACCGCTGCACCCTCCGCGACCTCTGCCCCTTTGAGCCGAAGACTCCGGCGCCCGAAGGGGAGTTATTCGCCGACCCTTCCGCCTGAGGGGACCCGACCGGTCCCGGCCGCTCCCGGGACCTTGGAGGCGTGCTCCCGCAGGATGCGTAGGACCTCGGCGATGGCCTTCGGGTTCTCGTGGATGTCGTGGCCCCCCTCCACCACGAGCTCGGAGGCGGCGCCCTCGAGGTGGGCGCTCTCGTAGGGGACCACGCCGTCCGTGCCCTCCGGCCCCATCTTCCGGGTCCGATCCCCGAGGATGCTGTGGTAGGTCACCCACGGAGCGATCGGGATCTGCGCCAGCGCCCGCAGGACCACGTGCGAGGGAGAGAGCACGTCCACGCTGCTCGGCGCGGCGAGCGTCTCCGGCCGCATCGCGCCGGGGTTCCGCGTCTCCACCTCCTTGGCGAAGTCCGACACCCTCCTGGGGTGGGAGAGGAGGAGATCGCCGAGCCTCCCGATGAAGGAGTCGGCCTCGGCGCTACCGCGGTGGGGAGCCGCGAGGAAGATCGCCCGTCGGACGAACGGGAGTGGCTCGAAGAAAAAGGTCCTCTCCGCGTACTGGCGGCCCTCCTCGGAGAGGTCGAGGGTCGAGAGGGGCTTCGCGAACCGCGCATCCCAGAGGCGCTCGCCGCTGTGCTGGAGGACCGTCTTGACGAGGACCCCGCCCAGGCTGTGACCGACGAGGACGAGGTCCGCGGTCGCGGGGTCGTCCCCTTCCGGGTCGAGGTCCTTCCGGACCCGGACCAGGGCCTCGCGCAGGTCGCGGGCGTTGTTCAGGACGGGGGCGCCCGTCGGATAGGTGTAGTGCCAGACCTGATAGCGGGCGCGGAGGGCCTCCTCGCCCCAGATCTCGTTCGTGAGGTCCCGCCACTTGAGGGGGCTCGACCACAGGCCGTGGACGAGGACGACGGGGATCTTTCCCGCGTCGTAGGCCTCGACGAGGAAGATGCCCTGACGCACGCGCTTCGCGTCCGGGTCGAAGAACGCCGTGTTCTTGAGGGAGGGGAGCCGGGAGCGGGCGAGGAGGTAGGCATAGGGCGCGGTGAGGTCGGCGGCGATCGGGACCGTCCGTCCTCCGATGTCCCGCGTCGACGTGCGCCAAGGATTCGAGAGGACGATCGCGAGGGTCCCTTCCCTCGATCCGGGCAGGAGGAGGAGGGTCGCCGGGTAGGCGCGACCCTCGGGGGGGTAGTAGGGCTCCTGCCTCGAGGGGACTCCCTCGCGAAGTCCGATCAGGGGGACCCCGAGGCCGGGCCTCGCGTGACGGGACCGGAAGCCGCGGATCGCGAACCGCACGGAGGGGAGGAGATCGTCGAAGAACTCCGGACCCCACTCCCCCTCCGCCGGCTCCGGGCGCTCGATGTCGTAGCGGCCCGAGAGACTCTCGAGCGCGGTCCATCCGGCGGGAGGACCCGAGGTCCGACACTTCCGGACGAAGAACTCCGACCCGGCGTAGTTGTAGAGGTCCTGGAGGATGGCGAAGCGAGGGTCGAACGCCGGGTCGACCGGCCAGGGTCGCAGGAGGGCGCGGAGGGAGACGAGGGCCGCCTCGAGGAAGGCAGGGGCGGCTTCGCGGTCCAGCCTGTGCTGCGCCCGGAGGCAGAGGAGCTCGGCCAGGAGGAGGGATATCCCGGGCTCCGGGGCGGGGAGAGGAGTGAGGGCCGCGAGCGCCTCCTCCGGCTTGGCCTCGAGGAGGCGCTCCTCCCCGAGCGCGCGGAGGAGGTTCTCCGAGGGGAGGCTCAGCCGGTCTCCTCCGGCCGCGCTCCTCCCCCGGTCGGCGAACCCCTCCCTCGCCCCGATCTCCCGGACGGAGACGGGGTTCGTCGAGCAGGCGCACGCGAGCGCCGCGAGGAGGAGGAGGGGGAGCGACCCGCTCCTCCGGGGGCCGCGCGTTCCGGCCTCCTTCATCGCGCCTCGAGCATGGTCCGGTCCCGGCCGGATCAGAACGCGCCGCAGTCGCAGGCGAGCGCGGGTCCCGGCTCCCGGCCGGAGTCCCGTTCTCCGAGGACGCGGCGCTCGGCGCGACCATGGAGCGGCCCTCCGGCCGCGCCCGGGGACGCGCCCCGGCGGGCGCCGCCGGCGGCCGCGACGGGCGACCAGCCCGGACTCACGGGGAGCGGCCCCGGACCGAGGGGCGCGAACTCCGCGGCGGCGTGGACGATCCTCCCCGCGAGGAGGGTGAGGACCGACTCGATCCCCCGGATCTCCCGTTCGGGAACCGAGAAGTAGTCGGCGGACAGGACTGCGAGATCGGCGAGCTGCCCGGGCGCGATCGCGCCCTTCTTCCCCTCCTCGCTCGAGAACCAGGGGGCCGCGCTCGTGTAGAGCCGGAGCGCTTCCATCCGGTCGAGCCGGTTCGA
Source organism: Planctomycetota bacterium (assembly GCA_022616055.1). Taxonomy (GTDB): domain Bacteria; phylum Planctomycetota; class UBA1135; order UBA1135; family JAKEFM01; genus JAKEFM01. Next base: position 38,864 of record JAKEFM010000240.1, read on the forward strand.
CTCGGGATAGAGCGCCAGGCCGCCGACCGTCCTCCCGCTGACGAGCCACTGGAGCGCCACCCACGGGTTGTAGCTCGCCACGCGCGTCCCGTCGGTCCCGGCGGCGACGGGGAGGCCGGCCCGGAGCATCCCCGCGATCGGGGGCGCGGCGGCGGCCGCCTCCGCGCCGTACCGCGCGACGAAGTGCTCCCCCTGGTAGGCCATCCGGTGCTGGATCGCGATGCCGCCGCCGAGCGCGCGCACGCGGTCGATGTTCCGGGGCGAGATCGTCTCGGCGTGGTCGAAGAACCAGTGGAGCCCGTCGAAGGGGACCTCCCGGTCCACCTTCTCGAAGACCCCGAGGAACCGGGAAATCGACTCGTCGTAGGTCGCGTGGAGGCGGAAGGGCCACCGGTGCCGGGCGAGGTGGCGGACGACAGCCTCGAGCTCCCCTTCGAGGGAGGCGGAGAGGTCGGGACGGGGCTCGAGGAAGTGCTCGAAGTCGGCGGCCGAGTAGACGAGCATCTCCCCTGCGCCGTTGACGCGATAGAGGTCGTCGCCGCGGCCCGGCGCCGTCCGGCCCGTCCACCTCGAGAAGTCGTCGAGCTCCCCGCCCGGCCGCTGGGTGAAGAGGTTGATCGCGATCCGGAGCGTCAGCTCCCCCCGGCGGTGGAGCTCCTCCACGACCGCGTAGTCCTCGGGGTAGTTCTGGAATCCGCCCCCCGCGTCGATGGCGCTCGTCAGTCCGAGGCGGTTCAGCTCGCGCTGGAACTGGCGGGCGGAGTTGATCCGGTCCTCCCCCGCGAGGGTCGGCGCCGCCGAGAGGGTCTTGTAGAGGAGGAAGGCGTTCGGCTTGGCGAGGAGGAGCCCGCTCGGCTCCCCCTTCCCGTCGCGCTCGATCACGCCCCCCGGCGGCGCGGGCGTGTCCTTCGTCCAGCCGAGCGCCCTCAGCGCCGCGCGGTTGAGGAGCGCCCGATCGTAGAGGTGGAGGACGAAGACCGGGACGTCGGGGGAGGCGGCCTCGATCTCCTCGAGCGTCGGCATCCGCCGCTCCGCGAACTGGAACTCGCTCCAGCCGCCGACCACCCGCACCCACTGGGGGGCGGGGGTGCGCGCCGCCTGCTCCTCGAGCCGGCGCAGCGCGTCGGCGAGGGAGGGGATCCCGTCCCAGCGCAGCTCGAGGTTGTAGTGGAGCCCTCCCCGGACGACGTGCAGGTGGGAGTCGTTCAGCCCCGGGACGACGGTCTTCCCCCGGGCGTCGAGGAGCCGCGTTCCCGGTCCCCGGTGGGCGAGGACCGCCTCCTCCTCGCCGACGGCGAGGAACCGCCCCTCGCGCACCGCCAGCGCGCGGACGAAGGGGCGTCGCGGGTCGAGCGTGGCGATCCGCCCGTTCGCGAGGATGAGATCCGCGGAGTCCTTCCGGTTCCGATCGAGCATGCCGCATCCTCCGATCGCGGAGGCGATCCCCAGGGCGAGACCGCCTCCGAGGAACTCGCGTCGCGTGGGCTCCGCCGCCCCGAGCCCCCCGTGATCGGCTCCCACCGCCGGGTCCGGGGCTACTTCTTGGCCTTGGCGTCGAGCAGGACGGCCGCGTCGTCTTTCGAGAGCCGCTTGTAGGAATCGCCCATGTCGGTCTCCTGTCGCGCCGGGGCCCGCGCGGCAATCGGGGTCCTATCCGGGGCGTGGGGAGGGATCAAGGAGGGGAGGACGGCCCCTCAACCCGGGGGGGAGGAGGGGCCGATAGGCGTTCCGCCGCCACTCGAACCGGGGGGTTGCACCATGCGCCGGATCCTCGCGCCGCTGATGCTCTCGGGTATCGCCTCGACCGCGGTCGCGCAGTCCTTCACGCCGGGGAATCTCTTCGTCGCCGATTCCTCGGGGATCGTGCTCGAGTTCGCGCCGGACCGCTCCCTCGTCCGGACGTTCACGTCGACCCCCGACTTCGGGTCCTCCCCCGCCCGGGGGATCGCCTTCCGCCCCGACGGGCTCCTCGAGGTCGCGGCGGCCGCGACGAACAAGCTCGTCACCTTCGACTCGACCGGCGCGAAGGTCGACGAGACATCGGGCGGCGGACTCGGCTCCCCCCAGGGGCTGGCAATCGGCCCGAACGGGGAGCGGTGGGTCGCGAGCGAGACGACGAGCGCCGTGATCGTCTTCGACGGGAGCGGGGGAGTCCGTCGCTCCGTCTCCGGCGCCGGCCTCGGCCTGCCCCGCGCCCTCGCCTTCGGCCCGAACGGCCACCTCTTCGTCTCCGACGAGAGCGACGACCTCGTCTACGAGTTCGACCCGGGCGGGGAGAACGTCGGCGCCCACGACTCCGGCGTCGGGACGGGGCCCTTCGGGGCCGCCTTCGGACCGGACGGGACGATCTACACGACGATCTCCTCCCCGCCCGCCGTCCGCATCCTGAGCGCGACGGGGATCGTCCAGACGTTGACCGATCCGGACCTCACGACGCCGCGCGGGATCGCCTTCGGTTTCGACGACCGGATCTACGTCGCGAACGAGAGCCCGCCGCGGGTCCTCCGGATCCGTGTCACGGGCGGGGGGAACCTCGTCGTGCAGACGATCGACGACCCGGCGATGACGGGTCCCCTCTTCCTCGCCTTCGCGCCGGCCCGTTTCGCGGCGAAGGCGAGCGGGAAGCGGTACTCCGGCGCGGGACCCGTCAAGTTCGCGGACGGCTACGACGCCGCGACGACGAGCGGCCCTGTCCTCTCGGTGTCGCCGGAGGGGGCGATGCTCTGGCTCGGCGACGACCCGCTGGATCCGAACGACCTCGCCACGCTCCTCGGCGTCGAGGCCGTCTCTTGGCGGGGCACCTCGGCCAACGGCGCGGGGCTCCTCACCCTCACGGGGGGCCAGGCCTCCGTCTACGGCGATTTGATCGGCAGCGGCGTGCTCTCGGGGAAGGTCTCCTTCGACGGGGCCTCGGGGCTCCTCCTCGCCCCTTCGACGAAGGGGACCTTCGTGTTCCAGGCGGGCGGCTCCCTCCTCGTCGGCAAGATCAAGGGGAAGCGCCTGCCGTAGGGGTCCACCGGGACGGGGGGAGTTCGACCTCCCCCCGTCCCGGGGACCGCGCGACTCAGGAGGGGACCTGCGCGTCGGAGTTCGGGACCCCTCCGAACCTCCGGGGGAGCAGGTCTCCCAGCCTCCAGACCCAGGTCTCGGCCTCGGGCCCGCCCGACGCCGGGATCCGGATCGTCGGGGGCCGGACGCCGATCTCCTCGCATCCGAGGCGCTCGATCTCCGTGCGGATCTGGCGCAGCGCGGTGCGGTGGTCGGCGGCCTCGGCCGTCAGGAGCCGGGCCTCGGCGCCGCGCCCGCGCCCCCGCTTCTCCATCCGGCGCAGGTCGCCGGCGATCCGGCGCAGGAGTTCGTCGCGCTCCCGCACCTCGCGGGCGATCGACTCGAGGAGGGGGAGGAGCGCCAGGGCCTCGTTCCACTCGTAGGCTCTCGGTCTCATCGGAGTCCTCCCGCCCCGCAGGTGGGACCGAGCTTCCGGCTCAGCGCCTCGTGCGCGCGGAAGAGCCGCGACTTCACCGTCCCCATCGAGGTCCCGAGGATCTCGGCGATCTCCTCGTAGGAGTGCTCCTCGAAGTACCGGAGGGCGACGACCGTCCGGAGCCTCGGCGTCAGGCGCGCGACCGCCTCGTGGACGACGCGCTCCAGGTCCTCCTTCGCGAGCGCCGCGTCCGGGGTCTGCGCGGCGGGGTCCTGCGCCGAGTCGAGCCCCCCGCCCGAGAGGAGGGTGGGGGTCTGCTCGGCCCGGACCCGGGCCCTCGCCCGCAGGACGTCGTAGCTGCAGTTGACGGCGATCCGATGCAGCCAGCTCGAGAACCTCGACTGGAAGCGGAACCCGTCGATCGTCCGGAACACGACGCAGAAGGTCGCCTGCGCCGCGTCGAGGGCGTCGGTCCCGTTTCCCGTGATGCGGCTGCAGAGGGAGTAGACGCGGTCCTTGTGACGGTCGTAGAGGGTCCGGAAGAGCATCTCGCGCCCCTCGCGGTCGGCCCTCCGGACGTCCAGGACCAGGTCTCGGTCGGAATCGGGGAGTCTCATGTCTGACCTCCACCGCTCCCTCCGCCGGGGAGGCCCCGATCCCCTCACGCTTTCCGGGAACCCGGGAGGTCCCGGACGAGGCGGGAAACCCCCGCCCCCGACTCAGCGCGGTCGCGTTTCCCCGGCCCCCGGCCGCTCCATCCGCGCCTCCAGGTCCCTCACCCGGCCGCGCAGCCAGTGATCCGCGGGGAGGTCCTCCTCGGGGGTCGAGGAGACCTTCGAGAGGAGGTGCGCGACGCGCCGTTCGAGCGGCGGGCTCGCGGCCGCGTGAAGCTCGGCGAAGCGCCAGAAGAAGAGGAGGCGCTCCGCGTCCGAGGGTGCGAACACCTCCTCGGCGAGCCTCTCGATCGTCTCGGAGATCTCCTCCGCCTCCTCGGTCCGCCCCTGTCGGAGGAGGCCCGCCGTGGTCTCGATCAGGACCCGGCCCACGCAGACGGCCATCTCCCAGCGGCGAGGCAACCGGGAGAACTCCTCGGAGACCGCCCGGAGCAGGGCCGTGACCTCCGCTCCCGGCGGAGCTCTCCCCTCCCGCACGGCGGCGAGGGCGGCGAGGTCTAGCCCGAGGTCCCCGTCCCTCTCGTTCGCCAGGGTGACGGCGAGATCCACGCTCCTGCGCACCAGGCCGTCGTCGGGAGCGGTGCCGGACTGGCGCGCGGCGCGGATCAGGGCGTCCAGCGTGAGGAGGGAGTCGACGTCGTTCCGGCCGAGCTTCTTCGTGAGGAGCCAGTCGGCGCGCTCGAGGTGCCGCCGCGCCTCCTTCGTCTGATCCAGGTCGAGCCACGCGACGCCGACCGCGAACCGCACCGCGGCCTCCTGGCCCGGGTCGGAGCCGAAGAGGAGGGCGATCGCGGGATCGGACCCCGCGAGGAGTTCGGAGATGGGAAGGTCGCCGCGGGCGAAGACCCGGTGGCGCACGAACCGCCGATGGGCGAGTCCCTCGTCGAGACGTCGCTCCGCCGCCATCCTCCGATTGAACTCCCCGTCCCAGGCTCGCTGCGCGCCGCGGAACGCGGCGGCGAGGCCCGCGAGAAGGGCGCCGCAGGCGAGGATGCTCAGGGCAACCGCGACCCGATGCCGGCGCACGAACCTCGCCAGCCTGTAGGACGCCGTCGACGGACGCGCCGAGACCGGCTCGCGGCGCAGGTGGCGGCGCAGGTCGGCGGCGAGCTCCGCTGGCGAGTCGTAGCGACGAGCGACGTCGCGCTCGAGCGCCTTCAGCGCGATCGCGTCGAGGTCCCCCGAGAGTCGCCGCGCGAGCGCGGCCGGGGTCGTGCGCCTCGCCTCCGCCACGTTTTTCGCCTCCGGAGGAGAAAGGGCGAGGACCCGCCCGCTCGGCGGACGGGGAACCTGGCTCTTCAGGGCGGCGGCGATGGCCGAGACCTCCTCCGCCTGGAAAGGGGGCACCCCCGCGAGGAGCTCGTACAGGATCGCCCCGAGCGCCCAGACGTCCGCCCGCGTGTCGACGTCTCCGTTCGGATCGGCCTGCTCGGGGCTCATGTAGAGCCACGTGCCGACCGCCTTCCCGACGGAGGGGAGGGGGAGGCCGGCGCGGGAGCGTCCGGCCAGCGCGACCGCCACGCCGAAATCGATCACCTTGGGCACGGGCCTGCCGTCCGCCTGGACGACGAGGACGTTGCCCGGCTTGAGGTCGCCGTGGAGGACCCCTCTCCGATGGGCGTGCTCGATCGCCTCGCAGACGGGGAGGAGGAGCCCGATCCGCCCCTCGACCGGGAGCCTCGCGCGATCGCAGTAGGCGCCGAGCGGGGGCCCCGGGCAGTGCTCCATCGCGAACCAGGGGAGACCCGACTCGGTCGCGCCGGCGTCGTGGATCTTCGCGATGTTCGGGTGGTTCAGCGTCGCGAGGGCCTGGCGCTCGCCGGCGAACCGCGCGAGGACCTCCTCGCTCGCCATCCCGAGCCGGATCGTCTTCAGGGCCACGCGGCGGCTCACCGGCTCGGTCTGCTCGGCGAGGTGGACGGTCCCCATCCCCCCTTCGCCGAGGACCTCGAGAAGGCGGTAGGGACCGATCCGTCGCTCCCCGGCCGGCGCCTCCCGGAGGGGACTCCGCCCGAGGACCCCCGACGTCCCCTTCGACTCCTCGGCGAGGAGCTCCGCGGCCCGGACCCGGAGCTCGCCGTCCCCGCCGCACTCCGCGGCGAGGAAGGCCTCGCGTTTCCCCGGGGCGAGGTCGAGGGCCCGGCGGAAGATCTCCGCGAGGCGCCGCTCCCGTTCGGCGTCGAGCACGCCCCGCTAGCGCCCGCCTTCCCCCATCTCCCGCTGCAGCCAGGAGCGCGCGAACTTCCAGTCCCTCTCGGCGGTCGCGAGGGAGACCCCGGCGACCTCGGCCACCTCCGGCATCGAGAGGCCGGCGAAGAAGTGGAGGGAGACCACCTTCGCCGGGCGCTCGTGGGCGCTCTCGAGCTTCCCGAGCGCCTCGTGGAGGGAGAGGACGTCCTCGACGGGGGCGCCCGGGAGGACCTCGGGGAGGTCCCCCGAGAGCTTCGCCTTCCTCGAGACGTCCCGCTTGCGGCTCCCCTTGCGCCGCGCCTGCTCGACGAGGATGTTGCGCATGGCGTTCGCCGCGGCCCCGAAGAAGTGCGCCCGGTTCTCGAAGCCGGGAGGGGCATTGGCGAACAGGCGGATCCAGGCCTCGTGGACGAGGTCGGTCGCCTGGACCGTCTGCGCGCGTCCGACCCGCGCCACGCGACCGCGCGCGATCGCGCGCAGCTCCTCGTAGACGAGCCCGAGGAGCTCCTTCCCGGCCCGGCGGTCTCCGGATCCGACGCGCCGCAGGCATTCGGTGATCGGCGGGCCTTCGTGCTTCCCGGCCGCGGGACTCATCGGCGCGAGGATACCGCTACTCGGTCGATCGGCCGAACGCGTAGCGGTCGTGGACGGCCGGATCGAAGGGCTCCGGCCGGGGCTCGGCCGCGAACCCGCGGTGCTTCGCGCGGCAGCGGTAGCAGACGACGACCTCGGGGAGCGCGAGGTAGAGGAGGGCGTCGAGCGCGGCGGCCCCGAGGAGCGGGACGTAGATCGCCCAGAAGGGGAGCCTCGACGCGACGGCGACGAAGACGAGGAGGGCGGCGGCCCCGACGATCGCGAGCCCGACCTTCCTCGGGAAGTCCTTCTGGCGGTAGAGATCGGGACAGTTGCAGGCGAGGCAGGAGGCGACGCCGCCGGTCGCTCCCGGGGAGGCGCGGACCTCGACGCGCGTTCCGCAGGAGGGGCACGCCGCGGAAGGGGGCTGCGCGTGGATCGGCCGCCGGCACTTCGGACAGGGGACCTCGACGCGCGAGGTCAAAGGGGGATCCCGTAGGAGCCCCAGAGGGCGAGACCGACCGCCTCCCCGATCAGGACGAGGACGGTCGAGGCGTAGAGGATCCCCGTCGCCGATCGCGTGTTCCGGTGGCGCAGGCATCCCGCGACGAGGGCGGCGAACGCGAGCGGGACGAGGAGACCGACGAGCCCCCGCGTGCCGAGGTGGAAGAGGCCCATCGGGCGGAAGAGGGAGGTGCCCGCCAGCTGGGAGCCGGAGACCGCGAGGAGGGCGCCGGCGGCGGCGAGCTTCCCCCCGAGCGCTCCGACGGAGGCGAGATTGGCGCGGCGCAGGATCGCGACGTCGAGGTTCGGGACGACGAGATACCAGTGTCCGAGGACCATCGCGACGGCGATCGTCCCGACGAGCAGGGCGGAGCCGACGGAGGAGGCGAGACCGAGCGCGCCGACGGAGGCGCCCGCCTCGAGGACGCTGGGCGCCAGAGCGGCGAGGGAGCCCAGGGTGGCGAGGCCGAGGACGATCGACCTCCGCGCGGTGGTAAGCGGCCTCAGGAGGAAGAGGAACTCCGCCACGGCGAGAAGGGCGCCGGCGGTGACGAAGGTTCCTGCGGCTCCGGGGAGGAACGCGCCCACCGCCGTCGCCGCCGCCGCGAAGCCTCCGAGGAGCCGGAAGAAGAAGGGTCCGAGGGGAGCCGCGCGGACGAGGAGGAGGGAGGCGAAGAGGCCGAAGCCCAGCTCGAGGAGGAAGAGGGATCCGAGGCGCGCCCAGTCCAAGGGAGGGAAGGGGTCGAGCCGCGATTATCGCGGGGCGCGAGGTCGTGCCGGAGGGGGTTCGCGCTACGATCCGCCGCGTGAAGGACGCCGTCGTCCTCGTGACCGGCGCCGGCCGCGGGATCGGCCGCGCGATCGCCCTCGCCTTCGCCGCCCGGGGCGCCCGGATCCTCCTCTGCGCACGGACCGCGGGCGAGATCCGGGACGCGGCCGCCCGCTGCTCCGAGGCGGGGGGCCCCGGCCTCGCCCTCCGCCTCGACGTCCGGGAGGAGGGCGAGATCGAGGCGCTGGCGAACCGGGTCGGGCGCGAGTTGGGCCGCCTCGACGTCCTCGTCAACAACGCCGGGATCTACACGTCGGCGCCGGTCGCCGAGACGACGAGCGCGGCCTGGCGCGAGACGCTCGAGACGAACCTCACCGGCCCGTTCCTCCTCACCCGCACGTTCCTCCCGCTCCTGCGGCGCAGCGCGAAGGGGCACCTCTTCATGGTCGGGTCGATCGCCTCGCGACAGGCCTTCGCCGAGTGCGGGGCCTACTGCGCCTCGAAGTTCGGCCTCCTCGGGCTGACGGAGGTCCTGCGCGAGGAGCTCCGGGGCGACCGCATCCGCGTCACCTCCGTCCTCCCGGGCGCGACGGACACCGCCGCCTGGGACGGGAAGGGCTCCGACGCGGAGCGTCCGAGGATGGTCCGCGCGGAGGAGGTCGCGGAGGCGGTCGTCGCCGCCTACGCGCTCCCCCCCTCCTCCTCCGTCGACGAGATCACGCTCACCCCCGCCGCGGGCCCGATCTAGTCCTCCCGTCCCCGCGGGTCCGGCCGTCCGGCCGGCCCGTAGTAGTCGACGAGGTTCTCGTCCGACTCGAGGAGGCGCACCCGGTAGAGTTGCGACCCTTCGAGCGCGGGCTCGACGAGGTCCCAGATCTTGATCGCGACGTTCTCGGCCGTCGGGATGACGCCCGCCAGGCACTCGACGTCGCGGTTGAGGTCCCGGTGATCGAGGAGGGAGACGACGCGCTCCTCGAGGATCTCCTTGAGGACCTTGAGGTCGAGGACCATCCCGGTGCGCGGCGGGACCGTTCCGCGGACGGTCACCTCGAGGACGTAGTTGTGGCCATGCGGGTTCGAGCAGACGCCGAAGGTCCGCCGGTTCTCCTCGGGGGAGAGGGAGGGGTTGTGGAGGGTGTGGGCGGCGCAGAACCTCACGCGCCGCGAGATGTAGAGGATCGGAGGGGACTCCACGTGGCGGCCTCGCCGCGCGCGATCCCGGACGGCGCCCCGGCGAGGAAGGCTCTTATCCGACGCCCCTTCCCCCCGGTCAAGGCGGGGACCCTCCCGTGAGCCGCGCGGCGGGCCCGTTCCTCCGGGTCGCCCTCCCCCTCGCCGTCGCCCTCGCCGCGGTCCTCCCGTTCGCGTCCTCCCTCGGGAACGGATGGGTGAACTGGGACGACGAGAGGAACTTCCTCCAGAACCCCTCCTACCGCGGGCTCTCGCCCGACCACCTCCGATGGATGTTCACGACCTTCCACATGGGGCACTACCAGCCCCTCTCGTGGGCGACGCTCGGTCTCGACCATGTCCTCTGGGGGATGGACCCGGCCGGCTACCACGCGACGAACCTCCTCCTCCACGCGGCGAACGCGGCGCTCGCTTTCGCCCTCCTCCTCGCGCTCCAGCGCCGCGCGATCCCGGGGGACCGCCTTCCGCGCGAGGGGGCCCTGCGCCTTGCGGCGGCGGCCGGTTCCCTCCTCTTCGCGGTCCATCCCCTGCGCGTCGAGTCGGTCGCCTGGATCACCGAGCGGCGCGACCTCCTCTCGGCCTCCTTCGCGCTCCTCGCCCTCCTCGCCTACCTCCGGATGCAGGAGGAGTCCGCGGCCCGATGGCGCGTCCTCTCCCTCCTCGCCTACACCCTCTCCCTCCTCTCGAAGGCCTGGGGGGTGACCCTCCCGGCCTTCCTCCTCGTCCTCGACGTCTGGCCGCTGCGCCGCTTCGCGGGGAAGGAGCCGCCGCGGCGCGTCCTCCTGGAGAAGGCCCCCTATCTCCTCCTCGCCCTCGCCTGTGCCGCGCTCGCCCCCCTCGCACAGAAGGAGGCCGAGGCGATGCGCCCGCTTGCGAGCCACTCCCTCCTCGACCGGACGATGCAGGCCGCCTACGGCCTCGTCTTCTACGTCCGGAAGACCGTTCTTCCCCTCGGCCTTTCCCCCCTCTACGAGCTGCCCGATCCGCTCGACCCGAGGGAGCCCCGCTTCGTCGCGAGCGCCCTCGTCGTCGTCGCGGCCGCGGTCGCCCTGATCCGCTTCCGATGCCGCTTCCCTGTGCCCCTCGCCGCCGCGGCGTGCTACGCGATCGCGGTCTCCCCGGTCCTCGGCTTCCTGCAGAGCGGCCCGCAGCTCGTCGCCGACCGGTACTCCTACCTCTCCTGCCTTCCCTTCGCCGCCCTGGCCGCGGCGGGGCTGCTCCTCCTCGGTCGGCGCGCCCCCCTCGCGTCGGTCGCGGCCGGCAGCCTCTCCCTCCTCGTCCTCGGCTCCCTCGCGGCGCGCCAGACGCGGATCTGGAAGGACTCGGTCTCCCTCTGGGAGCACGCGACCTCCGTCGAGCCGACGAGCCCGATCGCGCAGGCGAACCTCGGCACCTCCTACGACGAGGCGGGCCGGATCGCGGAGGCGATCGGCCGCTACCGGGCCGCCCTCGAGCTGCGCCCGGGCGACCTGAAGACGCGCCACAGCCTCGCCCTCGCCCACGCGAAGGGGGGGGAGTACGAGGAGGCGATCGGGGAATGGAAGCGCCTCCTCGATCTCCAGCCGCGCCACGCGGAGGCGCTCTACAGCCTCGGGCTCGCCTCCTTCCGGCTCGGCCGCTCCGAGGACGCGGTGGGGTTCTACCTGCGGGCGACGGAGGTCGATCCCGCCTACTCGACGGCGCGCAGCGCCCTCGCGGAGGCCTACTCGAGACAGTCCCGGACCGCGGAGGCGATCGCCGAGTGGGAGAAGGTCCTCGCGACCGATCCGGGCCACGCGGGGGCGCGCAACGGGCTCGGCCTCGCCCACCTCGCCGCGGGCCGGCTCCCGCAGGCCGAGGAGCAGTTCCGGGCGGCGCTCCGGGCGAAGCCCGACGACGCCGACTCCTGGAACAACCTCGGGGCCGTCCTCTCGCGCTCGAACCGGGAGGCGCAGGCGCTCGAGTGCTTCCGCCGCGCCCTCGCCACGGACCCCTCCCACCCCCTCGCCCGCGAGAACCTCCGCCGGCGGGGCGAGGCGCGGTGACCCCGGGGCGTTTGCCCCTTCCCGCCGCGCGTGGGAAGATAGAAAGGCTCTTGAACGCCCGTTCGAAGAACTCCGCGTGAAGGTCGCCCGCCTCTGGATCGAGGAGGGGTGCATCTCCTGCAACCTCTGCGAGGACCTCGCGCCGGAGGTCTTCGCCGTGCCGGCCGGGGAGACGAGCCGCGTGAAGCCGGGCGCCGAGAAGTTCTTCGAGAACCTCTTCGCCCGGATCAAGGAGGCGGCCGACTCCTGTCCGGTCGAGGTGATCAAGACCGAGACCTCCTCCTGACGGCGCGCCTCGTTGCATCGCCGCGGGCGCGTCGATAGAACGCGGCGGCGATCCTCCCCGGATGGAGCCCGGCCCGACCCTCTTGTCGTCCGCCGCCCCTCGCGCCCTCGCCCCGCTCCGCCGCGGCGAGCCGCTCAAGGTCGCCACGCGCGACGCCTACGGCAAGGCGCTCGCCCGCCTCGGCGAGTCGATGCCGCAGATCGTCGTCTTCGACGCCGACCTCTCCGGCTCCACGAAGACGTCGGTCTTCGCGAAGCGCTTCCCCGACCGGTTCTTCAACATGGGGGTGGCCGAGGCGAACATGATCGGCCACGCGGCGGGGGCGGCGCTGATGGGGAAGGTCCCCTTCGCCTCCTCCTTCTCCATGTTCGCGACGGGGAAGGCGTGGGAGCAGGTGCGCCAGGCGGTCGCCGTCCCCTCCCTCAACGTCAAGATCGTCGCGAGCCACGCGGGCCTCACCGTCGGGGAGGACGGCGCCTCCCACCAGATGCTCGAGGACCTCGCCCTGATGCGCGTCCTGCCGGGGATGACCGTCGTCGTCCCCGCCGACGGCGTCGCGACCGAGAAGGCGATCGAGGCGGTTGCCCGGCGCGTCGGGCCCTGCTACGTCCGGACCTCCCGCGCCTCGACCCCGGTCCTCTACGACGAGGCCCTCCCCTTCGAGATCGGGCGGGCCCTCACCCTCCGCGACGGGACCGACCTCACGATCGCCGCCTGCGGCGTCGAGGTCGTCCACGCCCTCCGCGCGGCCGAGACGCTCTCCGCCGAGGGGATCGAGGCGCGCGTCCTCGACCTCCACACCCTCAAGCCGATCGACGAGGTGGCGATCGTCGCCGCCGCCGAGGAGACGGGCGCGATCCTCACGGTCGAGGAGCACCAGATCCTCGGTGGCTTCGGCAGCGCCATCGCCGAGGTCGTCGTCCGCACGAAGCCGGTCCCGATGCGGCTCCTCGGGGTCGACGGGCGCTTCGGCCAGTCGGGGAAGGCGGAGGAGCTCCTCGAGGCCTACGGCCTCACCGCGTCCCACATCGCCTCGGCCGCCCGGGATCTCCTCCGACGGAAGCGCGCGTGATCGCCCCTTCCCTCACTCCCGAGCTGGAGCGCCTCCGGACCGAACTCCTCCGACCCGATCGCCGCCTCGCCCGGCCTCCCCTCGATCCCGAGCGCCTCCGTCGCGTCCGCCGCGCCGCGCACCAGATCCGCCTCGACGCGATCGAGATGACGCACGCGGCGACCTGCGGGCATCCGGGCGGCCCGCTCGGGATGGCCGAGATGATGGCCACCCTCTTCCTCGAGCACCTCGTCCTCGACCCGAAGAACCCCTCCTGGCCCGGCCGCGACCGCTTCGTCCTCTCGAACGGCCACACCTGCGCCGGCCTCTACTCGATCCTCTCCCAGCTCGGCTTCTTCCCCCGGACCCTCCTGCCGACCTTCCGGAAGCTCGGCTCTCCGCTCCAGGGGCACCCCCACCTCGGCGAGCTCCCCGGCGTCGAGATGGCGACGGGCTCCCTCGGCAACGGCGTCTCCGTCGCGGCGGGCATGGCGCTCCAGGCGAAGGCGAGCGGAATGCCCGTCCGCATCTACGCCTCGACGAGCGACGGGGAGAACCAGGAGGGGCAGCCCTGGGAGCAGGCGACCTCCTCCGTCCACTACGACCTCGACAACCTCTGCCTCCTCCTCGACTGGAACAACGTCCAGATCGACGGCCACGTCGAGGACGTGATGTCGGTCGGGGACCTCGCCGCGAAGTGGGCCTCCTTCGGCTGGTTCGTCCAGAAGGTCGACGGCCACGACGTCGCCGCCGTCCACGCCGCCCTCTCCCGGGCGAAGGAGGAGAAGGGGCGCCCCTCGATGATCGTCTGCAAGACGACGCTCGGCCGCGGGGTCTCCTACATGGAGAACAACCCGAAGTTCCACGGCACCGCGCCGAGCGACGAGGAGTACGCGCAGGCGCTTCGCGAGCTCGGCCCGCTGCCGGCCTAGGGCACGACGAGGACGTCGAGCCTCTGCGTCATCGCGCCCGGCAGCGCGCCCGGTCCGGGGTCGGCGACGTACCACTGGAAGCGGGCGATCCCTCCGACGAGGCTCGCGTCGGGCGGGACCGGCGCGGGGAACACCCGGATTCCGGAACCGTTCGTCGGCGCCGCGAAGGCGACCTCCGGCAGCAGGAGGAGCGTGCATCCCGGCAGGCCGAGGGGACCCAACCCGAGCGCGAGCGGCGAAGTCCCGATGAGGAGGAGCGTGTTCGCTCCGCCGAGCGCCCTCGACAGAGTCAGGCCGAACTCCGAGTTCCCCGGCGAGGGGCTCCCCCCCAACGTCTGGAGGAGAGGGACGGAGCCGCTCGTGCCCGGACACCCCGCCCCCGCGATACTCGATCCGCCGGGGATTCCGACCAGCGAGATCACCGTCGCTCGCCCCGCGTCCACCAGCCCCGCGGGATCCGCCCCGGGGCTGCCCATGGCGAGGTCGGCGAAGCTGTCCGCGTTCACGTCCCCAGGGCCGGTCACCGACAGACCGAGCCGATCTCCCGCACCGGTCCCGGAGAAGCTCGCGAGCACGCTCCCGCTCGAGCCCGAGAAGAGGCCCGCGCGGCCGGCGTCGATCGATCCGGCCGGATCGGCGTCGGGAGCACCGGCGAGAAGATCCGGAACCGCGTCTCCGTCCGCGTCCCCCGTTCCCGCGACGGACCAGCCGAAGTGCTCTCCGAACGCGCCGCCGCCCACGACTAGGAGCTGGTTGCCCGTCGCGCCGGAGAACACGCGCGCCAACCCCGACCCGAGCCCGGCTCCCGGCCCGGCCGGATTCTCGTTGGGGGCCCCTATCAGGAGGTCGGGGACGCCGTCCCCGTCGATGTCCCCGCACCCGGCGACCGACGCGCCTCGCCACCCTCCATCCTGGATTCCATTGAACGTGAAGAGGACCGCGCCGCTGGCACCGGAGAGCGCCACGGCCCGACCCGCGTCGCCGAGGGACGGGGGGTCAAAGAACGGATCGCCGATCAGGACGTCGTCGGCGCCGTCCCCGTCGATGTCCCCGACCCCGGCCACGGAGTTGCTGTGCTGAACGGTTCCATCCAGTCCGAGGAAGCTGAAGAGAGTGGACCCGTTTGCGCCCGAGTGGACCCTCGCAAACCCGCAGCAGAAGAGCGGGGTATGGAACGAGGAGATCACATCCGCGAGCCCGTCGCCGTTTGCGTCGCCCGCTCCCGCCACCGCCTGCCCCAGGGGTTGCGTGGCCATCGCGGCGAACAGGAGGCCCCCGGTCAGTCCGGAGAAGACCTGCACCCTCGGCTGGGCGATCCCTCCGGCGCTACCAATCCCGGGTGAGCCGACGACGACGTCGGCGTGGCCGTCCGCGTCGACGTCCCCGGCGCCCGCTGAGGCGAAACCGAATCCGTCCGTCGGAGTCCCGCCGGAAAAGGTGAACAGCGTCGCGCCGGTCGCTCCCGAGTAGACGCGCACCTGGCCAGAGGCTGCGATAGTCGCGAAAGGGGCCGGATACGCCGAGACCACGAGGTCGGGGAGGCCGTCGGCGTCGACATCCCCACCTGCCGACACCACCTTCCCTTGTCCGGCGCCCGCTGCGGGCCCGTCGAAGGTGCAGAGGACGTACCCCTGGCCCTGGGCGAGCCCAGACGCCAGGAACATGACGAGAGGGACGGGACTAGCCGTCCACCACCGCAGGCGCGTGTGCTGCTCGATCCTCACGAGCAAGGACCCGGAGCTTCCGAGTGCGACCCGGAGACGCAATGTCATGCTAGTGGGGGGGGTACTGGGCGGTAACCGATGCATCAAGGCCTCTGGCGGCTCGAGGTCGCGCTCTTGGCGGAACCCCGGTCCGAAACTGCACTACACTGGGCCCTCACAAGCCCCGGGCCCACGTCCGGTCGGCCGGGAGGCTGGCTCGTTGAGGCCGAAGATCCTCCTCACCCTTCTGCTCGGCGGTTGCGCCGGGCTGACCGTGGTGGTGCTCTCGCTCCGGGCGTCCCGACTCGACACGACCATTCGAGGCGCCGTCTCCCCCGAACTCGGGGAGCCCAACCCCGACCTGACCGGCCGGGCCGTTCCGGCCCCTGCGGTCCCTCCTCTCCCCCCCTCGGCTCAAGTCCGCAAGCCGGCGACCTCCCTTACGGCCCGGGTCGCGCTCGGCGGATTCCTCCGCAAGGTCGTGTGGGAGCCCGACCGCGACGAGCCGATTCGCGAGGCGACGGTCCGAGTGGTGCTATCCACGTCGAACGGGACGGAGGAGGAGCTCGGGCGCTGCGTGACCGACGAGCGGGGCGCGTTCGCCCTCGAGGCCGACCTTCCTTATGGGCGTTTGCCGGCGGCGGTCCGGCTGAAGCCCGAGAAAGAGGGATGGGCCGAGGCCTGGCCCGTCTCGGGTCTGCCCCTGGCCATCGATGCCCTCCCCCACGCCAGGACCGACCTCGTCTGGCACATGACCCGGGCCGAGAACGTCGGTCCTCGAGAGGGCGCCTCGCCCGTCGAAGTGAGAACCGGCGACGGGAACAGGGCAAGGCCTCGTCATTCCTGCTCGACGGATGAGGGGTGTTTCTTCGGGCCGCCGAAGCCCCGCTGAAGAAGCGCAAGGAAGGCCTCCCCGGTCGACGGTGGGGCCAGAACTCCTGCGCTTTCGGGGTCACCGGCGCGGCTTCGTTCGGATCGCCGCGAGTCTGGTCAGGAATCCGAATCCCTCCACCCGCCCGACACTCTCTCGGGGCGCGAGCCCCATCCGACAGGAAGAGGCGGGCTAGGATGGAGCCGCGCGGCCCAGGCCATGTCGAAGGCGGTCCTCGTCTCGGCACTCCTCGCGGGCGGGGCGCTCCTGCTCGCCGCGACTCTCCTCGGGCCCTCGCGCGCGCCGGAACCCGGCGCGCCCTCTTCGCCCTCCTCGCCGCTCGTCGCGGAGCCCCCGGAGGAGCCTCCCTCTCCCGCGGCTCCGACTCGTGACGCGCCTTCACCGGCCGACGTCGCGGAGGCGCCGCCTTCCCCTCGCGCGTCGGTCCGAGAGAGACCGCCCGTCCCCCACGGCACGGTGCGGCTTTCCGGGCATGTCCGAGTGGGAGCATCGGAGCGGAATCGAGGGGAGCCCGTGCCCGACGCCGTCGTGCGTCTCGTCCCCGACAGCACCCGGCCGTACGGCTTCCTCGCCGCCCTGATGGTGCTGGAGTCGGCGGGCGAGTCTCGCGGCCTGACCTCCTTGTCCCCGGGGAAGGATCTCGGCCGCGCGGTCACGGATGAGAACGGTCGGTTCGACCTGGAGACGCGGCTTCCGGTCCTTCCCCTTCCCATGTTCGCGAACCTGGTCGCGGAGAAGGCCGGATGGAGCGACGTCTCCTACCCCGGAGGGAACCTCGAGGTCCAGCCGCCGCTCGAGCGAAACGATCTCATCGGCTACCTCGTCCCTTCCCTCGTGCTGAAGGGAGCCGTGACGGACGCGGCGACGGGTTTCGCGATCGCCGGAGCCCGCATCGAGGCTTCCCCCTCGGGGCATCCGGGGCGAGACCCGGGGCCGCTCCCCGAGGCCCGCGGAACGACGGCCGACTTGGCCGGGAGGTTCCGGCTCGAGCTGGGCGGCGCGAGGGAGGCGGACCTCCGCGTCTCCGCCGACGGATTCCTCGAGGGGCTCGTCCGCGTCGTCCGGGGGAGCGTCCCCGCCGACCTGCGCATCGCCCTGGCCCGGCAGGAGGATCTCCCCTCGATCGAAGGGAGCGTCACCTACGTCCGCGGACTCCCTTGTCCGGAGGCGCGATTCTCCCTCGACCTCCTCCGTCCTCTGGACGAATCGAGCCGAGACCCCCGAGCCAGCAGTTTCCCGGCGTCCCTCCAGTCCATCTGGGAGGTGGTGCGACGCGAGGATCACCGCGCAGGTCCGGACGGGGCGTTCCGCATCCTCCTTCCTTGCGGCGGCACCTGGATGGTCAAGGCTCGCTGCGGCGGCTTCGGCGGGAAGAAGGTCGTCGACGTTGCCGCAAGGGGGGCGACCTCCTGCCAGGTCGCGCTCGACGAGGACTGCCGCATCCGCGTGCGCGTGGTCGACGGGGCGGGCATGCCCGTGGTCGCGAACGTCTACCTGGAACGAGGGGGCACGCTCTCCGGATCCACCACGGTCGCCGGCGCCGTCGAGATCGGGGGCGTCCCGATCGGGGAGGAGATCCGGATCTACGCGGAACGGGAGGGGCGTCGGTCGAGGGAGGTGAGGGCCGCCCCGCGCCCGGGCGGGGAGGTGTTCGACGTCGGCACGCTGGAGATCCCGCCGCCGTAGCGGGCCGCGCTCGTCCGGCGGCCGAGGTAAGGCGGGCCCGCGGGCGCGTCGATACCATGTGCGGCCCGAGACGCCCGCATGACTCTCCGAAGCCCCCTCGCGATGTTCGCCGGCTCGATGGTCCTCGCCGCGGGGACCGCCTTCGTCGTCGCCCGGGCGACCGCCCCCGCGACCGTCGACGACGAGCTGCAGCACGAGGCGGCCGTCTACGCCCGGATCCGCAACCTGATCCTCGAGGACTACGTCGACGAGATCGAGCCCCGCCAGATCCTCTACAACGCCCTCCACGGGATGCTCGAGGGGCTCGACCCCTACTCGCGCTTCTACGAGCCGGAGGAGACGCGCGGCCTGGAGGAGGAGACCAGCGGGCGCTTCGCGGGGATCGGGATCGTGATCGAGCCGGGCTCCCCGCCGATCACGGTCGCCTTCCCCCAGCCCGACTCCCCCGCGGAGAAGGCGGGGCTCCAGGTCGGGGACCGGATCGTCGAGATCGACGGCCACCCCGTCGAGGAGGCCGACCCCGACCAGGTGCGCGACCGCATCCGCGGCGAGGAGGGGACCGAGGTCCGGCTCGCCGTGCTCCCGGCGGCGGGCGGACCGCGCCGGGAGGTCTCCGTCCGGCGCGAGGTGATGCGGGACACGAGCGTCTCCCTCGCGCACATGCTCGATGCCGAGCGCGGGCTCGGCTACCTCTGGATCTCCTCCTTCTCGGACGAGACCGTCGAGGAGTTCGACGCGGCGATGGAGGCGCTGCGGCGCCGGGGGCTGAAGGGGCTCGTCCTCGACCTGCGGTTCAACCCCGGGGGCGTGCTGAAGGCGGCCGTCGCGATCGCGAACCGGTTCGTCCGGGAGGGGCTCATCGTCGAGACGCGCGGTCGCTCGGACGACGCCTGGGAGGTGAAGAAGGCCGACCCGGACGAGGTCCGCCACGAGGGCCTCCCGGTCGTCCTCCTCCAGAACGGGTCGACCGCCTCGGCTTCCGAGGTCCTCGCCGGCGCGCTCCAGGACCACCGCGCGGCGGTCCTCCTCGGCGAGCCCTCCTTCGGGAAGGGCTTCGTCCAGTCGATCCGCGCGATCGACGACGAGTTCGGCGCCGTCAAGCTGACGACGGCCCGGTACTTCACCCCCCTCGGCCGCACGTTCGAGCGGACCGAGGAACGGCGCACGGGGGGGATCGAGCCCGACGTCATCGTCGAGGTCGCCGAGCGGGCGGAGCGGGCGCTGCGCAACCACCTCGAGCGCTACGAGATCCCCGACCGGTACCGGGAGGAGGTCGAGGCTCGCCGCCGGCGCCGCGGCGTGGAGGAGAAGCCTCCGCCCGACCCGCAGCTCGACGCGGCCCTCGCGCTGCTGCGGGGGGAGTCCCCCCGCCCGCGCCGGATCCGCTGACCGGGGCCTTGGTCCGGATCCTCGGGATCGAGTCCTCCTGCGACGAGACCGCCGCCGCCGTCGTCGAGGACGGGACGCGGATCCTCTCCTCCGTCGTCGAGTCGCAGGTCGCCCTCCACGCCCCGTTCCACGGGGTGGTCCCGGAGGTGGCGAGCCGCTCCCACCTCGACGCGATCGTCCCGGTCCTCGACGAGGCGCTGCGGGGAGCGGGGATGAAGTCGGACGACGTCGACGCGATCGCGGTGACGACGAGGCCCGGGCTGATCGGGTCGCTCCTCGTCGGGCTCTCGGCGGGGAAGGCGCTCTCCTTCGTCCACGGCAAGCCGCTCCTCGCCGTCCACCACATCGAGGCGCACATCCACGCCTGCGCGATGGAGCATCCCGAGCTTGCCTACCCCTTCGCCTCCCTCGTCGTCTCCGGCGGCCACACCTCCCTCTACCGGTCGGTCTCGCCGACGGAGCACAGATTCCTCGGCGGGACGCAGGACGACGCCGCCGGGGAGGCGTTCGACAAGGTGGCGACGATCCTCGGCCTCTCCTACCCCGGAGGGCCCTCGATCGAGAAGGCCGCCCGAGGAGGCGATGCGAAGCGGGTGCCTCTCCCCCGCCCGCGCCTCCCCGACGCGCCCTACGAGTTCTCCTTCAGCGGTCTCAAGACCGCGGTGCTCTACAAGGTCCAGCCCCCCTCGCCCCGGGGAACGCCGGCCTCGGCCGGAGCCCGCGCCGGATCGCTCGACCCGCAGTTCGTCGCCGACCTCGCCGCCTCCTTCCAGGAGGCGGTGGTCGACGTCCTCGTCGAGAAGACCCTCGGCGCCGCCCGCGAGCTGGACGCGCTCGCGATCGCGGTCGGCGGCGGGGTGGCCTGCAACGGCCGGCTGCGCGAGCGGCTGATGGCGGCCGCCGCCGCGGAGGGACGCGCGGCCTTCTTCCCGTCGAAGGCGCTGTGCCTCGACAACGCCGCGATGATCGCCGGCCTCGGCTACCACCTGCTGCGCGAGGGGAAGACGGCCCCCCTCGAGGTGGACGCGTTCCCGCGGTAGCTCCATGTCGGGAGTTTCGCCGCCGCCGGAACTCCCCACCTCCAGGCGTAGAATCCGCGAGGGTTCCCTCCCGGGAGGGGCGATCCATGGTCCGGCTCCGGAGAGTCCTGTCCGCGTTCACCCTCGCCGGGATCGTGCTCGCGGCGTTCCCGCGGGCGGAGGAGGGGATCCAGAAGGATCCGGCTCGCGGCAAGGCGAAGGGGGAGGCGGTCGTCTCCGGGAAGAGCGGGGAGGAACTCGATGCGGTGATCGGCGGCCTCGACGAGCCCGGCGGGTTCTCGGGCTGCGTCCTCGTCGCGAAGGGGGGGAAGGTGCTGCTCGAGAAGGGGTACGGCGTGCTCGACGCCTCGAAGGGGACGCCGATGCCGAAGGACGCCCTTTGGGACTGGGCGTCGGCCTGCAAGCAGTTCACCGCGGCGGCGGTCCTGAAGCTCGAGATGCAGAAGAAGCTCTCCCTCGAGGATCCGCTCGGGAAGCACTTCCGGAGCGCGCCGGCGGACAAGAAGGGGATCACGATCCGGCAGCTCCTGAACCACACCGCGGGGATCGGGTACCCGGACACGAAGTCGAAGGGATGGAATCCCTTCGACCGGGACGCCGCCGTCCAGTGCATCCTCGAGGCGCCCCTCACCCACGCTCCGGGCAAGCGCTGGGCGTACAGCAACGCGGGATACTGGCTCGCCGCGGCCCTCGTCGAGAAGGCGTCCGGAAAGCCGTTCGAGAGCTACCTGCGCGAGCACCTCTTCGAGCCGGCCGGGATGAAGGGGGCCGGCTCCATCGGGGATGCCGAGATCGACCTCGCGCGCGTCCCCCTCGAGGACCGGGGCAAGTCGCCCCGGTTCGTCTACGGCCCGAGCCTGTCGTGGGGCTACCGCGGCTCGGGGGGGATGCTCGCCTCGACGCGCGAGATGCTCGCCTGGCACCAGGCCCTCCAGGGGGAGAAGGTCCTCTCGAAGGCCGCGAAGGAGAAGTACTACGACTCCGGCCTCCAGAACTACGCGCTCGGCTGGGTGGTGAAGGTGCCCGGCCGGCAGGTCCAGCACGGCGGCAACGTCGGCCACATCGCCACCTGGTACTTCCGGGACCTCGAGAACGACGTCGTCGTCGCGTTCGCCTGCAACCAGGAGCTCAAGACCGACCGCGAGACCCTCTGCCAGCGGCTCTGGACGATCGCGCGCAACGCCCGCGACTGACGCCCCCCGGGGCGATCCCCTCATCCCCGGATCGCGCAGGCCTCGAAGTTCACGCGGCGGATCCCCCGCCGATCGAGGGACTCGCGGATCCGCGGATCGAGGAGCGCGTCGAGCTCGCCGCTCCACCGGTATCCCCACGAGGCGAAGTCCTCGCGCGGAAGTCCCTCCCCGGCGGCGGGGTGGAGCCCGATCTCCGTCACCCCGTCCTCGAGTCCTTGGATCCGGGCGAGGAGGCCGTCCCCGTCCACGCGGCCGGCGCCGAGGAATCCGACGAACCGATCGGGAAAGGAGAAGCCCGAGTCGAGGGCGAGCCGCGCCGCCCGCCTGGCGAAGGCGTTGAGGACTCCCCGCTGCGCTCGTCGCCCCCATCCCGCTTCGGGCCATCGCGCCGTCTCGAGGGGAATGCGCAGGCGGCGCAGCCCCGCCCGGCGCATCTCCTCGAGGACGATCCCGAAAAGCCCGGGCAGGACGTGGACATGCTGATGGGAGTCGAGGTGGGTGAGGGAGAGGCGGAGCTCGCGGGCCCTCCCGAGCTGGGCGCGCACCTCGCGGCGGACCTCCTCGGGACGGATCCGGCGCGAGAGCCAGCGCAGGGCGAAGGCGGCCGCGGAGGCGGGGAAACGGCCGTCCCGACCGACGAGCGTCGGGACGTCGGCGGCGCGGGAGACGGGTCTCTCCGCGACGAGGGTGAGGTGGAGGCCGACTCCGAGGGAGGGAAGGCTCCGGGCGCGCGCGGCCGCGTCCTCGGCGGCGGGGCCCGCGACCGAGAGGGAGGCGCTCGTCAGGCAGCCCTGCGCGTGGGCGAGGGCGATCCCCTCGTTGATCGCCGGGGCGAGGCCGAAGTCGTCCCCGCTGAGGATGACCGAGATCACGGGCGGGTCGCGGCGGCGGGGAGGGTCGCGACGAGGAGGAGGTGGGGGTGCGGGAAGCCGGCGTCGATGGGGTGGGAGGAGACCCGGAAGCCCAGGGCCCCGAGCTCCGCGGCGAGGGCGTCGGGATCGGGGGGGACGATCGTGCTCCCGATCGTCCAGCCGAACGCCCGGACGGAGAGGGTCTCCTGGAAGCGGTCGATCGCGGCCTTCCACCGGGGCCTTCGCGCCATCGTCTTGACGAGGAGGATCCCTCCGGGGGCGAGCGCGTGCCGGCAGGTGCGGAGGAGGCGCTTCCACTCGGTTTCGGTGAGGAGGTAGAGGACGTCGACGAGGGAGATCGCCGCGAAGCGCGTCCCCGCGGCCGGCTCCTTCCCCACGGCGAAGGAGACGTTCCTGCGCTCGCCGACCGTCGCTCGCGCCGTCTCGATGCGGCGCGGATCGGGGTCGAGCCCCCTCACGGCCCGGCCGGGGGAGCGGAGGGCGAGCAGGTTCGCGAGGATCCCCCGCCCGCAGCCGAGGTCGAGCTGCTCGCCCGCCGGAGGAGCGAAGGCGGCGACCGCCTCGAACGGGCAGGAGCGCCACCGCAGCGAGACCTGGAGCCGGTCGGAGAGGGGCGATCCCGAGTAGAGGAGCGCGAGGTCCCGCGGGAGGCGGGACCTACGCCCGAGGACCGGCACCGTGGGCGCTCGCGCCCTCGGGAACGGTCGCCCCGTCGGGGCGAGCCTTCCCCGCCCGCCGCAGCTCGGGGGCGATCCGGAGCATCTCGCCGACCATCCGCCGGATCGTCCGGAAGCTCGAGAGCTTCGAGACGCCGCGGGTGCGCGGGAAGTAGTCGACCCCGATCTGCGCGATGCTCGCCCCGTGGCGCTGGCAGCGGATGACGAGCTCCGCGTCGATGAAGGAGCCCTCCGACTTCAGCGGGAACCGGTCGAGGAGGGAGCGCCGCAGCAGCTTGAAGGAGAAGTTCACGTCCCGGAGGCGCACGCCGAAGAGGATCCGGACGAGCCAGTTCCAGGCGAAGGAGTAGACGGAGCGGCGCAGACCCTCGGAGGTCCGGTCGTGGCGGTACGCGAAGACGGCGTCCGCCCCCGCGTACTCGACGGCCCGCAGCGCGCGGGCGACCTCCGCGAGGTCGAAGGGGAGGTCGATGTCGGAGTAGAGGACGAACTCGTGGCGGGCGTTGGCGAAGCCGGTGCGGATCGTCCCGCCGAGGGTCCGGTTCGTCTCGTGGGAGAGGACCCGCACGCGGGGATCCTCCCGGGCGATCGACTCCGCAATCGCGCGGGTGCGGTCCCGGCTCGCGTCGTCGACGACGAGGACCTCGAGGTCGGAGACGAGCGGCGCGATGTCGCGCAGGGCGAGACGCACGGCCCCCGCGACGTAGTCCTCCTCGTTGTAGGCGGGGAAGACGACGGAGAGGCTCGGGCGTCGGGGGATCTGGGGGCGGATCCGGCGGCGGGGGCTCACACGGAGAGAGCGTAACACACGGACCGCGATCCCGCCCGCCGGCCCTCCTTTCCGCGCTCCCGGGCGGGGGAGCCGGGGCGATGAGGCCCGGGGTCCGCGCCGTAGAATCCGCCCGCCAGACCCCGTGACCCCCGACGCCCTCCGCACCCTCCTCGACCGCGTGAAGTCGGGGAAGTCCTCCGTGGCCGAGGCGATGAAGGAGCTGCGCGCCCTCCCCTTCCGCGACGTCGAGCACGCCCGCCTCGACACGCACCGCCACCTCCGGTGCGGTTTTCCGGAGGTCATCCTCGGCCAGGGGAAGACCCCGGAGGAGATCGCGGCGATCGCCGTCGAGCTCCTCGCCCAGGGGGACCGCCTCCTCGCGACCCGGGTCTCCCCCGAGGCCGCCCGCGCGGTGCGGGAGAAGGTCCCCTACGCCGTCTACCACGAGCGGGCGCGGGTGATCACGGCCCGCCGCGGCCCGGCGCCGGCCCCCCGCGGGCTCGTCGCCGTGGTCTGCGCGGGGACCTCCGACGTCCCCGTCGCCGAGGAGGCGCGGCTCACGGCGGAGATGATGGACGCCCGCGTCGAGTCGTTCCACGACGTCGGGATCGCCGGCATCCACCGCCTCCTGGGCGAGGTGGCCCGTCTCCAGGAGGCGAACGCCCTCGTCGTCGTCGCGGGGATGGAGGGGGCCCTCGCCTCCGTCGTCGGCGGCCTCGTCTCCCGCCCCGTGATCGCCGTTCCCACCTCCGTCGGCTACGGCGCCTCCCTCGGGGGGATCGCCCCCCTCCTCACGATGCTCAACTCCTGCGCGGCGGGCGTGTCGGTCGTGAACATCGACAACGGCTTCGGCGGCGGCTACCTCGCCGGCCTGATCAACTCCGTCGCGGTCGGCGCGGACGGCGCCCCCCGGAGGAAGTCGTGACCCGCCCGACCGCCCGGCTCGTCCTCGAGGACGGGACGGTCCTCAAGGGCCGCTCGGTCGGCGCGCGGGGGGAGCGGACCGGCGAGCTCGTCTTCAACACGGCGATGACGGGCTACCAGGAGATCCTGACCGACCCCTCCTATCGCGGCCAGACGGTCGTGATGACCTACCCGCACATCGGGAACTACGGCGTCAACCTGGAGGACGTCGAATCGGCGAAGGCCCACGTCGAGGGCTTCGTCCTGCGGGACCTCTCCCCGGTCGCCTCGAACTTCCGCTCCCGCGCGACCCTGTCGGAGTACCTCGAGGCGGAGGGGGTCCCGGCGATCGACGGGATCGACACCCGGGCGCTCACGCGGCGGATCCGGCAGGGGGGGGCGATCCGCGGGATCCTCTCGACCGAGGACGACGATCCCCAGAGCCTCCTCGAGAAGGTCCGGGGCGCGCCGGGGACGGAGGGGATCGACCTCGTTAAGGGGGTCACCTGCGCCGAGCCCTACGAGTGGGCGGAGGGGTTCGTCGAGGTCGGCCGCCCCGAGGTGCCCGTCGTCCACGGCCCGCGCCTGCGCGTCGTCGCGATCGACTGCGGGATCAAGCGCGACATCCTCCGCGGCCTCGTCGAGACGGGCTTCGACGTGACGGTCGTCCCCGCCTCCACGCCGGCGACGGAGGTCCTCGCCCGGTCCCCCGCCGGCGTCTTCTTCTCGAACGGGCCGGGGGATCCGGCCCCGGTCGCCTACGTCGCGCGCGCGATGCGGGAGATGCTCGGCAAGGTCCCGATCTTCGGGATCTGCCTCGGCCACCAGATCTTCGGCCTCGCCCTCGGCGCGAAGACCTACAAGATGAAGTTCGGTCACCACGGCGCGAACCACCCGGTGAAGGACCTCGCGACGGGGAAGGTCGAGATCACCTCGCAGAACCACTCCTTCGCCGTCGATCTGAAGGGGCTCGAGAAGGAGGTCGAGGTGACCCACCTCAACCTCAACGACAAGACGATCGAGGGGATGCGCCACCGGGAGTTCCCCGCGTTCTCCGTCCAGTACCACCCCGAGGCCTCCCCGGGGCCCCGCGACGCGCTCTACCTCTTCACCCGCTTCCGCGAGCTGATCGAGCGCACGCACCGCTGAGGCGGCCCGCTCCGGCCCGCGTGAAGGAGTTTGTCGTCCCTCCCGCGCTCGACGGCGCGCGCCTCGACTTCGTCCTCCACGAGTGCGATCCCGACCTCTCGCGGCGCGTGGCGCGGCTCCTCGTCGAGTCGGGGGGGGTGCGGCGCGCCGGCGTCCGCGCCGGCGCCCGGGACCGCGTCCTCGCGGGCGAGACCGTCGCCTATTCCCCCGAGTGCGCTGAGTCGACCCTTGCCCTTCGCCTCGGCGTCGTCCACGAGGACGGCGACCTCCTCGTCCTCCACAAGCCCCCCGGCCTCGCGGTCCACCGCGGCCCGCTCGTGAAGGACTCGGTCGCCCAGCGCCTCGCGAAGGCCTTCCCCGGCGCGGGCCTCGCCCATCGCCTCGACCGGGGTGCCTCGGGCCTCCTCCTCGTCGGCAAGAACTCCGAGACGCTCCGCGCCCTCGCCGCCGCGGTCGAGGGAGGACGCGTCGAGCGCGTCTACCACGTCGTCGTTCTCGGCGCCCTCGACGGGGAGCGAACGATCGACCTCCCCCTCCGGATCCTCGACGAGCCGATGGGGAACGCGCCGAAGGTGGTCCCCGACCCTTCCGGCCTCCCCGCGCGGACGCTCGTCCGTGCCCTCGAGCGGCGCCGGGACTTTACCCTCGTCGAGGCGCGCCTCGGGACCGGCCGCACCCACCAGATCCGCGCCCACCTCGCCGCGATCGGCCATCCGATCCTAGGGGACCCGCGCTACGGCGATCCGGCGGCGAACGAGAAGGCGCGCCAGACCCACGGCGTCGCCCGCCCGCTCCTCCACTCGCACCGACTCGCCTTCGACCACCCGAGCACCCGGGAGCGTCTCTCCTCCGAGGCGGCTCGCGAGCCCGACTTCGAGCGGGTCCTCCTCCCGGGGCGCCCGACGGCCGGGGCGACCTCGCCGTAGACCACCGGAGCCTCCGGATTCCTGTCCCTCCGTCGGCGCCGCGAGGAAGGGGGGAGCGCGCGATTACCCCGCGAGATCTCTCTCCCATAGTCGATCCAGGAAGGTCTTCCACGGGAGCACTTCGATGCCGGCGACCTTGCGGGGTCCCCATGCGAACGGCAAGTGGCCCCATCCGAGGGGATCCCGAGGAGGCGGTTGAGAATCCGCCTGCCCTGGGCGGCATATCCGGATAATCCGCCCTGCCAGGGCAGTCTTTCCGGGTCTCGGGCTCGACCCTGTCAGCCCGGGCGACCGCGGGCGACGTTCCCCGGCTCAAGTTTCCCAACCCGCCCTCCCTTCGAACACCCACGCACGCGAGCCCGGGTCCGATCAGGCCCTCCTTCCGGGACGTCCAACTGTCGGGGCGGCCTTGCCGTAGACGATCGCGGCCCCACCGTCATCCCCGTCGGCATCCGCCGAACGGGGTAGATTGGGGCCGATCCGAGCGGAGAACTGGCGTGCGCGTCCCGAGTTGGCCTTGGCGGTTTGTGCTTGTCGTCGCGGCGGCGGCTCCCGTCGTCGGCTACGCGCTCTTCGGCGTGGCGCGGCCGCTCGACGAGGCGATCAAGGGAATGCCCCGAACGGGCCGCCCGGTCCGCCTCGTCGTCAACGGCGAGGAGATCCCCGCGGCCGCCTTCGACCGCGCGTTCGTCTATATCCACGGACGCCCCTACCTCGAGCGGAAGATCCGCGACTTCCTCGTGGCCGAGGAGATCGAGCTGCGCCGCAGGAGCGGCCAGGCCGTCGAGGACCTGCGGATCAGCGACGAGGAGGTGCGGAAGGAGGTTGCCTCGAGGAAGGAGGAATTCCAGCGGCAGATCCAGGGAGGCCTGGACCTCGATGCGTTCCTGCGGGCCCAGGGGATGGACGAAACCTCCTTCGCTGACGAGCAGGCCTCGCTCCTCCGCTTCGACAAGGCCTTCATTCCCGACGACACGACGAAGTGGTCCGGGACTACGCGCAAGGCCCTCGCGAGTGAGGGGGAGCAGGCGGTCGTCGACCTGGCGATCCCGGGCATTCGCGCGCGAGGAGACGAGGCGCTCGCGCCCCAGGGGGGCAAGGAGTCCGTCGATAGGCCTCTGCCGGGGCTGCGCCCGCCGGTCGTCGAGGCGACCGCGACCGGAAGTCTGAAGGATCCGGCGTTGCAGGAACTGGTCGACCGGACGATCCAGGCCATCCGCGAGCAAGGGGAGAGGAAGCCCGACGCGCCGATCCCCCGCCCGCCGGTTGTCGAGGCGCCCGGGACCGAAAGGCTGAAGGATCCGGCGTCGCAGGAATTGGTCGACCGGACGACCCAGGCCATCCGCGAGCAAGGGGAGAGGAAGCCCAACGCGCCGATCCCGCCCTTCTACCGGACGATCTTCCGGCAGTGGATCACGAAGGCGCTCAGGAAGTCCTCGAACATCAGGACGGCGAGCGACGGCCTCCCCCCCGACGTCGTCCTCACGGTCAACGGCCGCCCGCTCCTGACGGCAGAGGCGTATCCGGCCATCGCGCGGAGGGTGACGGCACTCGATCGGGAGAATGTCGTCCGGTGGATGGCGTGGGCGACCGCCACGCGCCAGGCGCTCGTCAAGGCGGGGGTCTTCCTCCCGGAAGAGGAGTTCGCGAGGGAGTGGCAGGCTCACGTGGGGCCGTACGAGGAGACCCCCTTCTCGATCGAGGTCGTCGCGATCGCCTTCAAGAAGTTCCCCAGCTACGACCTGTACCGGGAGTACTTCCGGCTGAAGAAGTCGTTCGAGAAGAGGATCGAGAAGGAGGTGACCGACGAGACGCTCCTCCAGCACCGCGCCCGGGTCCAGGGGTTCCTCGAGGACGGCAAGGTCGACGCGCAGGTGATCCTCCTCTCGGCCTTCGACTACACCAACCTCGACTGGAAGGGGCCCGACGCGTTCGACGAGGCGAAGGCCCGGGCAGAGGAGACGCTCGCGGCGCTGAAGGCGGGAACCTCCTTCGAGGAGGCGATCGACCGATTCTCGGAGTTCGTCGACCGTTCCGCCCCACCTCCCAACGCTCCGCCCGGCCGACGGTTACCGGAGGGACCGCGCACCAACCGCGGACGCTTCGGGGCCCAGTCGAAGAACCAGCTCAAGCAGCTCCTCGGGGAGAGCGAGTTCGAGGATCTGCTGCGTGGCACCTCGATGGGGGAGATCCTCTTCCACGACGCGGCGCCCCTGGAGGTCGTGGGCCCGATGCGGGGGCCAACCGGCTACTACATCGGTCGGGTCCTGGAGCGACTCCCTGGCGCCAAGCCGGTCGACTTCACCCAGGAGAACACGCGCGACCTGTTGCGCGAGGACTACCTCAGGCGGCGGTTCATCGACTGGTCGGCCGACGTCGTCGCCGAGTCCAGATTCAAGATCCGGTAGACCCTCCCGCCGAGGCGGCGACCTGGAAAGGACCCTGTACAAATTCTGTCAGGATTTGTACATGCGACTTTCCTGGCGAACATCGCGCTCAGCGCCCCGCCCGCTCGAGCATCGCGAGGGCGAGGATCCCTCGGAGCGTCCAGAGGACCGTCCGCCGCCAGTTCCCCGCGACGAGGGAGCGATGCACGGCGGGGTCGAAGCCGCGCAGGAGCGCGCGGTGCCGAGGGATCTCCCGGAGTATCGTCGAGGCCCAGATCCCGAGGAGGAGGCCCAGGCCGAGCCAGGCCCACGATCGGGGAACCCCCGACGGGGGGCGCGCGACGAGGAGGAGGGCGCACGCCCCTTCGGTCGCCATCGGCAGGCCGGCGACCGCGGTCGTGCGCCGGAGGTTCGCGCGCTGGTAGTCCCGGAACCGGTCGGGACCGATTCGGGCGAGCAGGGGGTAGTGGACGAGCTGGACGAACCAGACGAGCCCCGCCATCGCGAGCGTCGCGGCGGCGTGGACGAGGAGGAGGGTCAGCGAGGCGACTCCTCGGACTCCTCCCCTCGGGCGAGCCGGACCTCGAAGTCCTGCGTCGGCCCGGAGCCGACGACGACCGAGCCCCGGTAGCTCCGGAATCCCTTCGCGCCCGACTTCACCGCGTAGGTCCCGGGGGCGAGGCGGACGTGGAGGAGCCCGCGGCCCTCCGGGGGGACGTCCTCCCCCGTCGGGACCTGGGCCGACCACTCCCCCCCCTTCTCGTCGGTGAAGTTCGCCCACCCGTTCCTCTCCGCGACCCCGTCCGGCCGGAGCAGGCGCACGCGCAGGCGCGTCCCCTCGCGCATATCGACCTGGAAGGCCGTCTCCTCCCCCGGCACGACGCTCCTCGGCTCGCTTGCGAACGGCGCGTAACCGTCGAACCGGACCGCGACGAAGTACTCCCCGCGCGGGATGCCCAGGAACCGCGCGGTGCCGTCCTGGCCGGTCTCCACGCTCGATCCCGAGCCGAACTGGCCGAACCGCATCCCCATGGACTCCCGGGCGGGCTTGACCTCGGATCGGAGGCGGACGGAGGCGTTCGCGAGGGGCCGGCCGTCCGGGTCCCGGACGGAGACCAGCACCTTCGCCCCGACCGGGAGGGAGAAGTCGACGACGGTCGGTCCCGTCTCGCCGACGTCGACCGGGCCGCGCTCGTCGATGGAGAGGTTCGTGGCCTTCTCGTCGCGGGCGGACGGGAAACCGGGACTCGCGCGGACCCGGTAGGCGCCCGGGGAGAGGTCGCGGATCCGGTAGCGGCCGTCCTCCCCGGCAGTCGCGTTGCTCCAGCCCGATCCCCCCTCCGTCCTCTCCTTCTGGAGGCGCAACGCCGCGACCGCGGCCCGCGGGATCGGGGAGCCGTCGATCTCCGAGACGACGCGCCCCGCGATCTCCCCGAGGGGGAGCCTGAGCTCGACCGCCAGTTCCCCTCCCGCCGGGATCGTGACCGTCTCCGCCACGGTCGTGCCCCCGCTGAGGCGCGCGCCGACCGTTGCCTCCCCGGCGGGAGCGTCCGCGATCTCGAAGACGCCGCCCGGGAGGGTGCGGACCTTCATCCGGGGCTCGAGGATCGACCTCGCCTCCCGGTCCTTGGGCCACTCCTTCGGGACGAGGGCCACCTCCACCCCCTCCACTCCCTCGCGGTCGCGCGCGACCCGTCCCCGCACGAGGCACCCGGCCTTGGGGCGCGCGAACTCCACGCGCGCGACCGACCCCTCCTCCACCTCGACGAAGCCCCGGAGGGTCTTCCGCTGGACCTCCTGCTGCGGCTCGCCCGGGACGGAGGCCGGGCGGGCCTGGACGAGGTACTTCCCCGGCTCCAGCCCCTCGAGCCGGAACGCGCCGGAGGCGTCGATCTCCTCGCCGCGCCCGGATCCGCGCCCCATGTACCCGAACCCGGAGAAGGACCGGATCTCGTCCTCTTCCTCCGACCGCTCGACGCGCGACGCCCAGGCCCGCCCTCCCGTGTAGGGCGCGCCGTCGGGAGCGGTCGCGACCCCCTCGATGCTCCCTCCGCGCGGGAGGACGATCACGATCCCGTCGACCGTCCCGCGCTCCGCGACCTGGATCGGGTCGGTGCGCGCGGAGACGAAGCCCTCGCGCCAGGCCCTGAGCCTCCACTTCCCGGGGAGGAGGCCGCTCGTCTCGAAGGCGCCGTCCGGACCCGTCGGTTCGCCGGGGGCGGGCCCGTGGGAGCGGTCCGTCGCCTCCTCGACCTCCACCGGTTCCGCGGAGACCGCGACGTCCTCGGCCGGCGCGCCCGTCGAGCCGTCGAGGACCCGCCCCCGGATCGACGCCCCGGGCCGGAGCGCCATCTCGACGCTCCCGGCCCGCTGGCCGGCCTCCGCCTCGATGCCGTCCTGCTCCCCGGTGAGATAGCCCTTGGCCACCACGAAGAGCCGGTAGGTGCCCGGCCTTCGGTCCGTCCATTCGAAGGCGCCGTCCTTCGTCGCGAAGGTCCTGCGCCCCTGCCCCTCGCGGTAGGCCGCTCCCCGGGAGGGTTCGCGCCGCTCGAGCTCGATGTCGAACCGCAGGACGGGCTCCTCCGTCTCCGCGTCGCGGATCCTTCCGGAGATCGTCGTCGTCGGTTCGAGGACCATCTCCAGGCTCTCCTCCCCGGGGGGAACCTCCTTCCGCTCGGTCCGTCCCCGCTCCTTCGAGGAGGCGACGACGACGAAGGGGCCGTCGTCGAGCCCCCCCAGGCGGAAGGAGCCGTCCGCGGCCGTCACCGTCGACTGGGAGGCCCAGGTCCGGGACCGCGTCAATCCGCGCGAGCGCTGCGCCGCCCGATCCGTCCGCGCGGTCACCTCCGCGGCCGCGACGGGGGCACCTGCGCCGTCGAGGACGCGGCCCGCGACGGAACGGCCCCCGGGCAGGACGAGCTTCAGGTTGGCGACGCCGGAGCCGGCGGGGACGTCGACCGTCTCCCCCTTCGCGGCCACCCTCCCGGGGCGCGAAGCCGAGACGGTGTGCTTTCCCGAGCGGAGGGAACCGACCCGGAAGTTCCCCTCCGCGTCGGCGTAGGTGCGACCGTAGCCGAGGCCGTGGGGATTCGGACCGACGGCCTCCTGTGCCTTCGCGTCGATCCTCGCGCGGGCGATCCCGCGCCCCTCCTCGTCGACTGCGCGCCCCGAGACGAATCCCTCGGGCGGGAGGTCGAGGTCCACGCTCGTGATCTCCCCCGCGCGCACCTCGACCTTCTCGCGCCAGGCCGGAGCGCACCCTCCTCCGAGCGCGCCGACGCCGTAGCGCCCGGGTCGCAGCCCGCCGGCGGCGAAGCGCCCCGAGGACTCCGCGTCGACCTGGCGGTCGCGCCCCCTGTCCGCGGGATCGATCGACACCCGGGCCCCCGCGACGGGCACGCCCGAGACCGCGCGGATCGACCCCTCGATCTTCCCGCCCGCCTCGAGTCGCAGCGCGATCCCCGCCTCCGCCTCGGGACCGCCCGCGGCGTACCACTTCTCGGAGCCTTCCTCGAGGTAGGCGAGGTCGGCCTCGACCTCGAACCGGAACTGGGGGAAGTCCGGGTGGACCCGGATCGAGAAGCCGCCGTCCTCCCGCGATCGGCCCGCGTAGGCGGCACGCCATCCGCCGACCGCCCGCAGGGCGTCGTCGAAGCGTCCCTCCCGACGCAGCTCCGCCACCGCGGCCGCTCCCCCGAGGAGGGCGATCGTCTCCGGATGGTCGAAGGCCTCGTCCCACGTCCGGAGCTTGACGAGGGCGCCGGAGACCGGCTCGCCGCTCGCCTTCAGCACGAGGCGGCCGTGCACCGCGACCACGGGGCCGCGAGCCTCCTCGGGTCGGGTGAGGCTCCGCCCCGGCGCCGCGGCGCCCGCGGCCTCCGCCGGGGCATCCGGCGCCGGAGGGATCTCGGGGATCGAGGTCGTCCCCGCGGCGGCTCCCGGGCTCCTCCCCTCCCTCCCCGCCGGGGACCCCCCCGGCAGAAGGAAGACGGCGGCGAGGACGAGCGCGGCCGCCGCGGTCGCGACGATCGCGAGGGCTCGAATCTGGGCGGACAAAGCGACCTCCTACGGGGACCAGCGCCCAGTCTAGCGCCCCGGGAACGGGACGTGCAGGAGCGGGGCCGATCAGCGGCTCGCGCGGCTCTCCCCGGCGAGGAGGCGGCGCTTGAGCGCGATGCCTCCCCCGTATCCGCCGAGGGAGCCGTGCGATCCGACGACCCGGTGGCACGGGACGAGGATCGGGACCGGGTTGCGGTTGCAGGCCATCCCGACGGCCCGCGCCGCCCGCGACCGGCCCACCCTCTTCGCGACCTCCCCGTACGTCGCCGTCCGACCGAAGGGGATCCGCTGCAGGGCGCGCCACACGGACCGCTGGAACGCCGTCCCCGCCACGTCGAGGGAGACCGAGGTCTTCTTCCCCTGGAGGCTCGCCGCCAGAGCGCGGCCGGCGCCGGCGACGGCGCCCCGGCCCGGGACGATCCGCGCCCCGGGGGATTGCCGTTTCAGGTCCGCCAGGAACCGCTCCCGCCGCTCTCCCGGCAGCGCGACGCGCACGACGCCCTTCTTCGTGGCGGCGACGAGGAACGAGCCGAGGGTAGTGCGGACGGGTCCATATTCGATGAGCTTCATGCCCGGGATTCTGCCTCGGCCTCCGGCGTTTGAAAGCCGGAGGTCGGGGCTACCATCGGCCCGGGCCTTGCTGCGATCGACGAAATGAAACCCCTCGCCTGGGTCCTTCCCCTGTTCGCCTTCGGGTGCGCGAGGGTCCACGCTCGTCCGTCCGAGGCCGTGGGGTCGCAGGCGCAGACGACGACACGCCCCGACCCTTCCGCGGGAGCCGACCGGCAGATCCGCTGGCAGCGCAGTCTCGAGGACGCTCTCGCGATCGCGGCGGCCGAAGGGAGGCCGATCTTCCTCGCGATCAACGCCGACGGCGAATCGGCCTCGGAGCGGATCGTCCGGGAGCGCTACCGGGATCCGGAGTTCGTCGCCCTCACGCGCCGGTTCGTCTGCCTCGTCGCCAGCCCCCACAGGCACTCTCCTCGCGACCACGAGTCGGACGGGAGGCGGATCCCGTGCCCGCGTTTCGGAGAGGTGACATGCGCGGAGCACACCGCGCTCGAGCCGGTCGTCTTCGATCGTTACCTCGGAGGCGAGCGGATCTCCCCCCGCCACGCGCTCGTCCTTCCGACCGGGGAGAAGGTCTTCGACCTCTCCCTGGAATGGGACCTCCGGGAGATCGATCGCCGGCTCGCCAAGGCGGCGGCGACAGCGCCGCCGCCTGGGCCGGCCGACCCTCCGCCCACCCTGGCGGGCGGGCTACCGAAGGACCCCGACAAGCGGGCAGAGCGGTGGCTCGCGCTCGCGCGCGGTCGCACGCATCGCGAGCGACTCGGCTTCGAGGACATCGCGACACGGGAGGACGACCTCGCGGGACCGCTCGCCGCTCTCGAGAGAGTCGGAGACCGAGGCTCGATCGGAGTTCTCCGCGTCCTCCTCGCGAAGCCCCCCTCGACGCTGCGCGATCAGCTCGACAGGGTCGCGGACCTCGTGACGGCGCTCGACCTCCGCCCGCAGGTCACCGCAGCCCTGTGGGACCTCCTCAACGATCCGGCAGAACCATTGGGAATCTGGAACCTCCCCTCCGGCGACCGGCTCCTCCTCCTGGCGCGGATCGACGGCGCCTCGCCGCGAACGCGGTCCTTCCTCCTCTCTCACGCGGCGACCGGATCCGACAACTCCGAGCCCGCGCTCCGTCACCTCCTCGGGGACGAGGAGTTCCGCCGGGCGCTGATCGCTCTTCGAGACGAGGGAGGAAGCGTCTCTCCGAGACTCGCCCCCCTTGCTCGTCACCCCGAAGGTCACGACAGCCCATCCTCTCGTCCCTCCCTCCCCGAGAGCGATCAGGAACTCGACCGGGCGCTCGCGGACGCGGAGTCCGCGCTGAGAGGGAACCCGGACGATCCGTCCCTCCTCGCCGCCGTCGGGCGAGCGTCCTTGAATCTGGCACGGAAGCGCCTCGAAGTCGGGAAGCCGGCCGATTTGCTCCTCGCCGATGCCGAGCGGTTCCTCGCCGGCGCCTCGGATGCGCTCCGGCAGGACGTCTCCCTCCTTCTCGACCGGGCTCGCGTCGCCTACCACCTGGGGAAGTTCGAAGAGCAGGAGCGCCACGCGCTGGATGCTCTCTCGCGCCTCCCCCCGCTCGCGGAGGATCCGGTCGTTGCCCTTCGGAAACTGCGTGCGCGGAGGCTGCTCGTCCTCTCCCGGGAGGGCGACTCCCACCGCGATCCGGACGTCGGGAGCCGGCGCAAGATGCTCGGCGAACTCCGGGCCTCCCTCTCCCGCCCGCCCGAGCGTCTCGACGTCTACCGCTGGATCGGCGACGCCGCGGCAAGGCTCCTCGCCGCTCGATCCGGCGGGAACCCCGCTGTTGAGATCGCCGGCATGGCGCGGGGACTGCTCGCCCTCACCTGCGCAGCGGTCGCGGAAGGGAGCGACGCGACCGACTGGGTCTCCCTTGCCTCCTGGTTCGGAGCGCTGGGACGCCGCAACGAGGAGATCCTCCTCGCCCAGGTGGGGATGGACCGGCATCCGGAATCCACGGAACTTCACCAGGTCCTCGAGACCTCCGTGGCGGACACGGGACGCGTCTTCGAAGTCGTCCCCTGCCGCCGGATGGCCAAGGTCCAGGGCTCCCCCACTTCGGAGTGGTACCTGGGGCGAGCGGCCTTCACCGCCGCCGAGTGGCATCGCCGCGGGGAGGCTCCGGATCGCGCGATCGAGGCGTACCGGGAGGCAGAAGGGGCGTTCCGAGCGAGCGTCGAACTGCGTGCGGACTTCGCCGACAGCGTGAACCACTACCTCGCGATGGCGGCGCTCGGCCGGGGGTTCGCGCATCTGATCGCCGACCGCCGGAAGGAGGCGGCCGACTGCCTCGTCGAAGGACTCGGGATTCGCCCGGCCATCGAGGGGGTGCGGGACGGGCTCGATCGGGAGGCGGTCGACCTCCTCGACGGATCCCTCGAGTGGCGCGAGAGCGGACCGAGCCCGGTCGATCCGATCGATCTCGCCGAGCGCCTCGCGAAAGCGACTCCCGCCGACGCGCGTTGGATCCGCAAGGTGGCGGACGCCGAGCTGCGCGAGGCTCTCCGCTGCGACGGTCGAGGGGACGCCGCGGAGGGAGACCGCCACCTCCAGGGGTCCGGCGAGATCGCGCGGCGGGCTCTCGCGAGGGAGGACTCCCAGGAAAGCCGGCGGACTCTTGCGCAGTCGACAACGATCAGCGCGGAGAGACTCCTGCGCCGGGGGGAGCCCGTCGCCGCCCGACCCTTCCTGGCGGAAGCCGCCCGCCTCCTCGGCGAGGAGCCGCCGGGAGAAGCAGCCGAAACGCAGACGCTCGTCGCGCTTGCGGCGCGACTTCGCGAGAAGCTCGGCGCCGCCCGGCCCGTCGCCCGGCCAGGGCGCTGATCGGGGGCGGGGCCGCCGGCGGGCCCTCGGCTTGTCGGGTCTAACCTTCGTGACTAGTCTGGTCACCATGAAGACCGCCCCCGTGGCCCGACTGAAGGCCCGCCTCAGCGAGTACCTGAGGCTCGTCAAGCGAGGCGAAGAGGTCATCGTCCTCGAGCGCGGGCGACCGATCGCCCGGATCCTCCCGATCCCCCCGGGCGACAAGGAGCGGGACGAGTTGATACGGCTCGGGGTCCTCCGACCCGGCCGGGGTCGAATCTCGAAGGAACTCATCGAGCGACTTCCGGTCGGGGAGGATCCCGAAGGGAAGATCCTCGACACCCTCCTGGAGGAGAGGGAGGCGGGGCGGTGAGGTTCTGGGATTCCTCCGCCCTGGTCCCTCTCCTCTTCGCGGAACCGCGGAGCCGCGAGGCGCGACGCCTCCTGCGGGAAGACCCCGAGATGGCCCTCTGGTGGTCCTCGCCGGTCGAATGCGCCTCGGCTCTCTGGCGGAGACTCCGAGCCGGCGACGTCGACCGGACCTCCTTCGACCGGGCCTTCGCGGCGCTCGCGTCGTTCCGGTCGGAGGCGGAGACCGTGCTCCCGGAGGATTCGGTTCGAGAACGCGCGCTCCAGGTACTGGCGGTACACGCACTGGGGGCCGCGGACGCCCTCCAGCTCGCTGCGGCCCTCGTTCACCGGCCGCCGGGGACCCAAAGCACCGGGTTCGTGTGCTTCGACCGACGACTCCGGGCAGCCGCTCACCGCGAAGGCTTCTCGATCTTTCCTCGGGACACCTCCGCCGGAATCGAACCGTTCCCGGAGGACGGCGGCCGGGTCGTGACCGAGGTCGCGGCCTCCTACGGCCGGGTCCGGCGTCACGCCTTGACGAAGATCCGGAAACGGTAGAGGAGCGCGGCGAGGGCCCAGAAGAGGCCCGTATAGACGAGGGCGAAGGCGAGGGAGGCCGCCTTCGGCGGGCCGAGCGGCTTGAACACCTCGCGCCAGAGCCAGGACTTGGCGGAGATCTCTCCTCCGTCGGAACCTGCCACCTTCACGAGACCGAGGATCTTCGCCCCGAGGCCCGAGAGGACGAACGCCGCGATCGCGTTCGTCCCGAGGACGACGAAGGGCTTACCCCAGGCCCGGAGGCTACGGGGCTCCGCGAGGAGGAGGAGGCCGAGGCAGGCGGCCGCGAGGCCGCCCGTGTAGAGGGCGTAGGAGGAGGTCCAGAGCGGCTTGTTGATGGGGAAGACCGTCCCCCAGGCGAGGCCGGCGGCGGCGGCGGCGCCTCCCGCGCCGATCAGGCCGAAGGACTTGGCGAGCCCTCCGCTCCCGGAGCGGAGCCAGTGACCCGCCAGCACGCCGAGGAGCGCGGTCCCGATCGCGGGGAGCGTGGAGAGGATCCCCTCCGGGTCGAAGGCGCGCTCGTGGAGGTGGCCCTCGAGGAGCGCGACGTCGAGCCAGGCGGGGAGGCATCCCTCCTTCTCGAGGACGCCGGCTTTCCCGCCCGGGACGGGGACGACCGCGAGGAGCAACCAGTAGCCGAGGAGGAGGCCCGTCGCGGCTCCGGCCTGCGCGCGCCAGCCCGTCTTCCATTGAAGGAGGGCCGCGACGAGGTAGACGAGGGCGATCCGCTGGAGCACGCCGGGGATCCGGATCGAGCCGAAGTCGAACCGCGGGATGGCGTGGAGGAGGAGCCCGAGGCCGAACAGGATGCCGGCCCGCCGCAGGATCCGGTCGGCGACCGGACGGCCGATCTCGGCGCGCCCCCCGATCGAGTAGGGGATCGCCACGCCGACGATGAAGAGGAAGAACGGGAAGACGAGGTCGGTCGGCGTGCAGCCGTGCCACGGCGCATGGCGCAGAGCCCCGTACTGCGTCGCCTCCCCCCACGCGCCCGGATGGTTGACGACGATCATCGCGGCGATCGTGAGGCCGCGGAAGACGTCGAGGGCGAGGAGACGCGGGGGGGCCGACGACTGGCTGGCGGGCGCGAAGACGGTCGCCGGGCCGGGCTCGGTCACGGCGCAGAGGGTAGCGTGCCGGGGGCGCTTCATTGTCGGAACGCGGGCGGGCGGGTAGGTTTTCGGGGCCCCTTCCTACGGAAACGAGCCCGCCCCGATGAGAAAGACGGCCCTCTTCGTCGCCCTGCTCGCCCTCGGCGCCCCCGCCCCGGCCCAGCTCCTCACGACCTGGGACCTCGCCCTCACCGGACAGGCGGGACAGGAGAGCTACTTCAACAGCGAGCCGAACAGCGGCTCGGTCGGCCTCCCCGTGACGGGCGGGGACTACAACGCGGACGGCTTCTCCGACGTCGCGATCGGCGCGATGTTCGCGAACAGCGGACCCCTGAACAACCGCGCCACGGCGGGCGAGGTGTACATCTGGTGGGGGGACGGGACGGTCGGCGGCCTCTTCGACGGCGCGACGAACCCGCCGAACCGGATCACCCTCTACGGCGCGGCCGGGGGCGTCGCCGGAGGTCACGGCGACACGGCGGGCTGCGAGCTCGCCACCGGCGACGTGGATGGGGACGGGATCCAGGACCTCGTCATCTGCTCGCAGAACTCGAACGGCCCCGGCGGGACGCGCTCCGACGCGGGCGCCGTCTACGTGATGTTCGGGACGCCCGGCATCGCGGGGAACATCGACCTCGCCTCCCCGCCCGCCTTCGTCACGACGATCCACGGAGCGGAGACCGAGGACCGCCTCGGCATCTGGGCGCGGGCCGGGGACGTGACGGGGGACGGGATCGAAGACCTCCTCCTCGGCGCCGACAAGGCCGACGGACCCGGCAACAGCCGCGACCGGGCGGGGGAGGTCTACGTGATCCCGGGCGCCGCCGTCTGGCCGGCCGTGATCGACATGGCCGCCCCTCCGGCGGGGACGATCACCGTCTACGGCATCGACGTCGCCGACGATTTCGGATCGACGATCGCCTCGGGGGACGTCGACGGGGACGGCTACGGCGACCTCGTCGCGTCGGCGGCCCTCAATCGTTCCGGCGCCGGGACGAGCGGCGGCCCCGGCGTCGGCGCGGGGAACGGGCCGGGCAACTCCCGCACGAACTGCGGCGACACCCACATCCTCTTCGGCCCCCTCGCGCCCGGCTCGACGATCGACCTCGCCGCGCCGCCGGCCGCGTCCCACACCGTGATCTACGGGCCCGACTCCAACGACACCTGCGGGGAGGAGCTGCGGACCGGGGACTTCACGGGCGACGGCATCCCGGACCTCGTGCTCGGCGCCCTCACCGCCGACGGTCCGGGGAACGCGCGTTCCGGCGCGGGGGAGTGCTGGGTCCTCGCGGGCGGCCCGGCGCTCCGAGGGGTGACGATCGACCTCTTCACGCCCCCCTCCTTCGCGACGGTGTTCTACGGGGCCTTCTCCGGGGACATCGCGGGGGACACCTGCCTCTTCCTCGACATGAACGCCGACGGATTGCAGGACTTCGCGATCTCCTCCCCCACCGCGAGCCCGCTCGGCCGGAGCAGCGCCGGGGACTGCTACGTCTTCTTCGGTTCGACGAACCCGCTCCCGGCCTCCGTCGACCTCCTCGCCGCGGGGAGCGGACTCGCGTACGCCCGCATCCTCGGCGGCGAGGCGGGCGACATCATGGGCTACTCGATGGACTGGGTGGAGCACGACCTCGACGGGTACGCCGACCTCCTCCCGAACGGGATGACGGCGGCGGGGATGAACAACGCCTTCAACGACGCGGGGGAGGCCTACATCGTCTCGGGCTTCAAGCTCACCCAGGCCTGCGGCCTGCCGACGCCGATGACGGTGACGGGCGAGGCCTCGAGCGGCGGGACGGTGCGCTTCAACACGCCCGGGCCCGCCGGCGCCACGGTCGTCCTCGCGCTCTCCCTGGGGACGGCGACGATCCCGCTTCCTCCCCTCACCGGCACCCTCGGGCTGAGCCCGGTCGGCCTGACCCTGTTCCACACGGGGCTCGTCCCCGCCTCCGGCATGGACCAGTTCCCGGTCCCCGTCGGCACGGTCCTCGCCCCGGCGACGGTCTACGTGCAAGCGGCGGTTCTCACCTCGCTCGCCCCGCTCGCCGGCTCGTTCACGAACGTCGTCACGGTCGACCTCGTGCCGTAGGCACGACCCCGTCCCGGGGAGGAACCTTCGCCCGCCGGAGAGCGTCTCCTCCCCTGGCGGGCCCCCCCATGCGAACTCCCCTCCTCTTCGGAGCGCTCCTCGCATCCCCGGTCGCCGCGCAGCCGGTCGTCCTCAACACCCAGCTCACGGACACCGTCGCGATCTCGGCGCCCCAGTGGTCGTCGGGGAACTGGGGGTACCGCACCGCGACGAACCGCTACCTCCTCCAGACGCTCGGAGCCGGCGGGATCGCGATCGTCGACACGACCGACACCTCGAACGCGACGGTCCTCGCCCTCCTGTCCGGGTTCAGCGTGAAGGAGGTCAAGGTGTACGGGATCCACGCCTACGCGACGACCGACTCCGGCCCGACGCGGGTGATCGACCTCTCGGTCCCCTCCGCGCCGATCCTCGTGAACTCGATCCCCCAGGGCGCCCACACCCTCCAGGTCGACGTCGCGAACGGGCGGCTGTACCTCAACCGCGCGGCGCAGAACGAGCTACGCATCCTGGACGTCGCGGCCGATCCGGCGAATCCGCCCCTGATCGGGGCCTATGGCCTCCCCGACATCCACGACTGCGCCCCGGAGGGGAACACGGTCTACGCGTGGGGCGGGGGGGACGGCTCCTGCCACATCCTCGACGTGAGCGCGCTCCCCGCGGTGACCGAGATCGGTCTCGTCGACGTCGCGGGGGGCTACCTCCACAGCGGGGACCTCTACGTCCGCCCGAACGGCCAGAAGATCCTCCTTTCGTGCAACGAGAGCGTCGGCGGGCACCTCAGGTTCTGGGACGTCTCGATCCCCTCGATGCCTGTCTTCCTGACCGAGTGGTCGACCGACCCCTCCCTCTCGATCCACAACGTCTACGTGAAGGGGGCCTACGCCTACGTCTCCTACTACGCCGACGGGCTGCGGATCCTCGACCTGACGGACCCGTTCCTCCCCCAGGTCGTCGGCATTCACGACCCGAACCCGACCCAGGCCCTCGATCCCACCTGGGGGATCTTCACCGACGCCTGGGACCCCTTCCCGTACCACGACGCGGTCTACGTCGACACGATGTTCGACAACCTCGCGGGACAGGGGTATCCGCAGGGGGCCTACCTCGTCGACTTTTTCCCCGCCTCCGGGACCGGCTGCCCGGGCGCGGGAGGGGTCGTCCCGGAGATCTGGTGGTCGTTCGGCCCTCCCTCGCCCGGCAACCCCGACTTCGCGCTGCGGCTCGAGGAGGCCGCGCCGAACGCGCCGGCCTTCCTGGTCCTCGGCTCGAGCAGCACGATCTGGGGGGGATTCTCCCTCCCCCTCGACCTCTCGATCTTCGGCGCCGCGGGTTGCTCGCTCCGGGCCTCCGCCGACTTCGTCCTCGCTGCGACGACGAGCGCGTCGGGGAAGGCCTCGACCGCGATCCCCGTCCCCCCGGGTACGTCTGCGGGTGTCCTCTGGTGCCAGTGGGCCGTCGCGGACCCGGGGGCTCCGAACGCCCTTCACCTGTCGATGACGAAGGCGGGCAAGCTCGTCGTCGAGTAGGCCTCGACGCGATCCGCCCGATCGCTCCGCGGTGCCGCTCACTCGGCGTTCCCGGCCCCCTTCGCCGCGTGGCCTCCGTAGAGGCTCACCAGCCGCGCGACGAGCACGACGAGATACATCTGCCCGCCGACCGCCTCGAGAATCGCGAGGCCCCTCGCCGCTTCGCTCGCGGGGACGATGTCCCCGTAACCGAGGGTCGCGATCGTCACGAAGCTGAAGTAGATCGCCCCTCCCAGGTCGAGGCCGGTCTCGGGCACCCCTTTGAACGATCCCGGCCAGGCCTGCTCGAGCGCCCAGAAGGAGACGCCGAAGACGAGCCCGCCGAGGAGGTAGGCGTCGAGGGCCGCGGCGATGCGCTCGGCGTCCACCGGCCCTCGCTGCAGCGCCTGTCGCGCGATCGCCGCCAACGCGAGGAGCGAACCCAAGACCCACGCGGCCTCGCCCAGGGAAAGCAGGGTCGCGCTCCCGAGCGGGGCCTGCAGGCTGCGGAAGGCGAGGAAGGCGACGCCGAGCGTGAGGCACGCCCGGACCGCCCACTTGACGGTGATCGTCGCGATCGCGGCGAGGAGGTTCAAGGCGAGGAGCGCCTCGAGCGGGTGGAAGGGCAGCCCGAGCCCGTCGAACGCGGAGTGGGCGCCGATCGTGACCAGGAGGAAGAAGAGCAGCCACGCGAACCGGTGCCGCTTGTACCGCTCGAGCAGGGTCATCCACATGGGTCGACTCCTGGAGAATCGCCGCGACGCTCGCCGGATCCGTCCGGAAGGACAAGGAACCTCGAAGCAAGGACGGTCCCGTCCCAGACCCCGACGGCCGCCAGGTCCAAGGCGCTACGCCGAACCCTTCGACCGGCCCTTCTGCCGCGCCTTTCGCATGGCGACATGGCACTTCCTGCAGGTCACGGCCCGCCGGGTCTCGGTCGCGATGCCTTCCATCTCCGCCCGGTGGGCCGCTTCGCGGTCCCGGGGATTGCACGCCACCCTCCCGTTCTCGTCCAAGAAGTGCAGGTCCCGACGTTGGCCCTTCCCTCGCATGGCCTCGCCTCCGTCCCTCCGAGTCTGCACGAGTCCCTCGGCACGGCCTGCGTGGCCGAGTGCAGGCGGCCATCTCGCGCGTCCGGTTCCGAACGCTG
Source organism: Planctomycetota bacterium (assembly GCA_022616055.1). GTDB lineage: Bacteria > Planctomycetota > UBA1135 > UBA1135 > JAKEFM01 > JAKEFM01. The sequence continues at coordinate 82,285 of JAKEFM010000240.1, forward strand.
TTCATCGGACTGCCACACTCCTGCCGCGAGCAGCCGCGGCGGCAGGATCCCAGCGACGGCGATCGGTCGGTGACCCCGCCTCACCGGGGAACCGTCTCGGCGGGATAGGCGTCGATCGCTTTCCCGTCCTTCCGATCGGCGAGGAGGAGAGCGGCGCGCCCCGGAGGGAGGGAGCGCGGAGCTGGCGGGCCGTCCGGATCCGCCGCGATCGCCTGCGCCTCGGAGCTCTCGTTGACGAAGACCCAGAGGTCGGCGGTCGGATACCGGAGCCGCCGCGCGAGCGCTCCGCGAGGACGCGAGGGGGGCGTCGCCACCCCCGCGATCCGCGCGGCCTCGCGGTAGAGCGCCTCGGCCGAATCGGAATCGTCCGAGAGCTCGACAGGGAGTGGACAGAGGAGGAGACGGCCCGAGCCGAGGGACCTCTCGAGGAGGACGGCCTCGCCGAGATCGAGCCAGTCGATCCGCTCGAGCTTCCATCCGCCGAAGGAGGCCTCGACCGACTTCTCCCCCACTTTCAGGCGCATCTCGCGCGAGACCGGGCGGACGGTCCCGGAGAGACCGAGGCGCCCGAGCCGTCCGGCCGGCAGCCCGTCCTCGTCGGCATCGAACGGACCGGTGATCAGCGCCGTCGCCCCGCCGCGCACCGCCTCTTGCAGCGCCTCCCACCCCTTCCGCGCGATCGCGCCCGGCGAGGGGACCACGATGAGACGCCGACCGTCGAGGCCCCGCGGACCGAGGTCGCTCGAGGCCTCCGCTCCGAGTCCCAGCCGGTAGAAGAGCGTGCGGACGCAGCGCCGGGAGGCCTCGAGCGCATGCGAGCGCGGCTGGTGCTGGCCGGCGTGCGGAAGGAGGACGGCGACGGAATCGGGCTCCGGCTCCGTCATCCGCTCGCGGTTCCTCTCCAGGAACGCGGCGACCCCGCGGAACACCTCGAGCTCCGGCTTCTCGGAGCCGTCCGCACGCCGCAGCCCGATCGACGCCTCGTTGTCGGAGGGCATGTAGGGGTTGGCGTCCCACGTCCACACGATCGAGCCGACGGCGCGGCCGGCGAGGGCGAGGGCGAGCTTGCGCTCGAGGAGGTCGCGGACCTCGGCCGGAGTCCGGCGGCTCCGGCCGTCCATGTCCTCCTCGAGCATGACGCCGGTCTCCTCGACGAGGAGGGGCTTCCCGACCGCCTTCGCGGCGACCGCGTCCCAGAGGAGGTCGTCGTTGTTCCACCAGGTGTGGATGCAGGTGAAGTCGACCGCCTCCGCGTGGAGGAGGGGATGGGGCCGATCCGCGAGGCCCCCCTCGTCCTGGCCGACGGTGACAAGCGCCTGCGGACCCGCGTTCGCGCGGATCGTCTCCCGGAGGGCGCCCGCCCACGAGGCAAACGCCTCCTGCGCGAAGCGCAGGTAGGCCGCCGCCCGCCGCGGCGACTTCCCCTCGTAGATGTGCCGCCAGGGCTCGAAGTCCTCGGGCGCCGGCAGCTTCAGGCCCGCACGAGGGGAGAGCCGCCAGCGCTCGAAGACCTCCCCCCACGCCTCCGACTCCTCGCGCTCCTTGCCTTCGGGCCCCTTCGTCGCGACGCCGAGCGCGCGCTTCCACCAGTCCTTCCAGGCGGCCTCCTCGTGGGCGTCGGCGTTGGGCCGGGTCGACCAGAGATGTCGGGCCGACGAGAACGAGGGCTCGTTGATCAGGTCGAAGATCACCCATGGCGAGCCCCGGTACCGCCTCGCGATCGCCGCGACGAACTCGCGCTGCGCGGCGAGCGACCGCGGGTCGAGGAAGGGGTTCTCTCCTCCCCAGGCCTCCGGGAGGAAGGAGAAGAAGGTGAAGATCACGGGCAGGTCGTGGCTCGCCGCCGTCGCGACGAAGGCGTCGAGGGAGCGCAGGAACCCCTCCGAGGGGGCGCCCGCGTCGAGCATCGCCGTCTTCCAGGCCGACCAGAGTCCGGTCCGCAGAAGGTTCACCCCGGCGCGCCGCATCGCCGCCATGTCCTCGTCCCAGCGCGCGGGGTCCGGCTCGAAGAGGAACTTCCGGTGGACGCGGGAGTCCATGTAGGTCATTCCCGAGACCCGGAAAGGCTTGCCCTCGCGGAAGAACTCCTCCCCGCGCGCCTCGATCGGGGAGCCCGAGGGGAGCGCCGATCCCACGCGGACGGCCGCCCGCGCCAGGATCGGTCCCCCTGGACCCCCCATGACGGCCGTCGCCGTGACGAGGCCCTGCGGGAGCGCCGCCCCCCCGCTCGTCCGGAACTCCCCGCTCCGGAGCGAACCGGTCCCCGTCAGCTCGACGTACATCCTCGCGATCTCGGCTCCGCGAGGCCCCGTGAGGAGCGTCTCCACCGAGAGCGGCTCGGCCGGCGGATCTGCGGAAGGGCGCCCGGACTTCGCTCCCCGCGGCCTGCGGGACTCGATCCGGAACGCCGCGGGCTCGCCCACTTCGACGCAAGGAGTGAGGGGACGGACCACGAGCTCGAGCGGACCCGCGAGGGCCCGCTCGGCGAGCGACCGAATCAGGGCGGCAGGTCGAGGACCGTCGAACGGCGCCAGGACCCACCGGCCGCCGGCGAACCGCCCTCGCAGCCGGTCGATCTCGAGGGCGACCGCGGCGACGACCTCTCCGCCCGCGAGACGACCCTGGACCAACGGCCGGACGAGCGCGTCTCGTGGTCCGGAGGAGCCGTCCTCCTTCTCGAAGTCCTTGCGATCCGTGAACCGCATGTCGAAGGCGAAGACGCGCGAGGGCCGGGCGACCTCGGCCGCGGCGGGCGAGAACCGCGAGGCGGAATGCCAGGCGACCCCTTCCGCCGGAATCGTCGCGCCGGGGCCGACGACCAGGGCCGGCGGACCGAGGAGGAGCTCGCGGCCGTAGGCCGGCTGCGGGACCTCGACCTTCCAGCCGTTCCCCTCCCGGCGGACGGGCACCGAGAGCGGCGCGCCGCCGGGCACGCAGAGCGAGCCCCCCTCCTCGAGGAAGGAGACGACCGCCTTCCACGCGTTCTTCGGGATCGCCGAGCCATTGGGGAGGACGAGGAGGTCGAAGGCCTCCCGCTCGAGCCCGTCGCGGAGCGCGTCGAGGCCGAGGAAGCGCGCGCCGAGCGGGCGGAGCGCCTCCTCGAGGGCCCCCTTCGAGAGCGGCGGCGCGTCGAGCGTCGGGAAGCCTTCCTCGAAGAAGACCGCGACGCGGCTCTCCGCCGCCTGCTGAGCCATCGTGCCTCCCGCCGTGAGGAAGAATGCCGCGACGATCCGGCCGCGAGACTCGGGCATCGATTCCCTTCTCCGAAGGGCGCGGCCGTATCCTAAGGCCGTGCCGCTCCCGCGCGTCGCGGACCTCTCGCTCCCCGAGAAGGCCGGGCAGGTCGTCTTTCCCGCGGTTCGCCTCCCTCCGGCTCCGAACCACGAAAAAGAGGGGCCCGAGCGCCTCTTCCGCTGGATCGAGGGGATCCGCCCGGGCGGGTTCGCCCTCTTCGGGGGCACGGTCGAGGCCGTCCGCGACCTGACGGCCCGCGCCCAAGCCGCCTCCCCCGTCCCCCTCCTCGTCTGCGCGGACTTCGAGCGGGGCTGCGGCCAGCAGGTCGAGGGGGCGACGGAGTTCCCCGCCTTCATGGCCCTCGGCGCGGCCGGCGACGTGGACCTCGCGCGCCGCGTCGGGCTCGCCGTCGGGCGCGAGTCCCGCGCGCTCGGCGTGCACCTCGACTTCGCCCCGGTCCTCGACGTGGCGAGCGAGGCGCGCAACCCGATCGTCGACACCCGCGCGCTCGGGGACGATCCCTCCCGGGTCGCCGCCCTGGGCCTCGCCTTCGCGAGCGGGCTCGCCGGGGCGGGCGTCCTCGCCGCGGCCAAGCACTTCCCGGGCCACGGCTCGACGTCGGTCGATTCCCACCTCGCCGTCGCGCGGATCGAGGGGGATTTCGAGACCGTCCACACCCGCGATCTCGCCCCTTTCGAGGCCGCGGTCGAGGCGGAGATCCCCGCGATCCTCGTCGGCCACCTCGCCTTCCCGGCCGTCGACCTGGACGGATGGCTGCCCGCGACCCTCTCACGGCGGGTCGTGACGGGACTCCTCCGCGAGCGGATGGGCTACCGCGGCCTCGTCGTCACCGACGCGCTGATGATGCGGGCGATCCGGTCCGCCGGCACCGAGGAGCAGGCCGCCGTCCGTTCCCTCGCGGCCGGCTGCGACGTCGCCCTCTATCCGGAGGACCCCGCGGCCGCGGCCCGGGCGATCGTCCAGGCGGTCGAACGGGGCGACCTCGAGCGCTCCCGCCTCGACGAGGCGGTCGGTCGCGTCCTGGCGGCGAAGCGCGCAGCCGCCCTGGACCGCGGCGCGGGCCCGACCGGGGACGCCGTCGGGCTCGAGGCGACCGGGGCCCTCGCCCTCGAGGTCGCGCGCCGATCGCTCACTCTGATCGGACCGGGCGAGATCCCCTCCTTCGCGCCGGGCAAGGGGACCCGGTTCCTCCTCGTCGACGACGACGAGACGGGGATCGGCCCGAGGCGCTTCGAGGAGGCCCTACGCCGACGGGATCCCTCGGCCACCTGTTCCCCTGCCGAGGGGGCCTGCACCCGGGAGCCCGCCAACGTCGTCGTCCTCTTCACCGCCGTCCGCGGCTTCCGGGGTCGGCCGGTCCCCGGCGAGAGGGCGATCGCCCAGGTCCGCGCCGCCCTCTCCCGAGGCCGCGCGACCTGCATCGTCCTCGGCACTCCGTTCGCCGCGATCGGGATCCAGGCGAGCGCTCCCTGCCTGGTCGCGTACGGGTTCGAGCGCCCATCGGTCGAGGCCGCGATCGAGGCTCTCTACGGCCCCGTCCGTCTCAAGGGACGGTCCCCGGTCCGCGGCTTGCCGGGCTGAGGTCGGGGCCGTCCGAAGACCTCTCCGAGTCCCGCCTGGTCCGGATTCGGCGCGCCGGAGCGAAGCGGCCATCGAGCGACCGCTCCCGACGTCTCCGGGCGAAAAGAATCCCCGATTCCCGCGAGGCGGATCGCCGTACCTGAAATCGAGTCATTCACGCGTTTTCGCCCAGGCGAATAGAATCCCCGCTCCCCGCGAGGCGGAACGCCTCCGTCTCCCGACCCCGAAAGGGACACCCACGCATGAAGCCGATCGCACTCATCGCCGGGCTGGCCGCCGCCGTGCTTCCCGTCCAGGACATGCCTCGGCCCGACAAGCTCGAACAGCACGTGTGGCTCCAGCAACTCGTCGGCGAATGGACCGCGACGTCCGAAGCCACGATGGGGCCCGGGGCGGAGCCCATGCGGCTCGAGAGCACGGAGACCGCGCGCTCGCTTGACGGCCTGTGGATCGTGGCGGAAGGGAGCGCCTCGTTCGACGGGAAGCCCTTCACGTCGATCCTGACCCTCGGCTACGACCCGAACAAGAAGGCGTTCGTGGGCACGTGGGTCGACACGATGCAGACCCACATGTGGACCTATTCGGGCACGCTGGACGAAGCGAAGAGAGTGCTGACGCTGGCGACGGAAGGACCGTCGTTCGAAGACCCGTCCAAGACTTGCAAGTTTCGCGACGTGATCGAGATCAAGGGCCCGGACCAGAAGACGCTGACCTCCTCGATGCAGAACCAGGACGGCACCTGGAACACCTTCATGCGGGCCGACTACCGGCGCAAGAAGAAGTAGGGGGAAGGGACAGCCTCGCGCCGGAGGGCGGGTGCTCGACCCGCTGCCGCGAGGCCCCGACTCCTGCCCCCCGGCCTGGGGCGCCTGCGCCCGGGACCCCGCCGACGCGGTCGTGCTCTTCACCGCCGTCCGCGGCTTCCGTGGCCGACCGATCTCCGGGGATAAGGCGATCGCGCAGGTCGGCGCCCCTCAGGCGAGAGGACGCGCGACCTACCTCGTCCTCGGCACGCCGTTCGCCGCGACGGCGGCCGCGGCGGGGTCGCCCGGCCTTGTTGCTTATGGATTCGAGCGCCCAACGGTCGA
>JAKEFM010000241.1 GCA_022616055.1 Planctomycetota bacterium
CGCCGTCCTTCGTCGTCGTCCGGTTGCTCGAGCAGGGGCTCGACGAGAGGGCGCGGCCCCAGGAGCTCGCCTCGCTCGTCGCCTGCGATCCCGCCCTCGCGGCCTCCGTCCTTCGGGCGGTGAACGCTCCGGGGGAGGGGCTCTCGGTCGAGGTCGCCGACCTCGTGCACGCGGCGACGATCCTCGGGACGCGCGGGCTCCGGCCGATCGTCCTCGGGGTCTCCGTCGGCGCGGAGGGGAAGGACGGGAGCGGGCTCGATCTCGCCCGGTTCTGGCGCCACAGCGTGGCGACGGCGGCGGCGGCGCGTCTCCTCGCGAAGGCGCTCGGCCGGGATCCGGACGAGGCCCACCTCGCGGGCCTCCTCCTCGACATCGGGATCCTCGCCCTCGACGGGCACGACCCGAAGGCCTATGCCGCCGTCCTGCGGCAGGCCGGGGCGCGGCCGGCGGGCTCCCTCGCGGCGATCGAGCGCGCGCGGCTGGGGATCGACCACGACGAGGCCGCGCAGCGGGTCGCGGCCGCCTGGTCGTTCCCGAGCGAGTTGCGGGAGACGCTCGGCGGGGTCCACGGGAACGGCGCGGCGGGCGGCCCCCTCGTCCCGATCCTCCGGGCGGCCGACCTCCTCGCCTGGCACGCCGGATTCCCCCCCCTCGCGGCGGCGAAGCCCCCGGAGCGGGAGCCGGTCGTCGCGGAGCTCCTCGCGACCCGGGACGAGAAGGAGCTCCTCGAGGCGGTCCGCGACGAGGTCGGCCGCCTCTCCGCCCAGTTCGGCGACAGCGGGGAGCGCACCCCCGGGATCCATCGAACGATCGCGCGGGCGAACGCGGCCCTCTCGCGGATGGTCTACGAGCTCGAGGCCTCGATCCGGTCGCTCCGGACCCTCAACGCCGCGATGCTCAACGTCCAGGCGCGGCTCGGCGAGCGGGACCCCGCGGAGGCGCTCCTCTGCGAGATCGTCGCGACCCTCGGCTTCGACCGGGCCTTCCTCGTGGCGGCCGACGGGAAGGAGGAGGCGACCGTCCGGCGCGCGCTCTCGACGACCGGAGCCGCCGCGGGGGTCGAGGGGCGGGCGATCCCGGGGCTCCGCGGCCCCCTCGCCGCGGCGCGCAAGGCGGCCCGGATCGAGCGGGGCGGAGCCCACGGCTTCGAGCCCCTCCTCCAGCTGCTCGGGGCGGACTCCCTCGTCCTCGCCCCCGTCTCCGCGGGCCCCGAGGGATGCTGCGCGGTCGCCGTCGACCGCGCGGAATCGGGCCGGGGGATCGAGGAGCGCGACGCGGCGCTCCTCGGCCCCCTCGCCCTCGAGACGGGCCTCCTCCTCGAGAACTACCGGCTCGTCCAGGCGGTCCGGTCGATGGCCGTCACCGACGCGCTGACGGGGGTGTTCAACCGCCGGCGCCTGATGGAGGTCCTCGCGAAGGAGCACGAGCGGGCCCTCCTCACCCGCCGCCCCCTCGCCGTCGTCATGCTCGACCTCGACCACTTCAAGCGGGTCAACGACACCCTCGGCCACGCGGTCGGCGACGACCTGCTGCGGCGGTTCGGCGCGCTCCTGCGCGAGCACCTGCGGCGAGGGGACGTCGTCGGGCGCTACGGCGGCGAGGAGTTCGTCATCCTCCTCCCCGGGGCCGACGTCGAGCGGGCGACGGCGGTCGCGGAGCGGATCCGCCTCGCGTTCCTCGAGTTCTCGAAGGACGAGGCGGAGACTTACCGCGGCCTCCGGCTCTCGGTGAGCGCGGGCGTGGCGACCCTCTCGGGAGAGGGGGAGTCCCACGAGGCGCTCCTGTGCCGGGCGGACGCGGCGCTCTACGCGGCGAAGGCCGCCGGGCGCGACCGCGTCTCGACCGCGCCGCCGGGACCGGGCGCTCCTCCGGCGATCGGGGCGAGGGCCGAGGCCCGTCCCGCGGAGGCGGACGCGACGGAGGCGAGGTGAGCGCCGGCTCCCTCCCGGGGGCCGCTCCCCTCGGGGGTCGAAGCGGCGGGTCTGGATCCTGGTACGGGGGGGGCGGCTCGGGCAGAATCGGTCCGCCCCGCTCCCGGGTGGGGACTCCGGACGACCCCGGGAAGGTGCGGGCGCCGGGCCATGTACTTCGACTACGCGAACGTCCTCGTCTTCCTCGCCGTCGGGATCGGCTTCGTGTTCTTCAACATGGCGCTCGGCGCCCTCGTCCGCCCGAGCCTCCCGACGCCGGAGCAGAAGACCCCCTACGAGTGCGGGGAGGACCCGATCGGGGACGCCTGGGTCAACTTCGACATCCGCTACTACACGGTCGCCCTCGTCTACATCGTGTTCGGCGTGGAGATCGCCTTCCTCTTCCCCTGGGCGGTGGTCCTCAAGAGCGCCTTCGCCGACGGCCGGATCGGCGGGATGGCGTTCGTCGAGGGGGTCCTCTTCGTCGGGGTCCTGTTCCTCGGCCTCGCCTACGTGTGGGCGAAGGGGGACCTCGACTGGGTGAAGAGCTACTCGGCGAAGGCGTACCGGCCCTCCCCGACCCCCACGCCGGGCTTCCGGGCCTTCCCGGATCCCGCGGCGGCCCCTCCCGTCGTGACGGGGCCGCCCGCCGCGGTCGAGTCGTCCACGAGGCCGGCGGCGCCCGTCGGCGCCGGCGCCGCCCCCTCCCACGGGACCCCGCGGTCCTGAGACGGGACCTATAAGGGAGCAGCGGCCATGGGACTCCTGGAGCACCGCCTCGACGAGAACGTCCTCACGACCCGCATCGACTGGCTCATCAACTGGGCGCGCCTCTCGAGCATCTGGCCGATGACCTTCGGGCTCGCCTGCTGCGCGATCGAGATGATGGCGGTCGGGGCGGCGCACCACGACATGGACCGCTTCGGGGCGGGGGCGTTCCGCGCCACGCCGCGGCAGGCTGACCTGATGATCGTGGCGGGGACCGTCAACTTCAAGATGGCGGAGCGGGTGAAGCGCCTCTACGAGCAGATGCCGAGCCCGAAGTACGTGATCGCGATGGGGGCGTGCGCGACGGGGGGCGGGCCCTACTACAAGTACGGCTACAACGTCGTGAAGGGGGTCGACCGGGTCGTTCCCGTCGACGTCTACGTCGCGGGATGCCCGCCCCGCCCCGAGGCCCTCCTCGAGGGGCTGATGAAGCTCCAGGACAAGATCCGCCGCTCGGCGGTCCTCCGGAAGCCCGGCCTCCCCGAGGGAGCCCTGTTCGTCCCGGCCCCGTCCTAGGCCCCGTCCGGTCCATGGCGAAGAGCTTCGAGGAGGTCCTCGGCCGTCTCCAGGCCCTCGGCGTTCCGGGGGTGATCGCCTCCCTCGACCCCGAGCAGGCGAGCAAGGCCGATCCGCTCGCCCCCGTCCCGGCGCGCAAGCCCGGGACGAAGGGGCCCTTCGGCGACCCCCACCTCCTCGTCGAGGCGAAGCGGATCCCCGAGGTCCTCAGGACGCTCCGCGACGACCCGGAGTTGCGCTTCGAGATGCTCGCCGACGTGACGGGGGTCGACTACGCGAAGGAGGCGGCCAACCTCGGGGTGATCTACGTCCTCCTCTCCCTGGCGCACCACACGCGACTCGTCCTGCGCGCGGACGTCCCGAAGGCCGCGCCCCGCCTCCCGAGCGCGGTGGAGATCCACCCCGCCGCGAACTGGCACGAGCGGGAGGCGGGGGAGATGCTCGGGCTCGTCTTCGAGGGGCACCCCGACCCGCGCAACATCCTCCTCTCGGACGACTGGGTCGGCTTCCCGCTGCGCAAGGACTACGAGTTCCCCGTCGAGTACCACGGGATCTCCTGCGTCTGACGATGAGCGAGCCCGCCCGCGCCGCGACCGCCCCGCCTCGCCCGGTTCCGCCGGGCGCGGGGGACGAGCACTGGGTCGGGGACCTGCGCCCCGGGGAGCGGGAGGTCCTCCTCGACGTCAAGACGCAGGACATGGAGATCAACATGGGGCCCCAGCACCCCTCGACCCACGGGGTGCTGCGCGTGCTCCTGCGGGCGGACGGGGAGATCGTCACGGGCGCGCAGCCCCACCTCGGCTACCTCCACCGCTGCGCGGAGAAGATCGGCGAGTCGGTCGAGTTCCTCCAGTACCTCCCGTACACGGACCGGTACGACTACCTCGCCGCGATGAACAACAACCTCGGCTACTCGATGGCCGTCGAGAAGCTGATGGGGGTCGAGGTCCCCGAGCGGGCGCAGTGGATCCGGACGATCTTCGCGGAGCTGAACCGCATCGGCTCCCACCTGATCTCCTTCGGCACCTACGGGCTCGACATCGGCGCGTTCACCCCCTTCTTCTACGCCTTCCGGGAGCGCGAGTGGATGATGGCGCTCTTCGAGAAGGTCTGCGGGGCCCGCCTCACCTACTCCTACATCCGGATCGGCGGGGTCTTCAACGACCTGCCGGAGGGGTGGCTCGAGGAGCTCGGCCGCTTCTGCGACGTCTTCGAGGAGAAGTGGGTGGAGTACAACGACCTCCTCTCCCACAACCACATCTTCGTCGAGCGGACGAGGAACGTCGGCATCCTCCCGGCCGAGAAGGCGATCGCGTGGGGGTGCACGGGGCCGATGCTGCGGGGCTCGGGGGTCGCGTGGGACCTGCGGCGGGACGCGCCCTACTCGATGTACCCGCGGCTCGAGTTCGACGTCTGCCTCGGCGCGGGGCTGAAGGGCACCCTCGGCGACTGCTGGGACCGCTACTTCGTCAAGCTCCTCGAGATGAAGGAGTCGATCCGGATCCTGCGCCAGTGCCTGCGCCAGATCGGGCCCGGTCCCGTGATGGCCGACGTCCCGAAGACGATCCGGGTCCCGGCGGGGGCGGGGTACGTCGGCGTCGAGAACCCGCGCGGCGAGCTCGGCCACTACATCGTGAGCGACGGGGGGAAGATCTCGCGCCGCTGCCGGGTGCGCGGCCCCTCCTTCTGCAACCTCTCGATCCTCGGGGAGATGATGCCGGGGACGATGCTCGCCGACTCCGTCGCGATCATCGGGTCGATCGACATCGTCGTCGGGGAGACGGACCGCTGATGGGGCTCCTCCCGGCCCCCCTCCTCGCCGCCACCTTGCTCGGCGCCCCCCTGCTCGTTGCCGGCGGGCAGCAGGGGAACTTCGTGACCGACCTCGTCGCGAAGCTCTCCCCCGTCGAGATCCCCTGGCCCCTCCTCGTGCTGATCGGCGCGCTCCTCGGCTCGGGGTTCTTCCTCCTCCTCGTCTTCATCACCCCCTACGCGATGCTCGCGATCTGGGCCGAGCGGAAGGTCGGGGGCCACATCCAGTGCCGGATCGGGCCGAAACGGGTGGGGCCGTTCGGGCTCCTCCAGTCGATCGCTGACGCCATCAAGCTCCTCGTCAAGGAGGACACGATCCCGGCCGGGGCGGACAAGCTCCTCTTCGTCTTCGCGCCGGCGCTCGTCCTCGCCTCGGCGATCGCCATGTTCGCGGCCGTCCCGTTCGCCCCCGACGTCTGGTTCACGGACCTCAACCTCGGCGTCTTCTTCATCGTCGCGATCTCCTCGCTCACGACGATCGGGGTGATCATGGCCGGGTGGTCCTCGGCCAACAAATGGTCCCTCTACGGGGCGATGCGGATGGCGGCGTCGGTGATCTCCTACGAGGTCCCGCTCGGGATCTCCCTCCTCGTGCCCGTCCTCGTGTCGGGGACCTTCAGCCTGCGCGAGGCGGCGCTGGCCCAGGAGGGGTGGGGGGGGGCGGCCTGGTACCTCTTCCGCGACCCCTTCGTCCTCCCCGCCTTCCTCCTCTTCTACACCGCCTCCCTCGCCGAGACGAAGCGCGCCCCCTTCGACCTCCCGGAGGCCGAGTCGGAGCTCGTCGCCGGGTTCCACACGGAGTACTCGGGGATGCGCTTCTCCTTCTTCTTCCTCGAGGAGTACGCGGCGATGTTCGTCGTCTCCGCGATCGGCGCCCTCTACTTCCTCGGCGGCTGGGCGTTCCCGGGTCTCACCCCCCTCGTCGAGCATCTCTTCGGCCGGGGCTGGATCTTCAACGCCGTGGCGATCGGCGTCTTCTCCGCCAAGGCCCTCTTCCTGGTCTTCGTGATGATGTGGCTGCGCTGGACGCTCCCCCGCATCCGGATCGACCAGGTGATGACGCTCGGCTACAAGTACCTCACCCCCCTCTCCCTCGCGTGCCTGCTCGGCGCGGCGGCGTGGGAGCTCTACGTCGTCCCCCTCTTCGGCGGGGGGGGCTAGGCGCGGCGGGCCGTGGTCACCTACCTCAAGAACGTCTGGGCGGGCTTCTGGACGACCCTCGTCGGGATGTCGATCACGGCGAAGTACCTCCTGCGGCGCCCCGTGACCGTCCAGTACCCCGACGAGCGCCTCCCGATCCCCGACCGCTACCGCGGGATCCACTACCTCGAGCAGGAGAAGTGCATCTACTGCTTCCAGTGCGCGCGCGCCTGCCCGATCGACTGCATCGAGATGGACGCGGCCCGGGTCGGCAAGGAGCTCGACTGGAAGAAGTTCACGCTCGACTACAACAAGTGCATGTTCTGCGAGCTCTGCGTCTACCCCTGCCCCAAGGACTGCATCCACATGGGGAAGGAGTTCGCCTTCGTCGTCTACGACCGGCGCGAGCTCGTCCTCGACCTCCTCTCGACGAAGGGCCTCACCCCCGACGCCAAGGAGCGGGTCGTCAAGGCCGAGGCGGAGAAGGCGGCGAAGGCCGCCGCCGCACCCAAGCCGGCCGCTCCGGCGGGGCCGCCCGCGGCGCCGGCGGCCCCGGCCGCGGCGGCCCCGAAGCCCGCCGTTCCTTCCCCTCCTCCTCCCCTTTCCCCTCCTCCCGTTCCCCCCTCACCCGCGCCTCCCGCCGCCGGCCCGGCGGGCGCCCCCCCGCCCGCCTAGCCCGGAGAGAAGGAAGGAGGATCGGGAGGGAGGATGGAACGGATCGCCTTCGCGCTCTTCGCCGCCATCGCCGTCGGCGGCGGGCTCGTCGCGCTCTTCCACCGCTCGATCGTCCACAGCGCCTTCGCGCTGATGGGGACCTTCCTCGGGATCTCGGGGCTCTTCGTCCTCCTCGGGGCCGACTTCCTGGCGGTCGTCCAGCTCCTGATCTACGTCGGCGGGATCCTCGTCCTCATCCTCTTCGGGCTCATGCTGACGAAGCCCGACCCCTCCGAGCGCAAGCTCCGGCGCGTCCTCCTCGTCCTCGCCGCGGTCGCCGTCCCGGCCGCGATCCTGGTCGCGCGGATCGCCTCCGCCGCGCGGTGGGCGGCCGCGGAGGGGCCGCTCCCCGACCCGAAGCCCGCCGCCCGGGAGATCGGGTTCCTCTTCCTCCTCAAGGACGCCTACCTGATCCCCTTCGAGCTGGCCGCCTTCCTCCTCACGGTGGCTCTCGTCGGGGCGGTCTTCCTCGCGCGGCAGCCGCACCCCCCCCCGCCGGGAGGGGAAGACCGGTGAGCCTCGGGGCCTACCTCGCCGTCGCGACGGCCCTCTTCGTCCTCGGGCTCGCGATGATGATCGCGCGCCGAAACCTCCTCTACGTCCTCATGGGGATCGAGCTGATCCTCAACGCGGCGAACCTGAACTTCGTCGCCTTCGCGCGCTACGCCGCCCCGGCCGGGGGGGAGGCGGCGCTCCGGGGGCAGGTCTTCGCGCTGATCGTCATCCTCCTCGCCGTCGCGGAGGCGGCGGTCGCCCTGGCGATCGTCCTCCACGCGTACTCCCTCTTCGACACCGTGCGCCCGGAGGAGCCGGACCTCCTCCGGGAGTAGGCGATGGCGGACATCGTCTTCGACGGCGGCGACTTCGCCCGCCTCGCGGCGGTCCCGCTGATCCCGCTCGGGGCGTTCTTCGTCCAGACGCTCGTCGGGCGCTTCGGGCCGAGGAAGGGGGACTGGATCCCCGTCGGGGCGCTCGCGATCGCCGCGGCGCTCGGGATCTTCGAGTTCGCGAAGTGCCTGACGGTCTGGAACCCGGGCTTCCGCGTCGAGTGGAAGGAGGCCTTCGACTGGATCCCCGGCCCCGCCGAGAGCCGCGCGTCCTTCGGGATCCTCTACGACAACCTCTCGGCGACGATGACGGCGGCGGTGGGGCTCATCGCCTTCCTCATCCACCTCTTCTCCGTGGGGTACATGCACGGGGATCGGCGGTACGCCTCCTTCTTCGCCCACCTCTGCCTCTTCTCCTTCGGGATGCTGGGGCTCGTCCTCAGCGACAACTTCCTCTCCTTCTTCGCCTGCTGGGAGGTGATGGGGCTGTGCTCCTACCTCCTGATCGGCCACTTCAGCGAGAAGCCCTCGGCGGCGGCCGCGTGCAAGAAGGCGTTCCTGACGACCCGGATCGGGGACGTCTGCCTCTTCCTCGGGATTGCGATCCTCTGGACGAGGCTCCACACCTTCCGGTTCACGGAGCTGTGGGACGCGGTGCCGCGCGTGCTCGCGGAGAACGGGGGGGCCTACCCGGGCTGGCTCGTCACGGCGGGGCTCCTGATCTTCGCCGGGGCGGTCGGGAAGTCGGCGCAGTTCCCCCTCCATGTCTGGCTCCCCGACGCGATGGAGGGCCCGACGCCGGTGTCCGCGATGATCCACGCGGCGACGATGGTCGCCGCCGGCGTCTTCCTCACGGCGAGGGCCTTCCTCTTCCTCTCCCCGGAGGCGCGCATCGCGGTCGCGCTCGTCGGCTCCTTCACGGCGATCTTCGCGGCGACGATCGGGATCTGTCAGACCGACATCAAGCGCGTGCTCGCCTACTCCACGGTCTCCCAGCTCGGCTTCATGATCGCCGGGATCGGGGTGGGGGGGATCGCGGCGGGCCTCTTCCACATGGTGACGCACGCCGCCTTCAAGGCGTGCCTCTTCCTCGGGTCGGGCTCGGTCATCCACGCCGTCCACACCCAGGAGATGCCGCAGATGGGGGGGCTGCGGCGGCGGATGCCGATCACCTACGGGACGATGCTCGTCTCGACCCTCGCGATCGCGGGGGTGCCGCTCTTCGCGGGCTTCTACTCGAAGGACGCGATCCTCTCCTCGACGCTCGTCCACGCGATGGAGCACGGCTCGATCCTCCACGCGCTCCCCGCGATCTTCCTCTTCACCGCCGCCGGGATGACCGCCTTCTACATGTTCCGGCTGATCCTCCTCACCTTCCACGGCGAGCCCCGGGACGCCCACAAGTTCGAGCACGCCCACGAATCCCCCTGGGTGATGACGGTGCCGCTGACCATCCTCGGGTTCTTCGCCGTGACGGGGGGATGGATCTTCGGGGAGAACTGGTTCCTCGAGCTGGGGAAAGGGCTCCCCGGGATGGTCGTGGCGGAGGGAGAGGCGGCGCACCACGAGCACGAGGCCCACGGGATCGCGATGTGGGGGTCGATCGGGGTCGCGGGAGCGGGGATCCTCCTCGCCTTCGCCTTCTACCAGTGGCGGAAGTTCTCCGCGGCGGCCTGGGCGGAGCGCTGGGGCCCGGTCCACCGCTGGGTGAAGAACAAGTACTACGTCGACGAGTTCTACCTCGCGACGGTCGTGCGCTTCGTGATGTTCCTGACGGCGGTCCAGCGCTGGTTCGACGTCTGGATCGTCGACGGGCTCGTGAACCTCGTCGGGGGGATCGGGCGCGCCGCGGCGGCCGTCTCCGGTTGGTTCGACCGGTGGGTCGTCGACGGGGCGGTGAACCTCGTCGGCTGGCTCACGCAGCTGTGGGGCGGGGTGGCCCGCCTGTTCCAGACCGGGCGCGTCCAGACCTACGTCGCCTGGGGGGTGGCGGGCGCCGTCGGCGCGGCCTCCGTCGTCCTTTGGATGGCCTGAGGATTCCGGTATGGGCTGGCTCTCCTCCATCGACGTCCTCACCTGGATCGTCTTCCTCCCGGCGCTCGGGATGGCGGCCGTGATGCTCCTGCCGTCGGCGAGCAAGCGGGCGATCCGGGGCGTGGCGGTCCTCGTCACGGTCCTCGCCTTCGCGCTCAACCTCTACGTCTACGTCGCGAAGTTCGACCGCTGGAGCGGCGCGATGCAGCTCGTGACGGAGGCGAACTGGATCCCCGCCTTCGACATCTTCTACCGCGTCGGGGTCGACGGGATCTCGCTCCCCCTCCTCCTCCTCAACACCCTCCTCTTCGCCCTCGCCGTCCCCGCCTCCTTCGGGATCGAGCGGGGGGTGAAGGGGTACTTCGCCCTGTTCCTCCTCCTCGAGACGGGGGTCTCGGGCGTCTTCGTCTCCCTCGACTTCTTCCTCTTCTTCGTCTTCTGGGAGGTGATGCTCCTCCCGATGTACTTCCTCATCGGGATCTGGGGCGGGCCGCGCAAGGAGTACGCGGCGATCAAGTTCTTCCTCTACACGCTCGTCGGCTCGGTCCTGATGCTCGTCGCGATGGTGGCGTGCTACCTCGACGCGGTCCCGCACACCTTCGACCTCCTGAAGCTCCAGGAGCTCGCGCGCAACGGCCAGCTCGACGGCACCCGGCTCCTCCACGGGGGGATCCTCCTCGGGCTGCCGTTCCAGACGTGGCTCTTCGCCTTCCTCTTCATCGGCTTCGCGATCAAGGTCCCGGTCTTCCCCTTCCACACCTGGCTCCCCGACGCCCACGTCGAGGCCCCGACGCCGATCTCCGTCATCCTCGCCGGGATCCTCCTCAAGCTCGGCGGCTACGGGATGCTCCGGATCAACTTCCCCTTCGCGCCGCAGGCCTTCCAGGACGCGGGGACCTTCCTCGCCCTCCTCGGCGTGATCAACATCGTCTACGGCGCCTTCGTGGCGATGGCCCAGACCGACTTCAAGAAGCTCGTCGCCTACTCCTCGGTCTCCCACATGGGGTACATGCTCCTCGGCTTCGCGGCGGGGACGACCTGGAGCGTGAACGGGGCGATGCTCCAGATGCTCACCCACGGCGTCTCCTCGGCGATGCTCTTCCTCGTCGTCGGGGTGATCTACGACCGGGCCCACCACCGCGACATCGCGCGCTTCGGCGGCCTCTCCCAGCGGATGCCCTTCTACTTCGGGCTCTCCTCCCTCGGGATCTTCACCTCCCTCGGCCTCCCCGGGCTCGCGGGGTTCGTCTCCGAGGCGATGTCGCTCGCCGGCTCCTACGAGAAGTTCCCGACGCTCGTGGTGATCTCCGTGATCGGCGTCGTCATCACGGCGGCCTTCTTCCTCTGGACGATCCAGCGCGTCTTCCTCGGGCCGCTCGACGAGAAGTACGCCTCCCTCCCCGAGATCAGCGCGCGGGAGGTCGTGAGCCAGGCGCCCCTCGCGGTCCTCTGCGTCGCCCTCGGGATCTTCCCCGTCCTCGTCCTCAACTGGCAGATGCCGGCGATCGAGACCTTCCTCCGGCTCATCGCGCCGAAGTAGCCGCGCATGCCCTCGACCTACGCCGAAGATCTCGCCCGGATCCTGCCGGAGACGGTCCTCGCCCTGGGCGCCTGCTTCGCCCTCGTCGCGGACCTCCTCTGGAAGGGGAGGGAGAGCCGGCGGGTCGGGACGATCGCGCTCATCGCGATCGCGGCCTCCGTCTTCGCGCTCCTGCGCCAGGAGCCCCGCCCCGCCATCGCCTTCGGGATGGTGACGGTCGACGGGTTCGGCGCGCTCTTCAAGGTCTTCGTCGCGGCCACGCTCGCCGTCGTCGTCCTGTTCGCGCACTCCTCGCGCGAGCTGCCTCGCCACGGGGCGGGGGAGTTCTACTTCCTCCTCCTGTCGGCCGGCGTGGGGGCGTACTTCCTCGTCTCGACGACGAACCTCCTCCTCCTCGTCCTCGCCCTCGAGCTCCTCGGGCTCGCCTCCTACGTGCTCGCCGGCTTCGCGAAGGGGGACCGCCGGTCGGCGGAGGCCGCCCTCAAGTACCTCGTCTTCGGGGCGGCGGCGACGGGGGTCATGCTCTTCGGCCTCTCGATCCTCTTCGGCCTCACGGGCTCCCTCGACGCGCGGGAGATGGCCTCCATCCTCGCCGGGAAGGCCGCCGACCCCGCCTCGGGGGAGGCGGTCGACCGCTTCCGCGTGGCGGGGCCCGCCGTCGCGATCGCGGTCGTCCTCGCCTTCGTCGGGTTCGGCTACAAGGTCTCCGCCGTCCCGTTCCACTGGTGGGCCCCCGACGTCTACGAGGGGGCCCCGACCCCGGTCACGACCTTCCTCGCGGTGGCGAGCAAGGGGGCGGCCTTCGGCGCGCTCCTGCGGTTCAGCGCGGCGCTCCTCCCCTCCCCGGCGATGGGGGAGGGGGCGGCGGCCTTCTCGGGGAAGCTCGGGTCCCTCCTCGCCCTGATCTCGGCGGTGACGATGACGCTCGGGAACCTCGCCGCCCTGCGGCAGACCAACCTGAAGCGTCTCCTCGCGTACTCCTCGATCGCGCACGCCGGCTACACCCTCATGGGGGTGGCGACGCTCGAGCCCGGGGGCTTCGAGACGAGCGTCTTCTACCTCTTCGCCTACTACTTCATGAACCTCGGCGCATTCGGCGCGGTGATCTACTTCGCCCGCTCGACCGGCAACGAGGACATCGATTCCCTGCGCGGGCTCGGCTGGCGCGCCCCGTTCGTCTCGGGGTGCGTCGTCGTCTTCCTCCTCTCCCTCGTCGGGATCCCGCCGACGGTGGGCTTCTTCGGGAAGTGGTACCTCTTCCTCGCGGCCTGGAACGCGGGGTTCGGCTGGCTGACGGTCGTCGCGGCCCTGAACGCCGTCGTCTCCCTCTTTTACTACTTCCGGATCGTGAAAGCGCTCTACTTCTCCCCGGAGAGCGAGGCGGTCTTCCACCACCGCCCGGTCCCCTCCCTCGCCGCGATCCTCGGGCTCCTGACGGTCGGCACCTTCTGGTTCGGGCCCTTCCCCGAGACGATCCGCGCGGCCTGCGCGGAGTCGGTCCGCTTCCTCTTCTAGCGCCCGCGCCTGCGCTCGAGCGCGCGCTCGAGGATCCCGTCGACCTGCTCGAAGACCCGCTCCCAGCGGTAGCGCTCCTCGATCCGCGCCCGGGCGCGCGCGCCCATCCGCGCGCGCAGCTCCCCGTCCCGCATCAGCTCGACGACGCGCCGCGCCGTCGCCTCCGCCCCCTCCTCGACGAAGAGGTGCTCGCCCGGAACCGCCTCGACCCCCCGGGCCGCCGCCGGGGAGGCGACCACGGGGCAGGCGCACGCCATCGCCTCGAGGACCTTGTTCTGGAGGCCCCGCGCGATGTCGAGCGGCGCGACGGCGAGCGCCGCCTTCCGGAGGTAGGAGGCGGTCTCGGCGACCTCGCCGACGACGAAGACGCTCTCCCCGTCGTGGAGCTCGCGGACCGCCCGGCACGGGCGCGCGCCGACGATCTCGAAGCGCGCGCCGGGGCGCACGAGGCGCACCCGCGGCAGGACCTCGTGGGCGAAGCGGCGGACCGCCTCGACGTTCGGGGGGTAGTCCATCACGCCGGTGAAGACGATCCGGTCGGGGTCCCGCGCCGCCGGGGGGCCCGGCGTGAACCGGGAGAGGTCGACCCCGTTCGGGACGACGAGGGGGTCGACCTCCGGGATCCGCTCGCGGAAGAGCTTCCGCTCGGCCTCCGTGATCACGATCGAGACGTCGAAGGTCCGCGCGACCTCCCGCTCGAACCCGAGGAGCGTCCGCGCCTCCCTCGCGTACGCCCAGCGCGCCGGGCCCCGGGCGCGCGCCGCGTACTGGGCCCACTTGTCCGAGTCGAGCTCCCCGAAGTGCATCACCCTGGCGGCGCGCGCGGTCGCGTAGGGGGCCATCGAGGAGGAGTAGGCGTAGACGAGGTCGGGGTCGGGGAGCGCGGCGACCGCCGCGTGGAGGCGGCGCGACCGGAAGTAGGGGATCGTGAAGGGCCCGCTCCCGGCGAGCCCCAGGACCGCCGAGATCCTCGCCCGCAGCGGCGCGAGCCGCTCGACCAGCACCCGCGCCACCCCGAGACGGCGCAGCTCCTCCGCGTAGCCGAGGTCGCGCCTCCCGTCGGCGAGCGCCGCCACCGTCACCTCGTGGCCGCGCACGAGGTGGCGGACGAGGTTCGACGTCGTGATCTTGTCGCCGCGGTTGGGGGGGAAGGGGACCCGCTGGGCGAGGAAGAGGATCCGCACGGGGCGCGGAGGATACCGGGCTACCCCCCGAGCGCGGCGCGCAGCGCGGGCTCCGCCATCACGACGTGGCTCGCCCCGACCGCCGCGAAGACCCGCTCCCCGCGGCGGACGAGCCGGACCAGGAGCGCGACCATGTGGGCGTCGCGGAACCGGTTCGATCGCGTCTGGACCTCGTTCATCCAGGTGTCGGTCCTCCCCGGATCGAAGAAGGCCTCGGGCACCTCCCTCCAGTCGGGACGGTCGGGGAACTCCCGGGCATGGAAGCGCGCCATCGCCTCCAGGTCCGGGAAGGTCTCCCCGAGGCCCGGAAGCCCCTTCACCCGCCGCAGCGCCCCGCGGGCGAATCCCTCCGCCCCCTCGGTCCCCTCGCCCCGCCGGAAGGAGACGTACCTCCGCAGCGTCAGGAAGAGGGCGACCTTCTCGGCCGGGAACCGCTCGAGGAGGTGCGAGGCCTCCTCCTCCCTCGTCGGCTCGAGGCTGTGGATGGGGACCCCGCTCTCCCGCGCGAGGTCGTAGAGCGTGGCCGACTCCCCGAAGCGGCGGAGCGCGCCCTCCCTCGTCCCGACGAAGAACGGGAGGTGTCCCTCGCACAGCGCGACGGTCGGGTGGAACCCCTCCCAGCGCCTCCTCATCTCCGCGAGCTGGGGGTCGGCCGGGTCGCGCGTGTGTCCGATCCCGAAGTAGAGGAGGCGGCCGGTCCCGTCCCCCGCCTCGATCGGGTAGGGACGGCCGTGCTCGACCTTCCCGTACTCCTCGTAGGTCATGAACCCAGCCGGGAGCTCCACGGGCTCCCCGAGCGAGACCGGCGCCGCCCCCCACTGGGCGAACCGCGAGAGCACGAGGATCCCGGCGATGGCGATCGCGCCGGCGGCGAGGAGGGGCAGGCGCACGTGAATCTTCACGGGGCGGACCTCCGAATCCGCCCCGGGCCCCCTTTATTCCAGGCGGGCGCCTAGAGGAAGATCAGCTCGACGAGGTTCGTCGCATCGGGGATCGTCCCCGCCGTCAGGTTCACGCTGAAGGCCGCGGTGTAGAGGGTGAGGCCCGTCAGGCCCGGCGGAACGAGGATCGCCGGTGTGGTCGCCTGCAGGTCGGTGAACACGCTCGGCAGCCCGCTCGCGCCGCAGTTCACGTCCCCGACGACGTGGCAGTTGAGACCCACCCCCATCCTCGCCGAGAAGACGAGGAGCTGGCCGGAGAGCAGGGGAGTGAGGTAGAGCGGGGCGACTCCCGCCGAGCCCGGCAGGAGGGCCGAGCCCGGGAAGAAGCCGGGCCCCCCGCCCGGGGGCGCCTGGCCGACGGGGCTGCCGGCCGACGAATCCGAGATCAGGAAAGCGGAGAGGCGGTCCTGCCCGGCGATCGCGTCGGCTCCGGCTCCCCAGTCCTCGACGCGCAGCAGGAGCGTGTCTCCGGCCGCGAGCTCGCGCGCCCCGGAACCCCGGCTCGGCGCGGCGAGCCCCACCGACTGGCGGTAGACCTCGAGCGTCGGCTCGAAGAACCCGAGCTCGGCGAAGAGCTCCTGGGTGATCGGGTAGTGGGTGACGACGCCGGGCGTCGCGTCGAAGGTCCCCGAATAGCTGTTCCCCGGTCCCGAGGGCGGGACCGAGGGGTTCGAGACCGTGTTGACCTCCCCGACCGTCACGAAGTTGCGATAGTAGTTCGGGAGAGCGGACATCTCCCCCGGCGTGTAGAGGAAGAGCATCGCGACGTCGGCGTTCGAGAGGGCGGGCAGCGTCGTCGTCGAGGGGCACGAGCCAGGCACCGCGACCGTCGGAGTGGACATCGAGATGTTGATCCGGAAGGAGCCGGTCGGCAGCGAGATCGACCCGACCGAGAGGGAGGCGACCGGAGCCGCGTTCATGTCGGGCTCCTTGACGCCTCCGACGAGCCCGACGGAGCGCAGCGCCATGTCGGGGATGTCGAAGGTCAACGTCCCGCCTCCGGCGTTGATCACCCCGATCTCCCAGTTCGTGACGGTGGAGACGCCGCTCCCCCGCGTCATCCCGTTCTCGACCGCCCAGATCTTCCACTCCGCGTCCCCGGACTCGTTCCCGGTCGCCCCGTTCGGTCCCGTCTGGGCAACCGTGAACGCCGGGAGGCCGCCGGTGGTCGGGCCGGCGCGATGGTTGCGAAGCCCGTTCTGGTGGTGGCAGACGATCTGGGTGCCGTTGCAGGGGACCGCGCAGAGCTGCGCGGTCGCCGGGCGGGAGAGCGCGAGGACCGCGGTCATCGGAGCGAGGAGGAACAAGTTATTCTTCATAGGAACACCAACTCGACGGTGTTGGACCCGTCGTCGATCGTGAGGTTCGTGAGATTGAGGTAGAGGGCGGCCGCGTAGAGGACGCTCCCCGAGAGCCCGGGCGGGACGAGGATGGGAGCGGTCTCCGCGCGCATGTCCGTGAAGACGCTCGCGATCCCCGCGGCGCCGCAGAGCACATCCCCGGGGAAGTGGCAGAGGAGCCCCTGCCCCGGTCCGGAAGAATAGGGGAGGAGGGAGGCGGTGAGCGGGGTGGGGAAGAGGGCGACGCTCCCGGTGGATCCCGGGAGGAAGAGGGAGCCCGGGAGGAGAGCCGCGCCAGGGCCCGCGGGGCAGAGGGGGCTCCCCATCGAGTTGTCGGAGAACAGGAACGCCGCCAGCCGGTCCTGGCCGGCGATCGCGGCGACCGCTCCCTGCCAGTCCTCCGAGCGCAGGACGACGGAGTCGCCCGCCGCGAGCTCGCGCGCGCCCGCGCCCGTCGAGGGGGCGAGGAACCCCGCCGTCTGCCGGAGCACCTCGAGCGTGGGCTCGAAGAAGGCCAGCTCGCCGAAGAGTTCCTGGGCCGAAGGGTAGGAGCCCACGGCGCCCGTCACCGCGTTGAACGTGCCCGAGTAGCTGTTGCCGCCGTTCGAGAGGATCGTCGTCTCGTTCTGGGTCTGCACCTGGAAGGAGTAACCGGGCGCCCCGAGGACCTGTCCCGGCTCGTGGAGGAACAGCATCGCCACGTCCGCGTTGGAGAGGGTCGGAAGGGAGGCCGTGGAAGGACAAGTGGCGAGGGCCGCCACGGTCGGCGTGTTGATGGAGACGTTGACCCGGTAGATCCCGACCGGGAGGGAGATGGCTCCCACCGCGGCGGCGTAGGACGGCGCTGCGGCGAAGTCGGGGACGCGGACGCCCGTCGGTCCGAGAACAACTGGACGGAGTTCGAGGTCTGGGATCTGGTAGGCCAGCGTCCCGGCCCCCGGCAGGTTGTTGAAAAGTCCCACCTCCCAGCTCGTGACCGTGTGCAAGCCGCTGCCGCGCGTCATCCCGTTCTCGCAGCCCCAGACCTTCCATTCGGCGTCGCCGGCGACGTTCCCCCCCGCGCTCGCCGCGTTCGGACCCGCGATCGGGGCGACGTTTGCCGGATTCGGCGCCACGAGTCCGGTGTTGTTCCGGATCCCGTTCTGGTGGTGGCAGACGATCTGGGTGCCGGTGCAGGCGATGGGGCAAGGCTGGGCGTGCGCGGAGGCCGTGAGCCAGGCGAGGGCGCTCGCCGAGAGGAGCCAGAGTCCAGGCTTCTTCATAGGAACACCAGTTCCACGACGTTCGTCCCCTCGGGGATCGTGAGCGTCGTCAGGTTCACGCTGAAGGCGGCGGCGTAGAGGACGCTCCCG
>JAKEFM010000242.1 GCA_022616055.1 Planctomycetota bacterium
GGATCGTCCGGGGAGACGAGGGGGGCGGCGTCGCCGACGACCTCCGGGATCGCCCCGCGGTCCGAGGCGACGACGGGGGCGCCGCAGGCCATCGCCTCGAGCGGGGGAAGGCCGAAGCCCTCGGAGTGGGAGAGGAAGAGGAGGGCCTCGCTCCTCTCGTAGAGGGAGGGGAGGTCCTCGTCGGGGACGTACCCGGTCGCGACCACCCGGTCGGCGAGACCGAGGGCGCGAGCGCGAACGAGCGCCGGTTCGAGCGCGCTCCCCCGGGGGCCGACGAGGACGAGGCGGTGGGGGGCGGCCGTCCGGTCGAGGAACACGCGGAACGCGCGGACGGCCTGGACGAGGTTCTTCTTCGCGCGGGTCTTGCCGACCATCAGGAAGTAGGGGCCCGGCGGGATCCCGCACCTCCGGAGGGCGGCCTCCCCGCGATCCCCCCCCGGCGAGGGCCGGAAGCGGTCCTCCACCCCGTGCGGGACGACGCGCAGCTTCGGGCCGGCGGTCGAGTGGAGCGAGAGGAGGTGGTCGGCCGTCCGGCGGCTGGGACAGATCACGAGGTCGGCGTAGGTCGCGTCGAGGAAGGCCCAGATCCGGTGCGCGGCGCGACGTCCCTCGTCCCCCTCCGTCCCCGCCTCGAGCCAGGGGACCTCGTGCATCGTCGCGATCCGGCGGCAGGGGGCGGTGAGCGGGAAGGCCGCGACGGGAGAATGGAAGACTTCGATCCCTCTCCGGCGGACGAAGGAGGGGAGGAGCCTCTCGCGCCAGAGCGGGAGCGAATCGTCCGCGGGGAGGACCTCGACCTCGAACTCCTCCGAGAGAGGAGGGAGGGGCGGAGCGCGTCGCGGCGCGACGAGCGTGAAGCGGTGTCCCGTGCGGCGCCGGGCGAGGGCCGCCAGGAGGCTCGCGCACACCTTCTCGACGCCGGTCGGCTCGGACGTGTCGAGGACCGAGACGTCGATCGCGATGCGCAAGGGGCGCGCGAGCCTATCGGACGGCTCGTCCCGCTGGTACGGACCGTCTTCCTCCGCTCCTTCCGCCCTCTGCTGGATCGATCTCCGCGAAGGAAACGCCCGTCTCGCCCGCCTCTTGCGTACGGGGGGCGCCCGTCCACCCTAAAGGCTCGTCAGGGTCGCGATCTCGAGGTTCGTGAATCGGAGGGGGTTGGCCACCAGTCCCTGCCAATAGACCGAGAGTCCGACCAGCGAGGGGTTGGGAGGAACGAGGAAGGAGATCGAAGCCCTGCCTTGCGGGTCCAGCGAGCCGGTGAACACGGCGAAGACGCTCGGCGGATCGAGCCTCAGGGTGCCGACGGGAGGGATCGAGGCGTTGGCGCTCGCCAGCGACACGCCCAGCGCCCAAGTCCCGCCCGGAGGCCCGTAGACGTCCATGGTGAGGGGTTTCCGGATCCGGGGAATGCGCGTCCACGCGAGCTGCCGGCCGAGGTTCAGGAGGACGCGATCGAGCAGCCCGTGTCCGATCCAACAGTCGAGGTCCCCGTCCCCGTCCAGGTCTCCAGGGGCAAGCGCCCGGGTGCTGCCCGGGACGGCCGACACGACCGGAGTGCTGAAGGCCCCCGATCCGTTGTTCAGGAAGAGGAGGAGGCCGCCGGCGTAATTCGCCACCAAGGCATCGAGGTCCGCGTCCCCGTCCAGATCGCTCAAGGCGACGGCGCTCGACTCGACCAGGAAGGAGGCCGCCGGGAGCTGCGAGGGCGCGTACGCGAAGACCCCCGATCCGTTGTTCAAGTACAAGCGGTTCAGGGACGGGTAGTAGTTCCCGGCCAGGGCGTCGAGGTCCCCGTCCCCGTCGACGTCTCCGAGGGCGACGGCGCGAGTGTCGTCGAGGAACGCGGGGAGTTGGGACGTCGCGTCGGCGAACCCCCCCGAGCCGTCGTTCAGGAGGAGGCGGTCCTGAGCCCCCACGCAGGCGAACGTGCTGGGGCAGGTCGCGTTCCCCGACCAGGCGTCGAGATCGCCGTCCCCGTCCACGTCTCCGAGGGCGACCGCGCGAGTGTCGTCGAGGAACGCGGGGAGCTGGGAGGTGCCGTCGCTGAAAACGCCCGAGCCGTCGTTCAAGAGGAGACGGTCCTGGGCCCCGGGGCATCCCGAGGAGTTGCAGGAGGTGTTCCCCAGCCAGGCGTCCGGGTCCCCGTCGCCGTCGACGTCCCCCAGGGCGACCGCCCGGGTGTCGTCGGGGAACAGGGGTAGCTGGGACGTGCCGTCGGTGAACACGCCCGAGCCGTTGTTCACATAGAGGCGCTCTTGCCCGAAATTGCCGAGGAGGACGTCGAGGTCTGCGTCCCCGTCGAGATCCCCGAGCGCGACGGCGTAGGTGAAGTCGGCGACCGCGGGGAGCTGTGCGGTCGCATCGGTGAAGACCCCCGGCCCGTCGTTCCTATAGAGGCGATCCGGTTCCGCGGAGGCGAGATTCCCGACCAGGGCGTCCAGGTCCCCGTCCCCGTCGAGGTCCCCGAGGGCGACGGCGTAGGTCGGGTCGGTGATCGCCGGAAGCAGCGAGGCGGGATCCGCGAAAGACCCCGAGCCGTCGTTCAGGTAGAGCCGGTTCTGTCCCGCGTCTCCGATCCAGGCGTCGAGGTCCCCGTCCAGGTCCCCGAGGGCGGCGTCGTCGGTGTCCTCGGGCATCCCCGGGAGCTGCGTGCTCGCGTCGGTGAAGACGCCCGAGCCGCCGTTCAGGTACAGGCGGTTCTGCCCGAAGTTTCCGGCCAGGGCGTCGAGATCCCCGTCGCCGTCGACGTCCCCAAGGACGACCACCTGGGTGCTGCCGGTAGCCGGGGGTAGCTGGGAGGTGCCGTCGCTGAAAACGCCCGAGCCGTCGTTCAGGTACAGGCGGGTCTGCCCGGAGTTTCCGGCCAGGACGTCGAGATCCGCGTCCCCGTCCAGGTCGCCCAAGGCGATGGAGGTCGTGTTGTCGAGGATCGCCGGCACCTGGGAGGTCGCGTCGCTGAAGACCCCCGAGCCATCGTTCAGGTACAGGCGGTCCTGTGCGTCCGAGAAGGGGTAGCCATTCCCCATGAAGGCGTCGAGATCCCCGTCCCCGTCCTCGTCCCCCAGAGCGACGGCGTTGGTGGTGTCGAGGATCCCCGGGAGCTGCGCGGTCGCGTCGGCGTAGACCCCCGTTCCGTCGTTCAGATAGAGCCGGTCCTGCGCGCTCGCCAGGAAGGCGCGGTTCCCCATGAGAGCGTCGAGGTCCCCGTCGCCGTCGACGTCCCCGAGGGCGATGGCGGTGGTGTCGTCCACGATCGCCGGGAGCTGTGCCGTCGCATCCGTGAAGGTCCCCGAGCCGTCGTTCAGGAGGAGATCGTCCTCCCCGAAGTTCCCCCTCCAGGCGTCGAGGTCCCCGTCGCCGTCGACGTCCCCCAGGGCCACGGCCAGAGTGGTGGCGCCGGGGAACGGGGGTCCGGGGAACGCCTCGCCGAAGACGCCCGACCCGTCGTTCAGGTAGACACGGGTGAACACCCAGGGCACGAGAAGGGCGACCATCGCGTCGAGGTCCCCGTCGCCATCGAGGTCGCCGAGAGCGACGGCGTTCGCTCCGGTGTCCATCGGGAGCATCCGGTGCAGCTCTCCCAGGGTCTGCGCCTCTCCCTGGACCGGCGAGAGGAGAAGCGCGAGGAAGATTGCGACGGAGGCGACGCGGTCACGCATCGGTGTACCACCGCTCCAGCGTGCCGGACATGCTACACGACGCCTCGCGTGCCGCACGGTTCCTCGGCGTGGCCTCCGGTGGAGACGCCTTCGTCGGCAGGCTTCGCTGGTCCGACTCCTCCCCCCGTCCTCGGCCGACGGCCGGGTTCCTGGAACTTCTCCTGGAAGGACGATTCCTGTGGGGCCTCGGAGCGGATGCGTGCGGAATCCTCGCGCATCCGGCTAGAAGAGCCGCGCGAGCGGCCTCGGGGCGACCGTGTCGAGCGCGCCCGCGTAGGCCGCCAACGTTCCCCGCGCGCACGCCTCCCAGGTGAACCCTCGCGCGCGAGCCCGGCCGCGTCCGACCAGGCCCCGTCGGAGTTCCTCGCTCTCGATCGCCTGAGCCGCCGCCTCGGCGATGCCGTCGGGGTCGCGCGGGTCGACGAGGAGCGCGGCGTCCCCGCAGATCTCGGGGAGCGCCCCGCGGTCCGAGCCGACGACGGGGGCGCCGCAGGCCATCGCCTCGAGGGGGGGGAGGCCGAAGTCCTCGGAGTGGGAGAGGAAGAGGAGCGCGTCGGATCGGCCGTACAGGGAGGGGAGGTCCTCGTCGGGGACGTACCCGGTCGCGACCACCCGGTCGGCGAGACCGAGGGCGCGAGCGCGCTCCCCCGGGGCCCGACGAGGACGAGCCGGTGGGGCGCGGCCGTCCGGTCGAGGAACACCCGGAACGCGCGAACGGCCTGGACGAGGTTCTTCTTCGCGCGGGTCTTGCCGACCATCAGGAAGTAGGGGCCCCGCGGGATCCCGCACCTCCGGAGGGCGACCTCCCCCCGATCCCCCTCCGGCGAGGGCCGGAAGCGGTCCTCCACCCCGTGCGGGACGACGCGCACCTTCGGGCCGGCGGTCGGGTGAAGGGAGACGAGATGGTCGGCCGTCCGTCGGCTGGGGCAGATCACGAGGTCGGCGTAGGTCGCGTCGAGGAAGGCCCAGATCCGGTGCGAGGCGCGACGCCCCTCGTCCCCCTCCGTTCCCGCCTCGAGCGAGGGGACCTCGTGCATCGTCGCGATTCGCCGGCAGGGGGCCGTGAGCGGGAAGGCCGCGACGGGGGAGTGGAACACCCCGATCCCGCGCCGGCGGACGAAGGGAGGGAGGAGCCGCTCCCGCCACAGGGGAAGGGGACCCTCGACGGGGAGGACCTCGACCTCGAACTCCTCCAAGAGAGAGGGCAGGGGTGGCGCGCGGCGCGGTGCGACGAGCGTGAAGCGGTGCCCGGTGGGCCGCCGGACGAGGGCCGCCAGGAGGCTCGCGCACACCTTCTCGACGCCGGTCGGCTCGGGCGTGTCGAGGACCGAGACGTCGATGGCAACGCGCAAGGGGCGGGGAAGGTCGAGGGAAGCGGGTCAGACTACATGGAACGGCCCGTGACGCCGTGCTCGCGGGTCGCTTGCACGCGGCGAGCGGAGCCGCATTCGGAGGACGGGCCATGACGAGGGGGAGCGCGATCTCGGTGGGCCTCGACGTCCACAAGGACACGATCTCGGTCATGCTGGCTGCGGGGCGAGAGTTCCCGGGAGGAGGAACGGCGGATCCCGAACGAGTCCGGAGCGATCCGCAAGCTCTTCCGCCTGTTCGCGGCGGAGGGGCAGGTGCGGACCTGATACGAGGCCGGCCCCTGCGGCTACGAGGTGCGCCGTCTCCCCGAGCGCATGCCCATCCCCTGCGAGTTCATCGCCCCCTCCCTCATCTCGCGCCGGCCGGGAGACCGCACAAAGTACGACCGGCGGGACGCCCGCAAGCTCGCGACGGCCGGTCCCCTCCTGCCCGCCCGCGCAGCCGTTGCGCGGCTCGCCGGCGGGTTCCATGATTCCGCCGCATGGGGACCTCTCTGGCCGGCCCGGCGGAGACGAGAACGATGGCGGGTCGCCTCCGCGGACCGTGGAGCCGCTCGCCCGATCAGGGGCGTGGGAGTCCGCCGGAACTCGCCGGCGCCTCCCTCGTCTGCGAGGAGATCCCGGGAGGCGAAGGCCGCCTCGGCCCCCTCCGCCCGGGAGTCGAGCCTCCCTTCCGGCTCGGCGACCGGGCGCGCGCGGCGATGCGCCTGCGTCCCATGAGCCCGAGCACGGAGGACGCCTACCTCCCCTGGAGGCGGCGGTACTTCGAGTTCCGCTACGGGTCGGGGCTCGGCCTGCTCGAGCGCCGCCGCCTGCGCGTCAAGGACGTCGACTTCGGCCGCAACCAGATCACGGTCCGTCGCGGGAAGGGCGACGAGGATCGGGTCACGATGTTGCCCGGCGCCCTCCGAGACGACCTCGCCGCGCACCTGCGCCAGGTGCGGGGGCAGCACGAGCGCGACGTGACGCAAGGCGCCGGCTGGGTCGAGCCTCACGGCGCCATCGACCGCAAGCTCCCCTCGGCGGCCCGCGACTGGGCCTGGCTGTGCGTCTTCCCCGCGACGCGCACCTACGTCGATCCCGAGACCGGCCAGCGGCGGCGCCACCACGTTCACGAGACGGTCGTCCAGCACGCGGCGCGCCGGGCCGTCCCCGCCGCGGGCATTTCGAAGAGGGCCACGTGCCCCACCTTCCGGCCCTCCTTCGCGACCCACCTGCACGAAGACGGGAGCGACATTCGGACGGTCCGGGAGCTCCTCCGCCACGAGGACGTGGCGACGACGATCCACACCCACGTTCTCGACCCAGGCCCCGGGGCCGTCCGCCGCCCGGCGGACCGCCTTTTCAGGGAGGGGCCGCGAGAGGGCGGCCGCAGATCGGCGACACCTCCTCCCGGGAACCCCGCGTCGGCCAGCATCCCGCCCGGCGTGTCTGCGAAGGCGGGTCTGCCTGGCGCGGCAGACGTGGAGCCCGGCCCGGACGCCAACCCCTGCCGCATCCAGAGCTTGGTCGCGCGTGCCGGCGCAGGTGCCTGCGTTCGGCAGGCCGCGGGCGCTGCGTTCGGGGGTCGAACAAGGGTCTGTCCCATACACGTTGGCGGGCCAGCGTGAAGGGCAGTTGGAACCGTCGTACGACCGGGGAGCGGCAAGGCGCTCCCCACAAGCGAAAGGAACACGATATGTTCACGCGCAGTATGAATCTCTGGATCCCTCTTGGTTTCGTCGCCGTTCTGCTCACCGGACCCCACTCGCCGGTGGCGCAGAGCGGTGCGGAGCAGAAGCAACAGTCCCTGTACGACCGGCTGGGTGGCCTGGCGCCGATCTCGGTCGTGGTCGACGACTTCATCAACGCCCTCGTGCCTGACGCCGTCCTCAACGCGAACCCCGCGATCGATGCCGCGAGGAAGCGCGTGCCGGCGCCCTATCTCAAGTACCACGTGACCGCCATGGTCTGTCAGGCCACGGGCGGTCCATGCCGGTATCACGGTCGTGAGATGAAGGAGTCTCACGCTCACCTGAACATCACGGAGCCGGAGTGGGACCGCATGGTCTCGCTGTTCAAGGAGGTGCTTGCAAAGAACAAGGTCCCGGCGAAGGAGACCAAGGAGCTCCTGGAGATCGTCGATTCGACGAAAGCGGATATCGTCGTTTCGCGTCAGAAATGAGGTAGTCGGCCAGCTGACAATGGCATCCAACGGCCGGCGCCCGCGCGCCCTCGCGGATGCCGCGCGTCGGGCCTCGAGGATCGGAGACGATGTCTTTCGTTGAAC
>JAKEFM010000243.1 GCA_022616055.1 Planctomycetota bacterium
ACGCCGCGGCCTCGCTCCCGAACAGATTCGTCGTCTCCATGCACCCCCTTACCACGGAGCGCTCCGCTCGGGCAGGCCGTTTTCTTCACAAACTCTCAGCGCCCAGCAGTTGACGCGGTTCGTCAACCGCGAGACGGGCCAGGACATCAACATCCCGGGGGTCTGGGACGGGACGACGGGCGCCACCCCCTGGAGGTCGATCACCTACGCCCTCAACCAGGTCACCCTCACTCCGACGGAGAACATGATCCTCAACGTCGCCGGCCGGTTGGATGATGCCTCCGGCGCCGAACTCCCCTACGACGACGCGCCGAACGGGGAGACCTTCCCGATCGACCTCCCCGCGCGCTGGATGATCACCTACGACACGGCGAACTCGGAGTTCTTCCCCGGAGGGACGCGGGTGCCGGTTCGGATCCGGTCGAACTCGTCCCCCGGCGCGACCATCCGGATCTGGGCGATCGGAGGAGCCGTCGTCAACAACCAGACCGGCCTCGACGGGGTGCTCGCGGGCCAGCGGCTCATGCGCGTCGAAAGAGGCGAGCCCGCCGTCTTGGTGGCGAGCTCCAACTCCGGTAGCTTGAGCGAGTCAAGCCTCCGGGAGGTGATGGTCTCGGATTCGGCCTCCTACTGCCTCTGCCTCGAGGCGAGGGAAGGAGGGAGGAATGCCGCGACGCTGTCCGGCGTGACGGCGACCACGAGCCTTCCGCTCACGAACACCCTCCTCAAGATCGACTCCGTAAGCAATTCCGTTCCCGGTGCCGTGAGCGAGATGGCTCCCATCCTCCAGTCCGTCGTGCTTACCGTCGCCTCGTCGGGAGGGGTGGCGACCGCACGGGCGCTCCACGGTCTGGGGGTGATCGCGATCGGGAACCCCGGCACGGCGAACTTGAACTTCACCGCGTCGGACTTCAGCGTCCTCGGCTTGACCAACTCGAACCCGGCGAACCCCCTCGGCATCGACATAGGGGCCTTGTTCGTCGACGGCGCGGGGGACAGCTTGATCAGGGCCACCCTGGAGAGTTCGACCATCAGCGCGTGCGGTCTCGTGGGCGTTCGCTCGGCCTCGACGTTCAGCGGGGGGGCCGTCGGCGTCACCGTGAGGAACTGCCGGGTGATCGATTGCGGGGCGAGGGCGAACCCCTCGAACCTCTTCGAGGGTCACGGAGTCTCCTTCGAGGCGGCCTTCGGCGGCCAGATCACGGGCCGCGTCGAGAACTGCCTCCTCTTCGGCAACTCCCTTGACGGCGCGTTCACGTGGCTGCATGACCCTGCTGCCGGGTCGTCGGGCACGCTGACGGTGCAGATGAACGAGATCGGCCCGAACGGCCGGAACGGCGTGAAGATCCTGGTCGAGGACGGCGCGGTCCTCGCCCCGGGGAGCACGATCTTCTCGAACCGGATCCATCACAACCTCGTGGGCATCCACAACGTGGCGGACGGGAGCGGGTCGACCTCCTCCCCCACGATCGTGAACAACGTGATCTACCGGAACACGGTGAACGGGATCCTGAACGAGGCGCTCCTCGCGGGGAGCGTCGCGGGTCCGACGATGACGCACAACACGGTGGCGGAGACGGGGGGCGTCGGGGTGCTCGTCCAGGGGGCGGGGACGACCTCAAGCGCCTCGTTCCACAACGGCATCTCGTACCACCTCGGGTCGCCGGGGCCTGCGGACCTCTCCGGGTTTGCAGTGAACCGAATCAACTACAGCAGCTTCCAGACATGCGGGGGGTCATGCACGGGGCAGGGGAACGTCCTCTTCCCGAACATCCCGCAGTTCGTGAACTATCCCCAGGACGATTACCACCTGTTCAACATCCCCGCCTCGAACCCCGTCGTCGACCAAGCCATCAACAACCCCCCGGCAGTCCCGCTGTTCGACTTCGAGGGCAACCTCCGCCAGATCGACATCAACATGGACGGCCCTGCCGGCCAGTACGCCGACATGGGAGCGGACGAGGCAACGACCCCCTGAAGATCCAGATCCTGCTCTCCCTTTCGTTCGTCCTGTTTGCCCAGGGGTCGGCCTCCCAGACGGCCGACCCCTTCGTCCTCCTCTACGAACTCCCCTCGACTCCTTCCTACACACCGATCGGGTTCGTGGTTTCCGGGGGCGGGGACTTCGACGGCGACGGATTCGACGACTTCGCCATCGGGAGCCCGTTCCGGAACCTCGGGGTTGGGAGCGTGCGGATGTGCTCGGGGATCGCCGGGTTCCCGCTCGCCGAGTACTCGGGCGATCCCGCATTCAACGCCCCCTTGCCCTTCTACGGGAGCGAGGGGTTCGGGGCAGCGGCCTTGCTCATGGACCTTGACGGAGACTCGGTTGCCGAGTTCATCGCGGGCGCCCCGGGCGGGTGGGCGGTCTTCGGGGGGACGCTCTCGGCCGTCGGCAGACTCGTCCTCGTCGATTACGGCTCCGCCCCGGTGACGTACTTTCCGCCGGTGGCCGGCAGCCAGTTCGGAGAGGTGCTCGCTAGCGGAGGGGACCTGGACGTAGATGGGTCCGAGGACGTGCTCGTCTCGGGTCCCGGGTATGACATCCCTGGGGCTGGATTCGGGAACACGGGCGCCGCCTGGGCATTGGCAGGCCCCTCCCTGGGAGCAATCCTCCAATTCGTCCCTGGGACCCAGGCTGGCGAGGGCTTCGGAGGGACTCTGAACGACGGGGGGCTTGCCGGCCTCGGCGACGTGGACGGCGACGGCCACGGAGACTGGGCCGTGGCCAGCGACGAACGCTACAACGGAGCCATGTTCGCCGCAGGCCTGGTGGAGATTCGCTCTGGCGCGACGGGGGTCGTCCTGAACCAGTGGTTCGGAACGAGCCAGTTCCAAGGTCTGGGGAAGAAGCTGACCGCACTCGGGGACGTAGACGGCGACGGGTTCGGAGACCTTGCGTTCTGCGACAACCCGATCCCAGGGCTTGGCAACCCGGCCCCGACCACCCTCTACGTCGCGTCTGGAGCCACCGGAAACATGCTCTACACCTGGTCCAGCCCGACGAACCTTGGCGTCGTGATCGACCTCGGCCGTGTCCGAGACGTCACGGGGGACGGCAGGGACGAGATCCTCCTGAGCCACATCCCGCCTACGTACCCCGTTCCTCCTCTCGAGCGCGTGAGCGTGCTCTCAGGAGCGAACGGGACCCTCATCTATCAGGTCACGGAGTCTAGCGGAACGAGCTTCGGCTACGAGGTCTCGGGAGCAGGTGATCTGAACGGGGACGGGCTCGGCGACTTCCTCCTCTCCTGGCAGTGGGCTCCCATCGCGGGAAGCTCGCTGACGGGGAAGGTCCTCGTCTACGCCGCGCGGAACCTCTCTATCCTCGGCGCCCCGACCGTGGGAGGAACGCTTTCCCTCTCTCTCAACGTCCCAGCGTGGCCGAACCGCCCCTTCGTCCTTGCCTTCTCACAGGGCAACGCCGGTTTCCTCCTCGGTTCCTACTGGGTCCCGCTCAGCCCCGATCCCCTCTTCCTCTCGA
Organism: Planctomycetota bacterium; assembly: GCA_022616055.1. Taxonomy (GTDB): domain Bacteria; phylum Planctomycetota; class UBA1135; order UBA1135; family JAKEFM01; genus JAKEFM01. The sequence continues at coordinate 3,485 of JAKEFM010000243.1, forward strand.
CTCTTGGGGCCGGTATCGGAGGCACCCTCGACGCCTCCGGGCAGGCCACTTTCACGATCCCGATCCCGAATGATCCAGCGTTCCACGGGACAACGTTTTTCGCATCGGGCGGGGTCTTCGAGACCACCCCCTCCTTCGCGATCCGGTCGATCCTCACCGCGACGACGATCTCGATTCCCTGAGGGATCGCACCTGCCGGCCGGGTGAGATGGTCCCGCCCTCCCAAGGGGGAGAGTCCGCGAGGAGGGCCTCGGGGGCGCGGAACAGGACGGCACGAAGGGCTCACTCGCCCTCGCCCTCCACGATCATGCCCCGCATGCGCTTCACCGCCCGGTGGTACCACGTCCGCGCCGCCGACTCCGTGACGCCGAAGAGGCTCGCGATTCGCGCGTACGACCAGGGGTGTGGTCGGATCCGGAGCCGGACGGTGATCCGCCATCGCCGGGGGAGCCGCTTGATGAGGCGTCTGAGATCGGCCGAGGGGGCGGAGACCTCCTCGGACAGGAGGTCGGGCGAGGGCATGTCCCCATCGGGGAGCGGGAGGATGAGGGAGCGGCGGAGGGCCTCGCCCCTGACCCACTTCTTGGCGGTGTTGTGCGCTATCGAACGGAGCCAAGGGAGGAGGGAAGGGGCGTCCGCGGGCAGAAATCCGCGAGCGAACTGCCGAACGACGGCGACGAAGACCGTCGCGACGAGATCGGGCATGAAGTCCACGTTCTTCTCGAACGGTGCGACCCAACGCAGGATCCGGGGGAGCACCGCCCGGTGAAAGGACTCCCACGCAGACGGACGCATTTCGGCGAGGGCGGGGAGATCCCACCCGCCGGTTCCGCTGATCGAGGCCATCGGAACCTCCTTGGGGCGCGTCGAGGTGGCCTCGTGCTGACACCGCGCGCATCAGCCCCGCGGCAGCGTATCGGAGGCCCTGGCTCGCATGGAAGTCCTCACCCCGCCCGAGCGGGGAACGCCGGGGGGAAGGCGAGCGGTTCAGGCTCGAGCGCGGGGACCTGTGGGTGTGGCCGTGACGATCACGTGGTCGAGATGGAGGGCCCGGGTCCGACTCCGGGCGACTCGCGCCGGGCGCCTCGAGGGTGAACCCCGACGGGATTGGACGGAGAGGGGAGGAGCCTCAGCGGACGATCGCCCGCAGGACGATTCCGAGGAGGAGGAGTCCGAGCAGGGTCGCGCCGACGGTGATCCAGTAGCGCCGGCCCCACCGGGGGGGGGAGGAGGTCCCGCCGCCCATCCAGGAGGGAGTGGGGGAGGGGGGTGCGAGGGCCGCCGGCGTCGGTCCGGCAGTCCGCGCAGGCGCCGGGAGGACCTGCGCGGGAGGCGCCGGATTGGCTCCTGCGATCCACGCGGGGGCCGGCGTGGTCCCCGCCGGGATCGCCGGGGGGGTAGCGGGCGCGGGCGCCGGTGCGGACGGAGACGAGGCGGACGCCGAAGCGGCGGGAGTCGCCGGGCCCGTGCCCTTCATGCGCTGGAGGAGGGCCTTGTTTTTCATCTTCGTGGCCGACGGCACGCGGGACGCCGCGCTCGCCGCCGCCGCCGCCATGGCCGCCGCCGCGCGGGCGGCCTCGAGGCCCTTCTTGAGGGTGTCGAGGACCTGGCGGTTCGAGGCCTTGTTGCCCCTGCGCTTCTTCGTGCCCGGGGCGGGCTTCGGGCCCCGGCCGAGGCGCCAGCGGGCCTCGTCGCGGCCGATCTCGGTGACCTGGGTGGGGTCGTCGACGGCGATGGCGAGGTTCGGGTCCCGCAGGCGCCAGCGCCGGCGCTTGCGGGAGGGACCCGAGCCCATGAGACCCGTGATGGAGACCCAGCGCCCCTCCCACGCCTGGTCCGGGTCGCTCTCGGCGGCGAAGCGCCGAAGCGCCTCCTCCCACATCTCGACCCGGACGGCGTCCTCGAACCGGTCGCCGAGGAGGAGGGCGAGGCTCGTCGTGCCCTTCTTCGAGCTCCGGACCTTCACGTCGAGCACCTGGCCGACGATCTCGACGCGGTCCCCCTCATCGGCGGGGGTCCTCTCCCAGTCGGCCGCGTCGACGACCGGGAAGGCGCCGATGTAGACGGGCCCCGCCGCGGGGCGGGAGACGGCGGCGCGCTTGGAGGGGATGGCGAGGCCGGAGCGGAAGTCCTTGAGGGTGGGGACCTCCTCGATCGGTGCGGCGCAGATCCGCGCGAAGTTCTCGGCCCGGGTCCGCACCCCCTCGTCGGGCAGGCGGGCGAGGGCCTGGAAGAGGGTCGAGTACTCCGGCTCCATGAAGTCGTTCGCCGTGAAGAGGAGGTTCTCGCCGCTGCCGAACTTCTCGTAGAGCTCGGGCTCGAGACGCAGGGCGTCGAAGGAGAGGTCGAGGACGATGAAGGAGAAGCGGTCCATCTCCGGGCCGAAGTGCTTCGCCGTCCGGCCCGGGTGCTGGAAGTGCTTGTGCCCGATCTCGACGCCGTTGCCGCGCGCCATCCCCGGGACGAACATCCCGTCGTAGTCGACGAGGCGCAGCCCGCTGCGCTCGACGATGACGTTCCCGTTCTGGAGGTCGCCGTGGGCGAGGCCCGCCTTGCGCAGCGCCTCCTCGAGGTCCTCGAAGTGCCGCTGGAGGGCGCCGAGGCGCTTCTTGTCCTCGTAGGAGTTCTCGAGCGCGGGGCCGAGCGTCTCCCCCTCGGCCCACTCCATCTTCACGATCGGGTAGGCCGCCCCGCGGACGCGCATCCCCTGGTGCTGGTACTCGAACTCGACGAAGTAGGAGAGGCGCGCCTTCCCGAGCGCGCGGTGGATCTGGTCGTAGCGGGCGTCGAGGTCGGCGGTCGACTTGTGGAAGCAGCGGACCGCGTAGGACTTCTTGTTCTTGCAGTGGATGCGGTAGGTGATGGCGAAGGAGCCGCCGAGGGCGAGGGGGAGCCCGAGGGCGTTGCGCTCCACCTCCCCCTTCTGGAGGAGGGAGTCGGTGAAGGCGAGGCGCGGGGCCTGGACGGCCTCGTTGTACTGGTCAGGCGTCGGGAGAGGCATCGTTCCATCCGAGGACGACCAGCGTCGAATCGTCCGTCCGCATCCGCCGGTTCTTGCGCTCCTCCACGACGAGGTCGCGCAGCTCCTCCTCCCTCTGGATCGCGAGGAGCGTCCGCAGGCGCTCGGGGGTCTTCTCCCCGTGCAGGAGCCACGCCCCGAGGGCGTCGGTCATGCACAGCACGCGCCCCTCGCGCAGCCCCGTGAGCCTCCAGTTGCGGTGGAGCGGCCCCGACGGCTCCTCCCGGCACAGCGATCGCAGCGCCGAGGCGATGTCGATCCCCCCGAGGCGGTTCAACGCCGCGCGCGTGCAGAGGAGGTGGGGCCGCTCCGCGAACTGCGCGGCCGTCGAGTACGGGAAGGAGGACACGAGCGCCCCCTCGGCGGCGAGGACGGCGATCGAGTCCCCCGTCCCGAGCACGAGGGCCTGCCCCGGCTGCTCCCCGGCCCGCACGGAGAGGAACGTCGCGAAGCTCCCGCGCGCGAAGGAGGCCTCCTCCGCCCACGACATCCCCTTCGCCTTGCACCAGTCCTCGTAGACGTTGATGCAGTGGCGCAGCGCCTGGCAGAAGGCGCGGGGCTTGCGTGGGCGGAGCTCCAGACCCACCCCGACGAGGACGCGCGACCACAACCGCGAGTTGAACGACTCGCTCGCCCCGTCGCTCACGACGTAGAGCTGACGGGCGTCGTCGCAGCCGAACGCGTCCTCGTTCTGCTCCGGGGCGGAAGGGTCCTTCGAGACGGAAGCCGCGAACCTCTTCCGGAGCACGCGCCGAACGCGGAGGCGTTACCGCAGCTCGCTCGCGCGCGTCCCGATGTCGAAGAAGTCGACGATCCCCTCGGTCCCGACCTTGTAGCCGAAGAACCGCGAGTCGGGGGAGGCGGTGTACCCCATCTGGGTGGCGAACTTGACGAGGTGCTCCGGGAGCGCCGAGGACATCCGGAAGAGCCGCCGCGAGTGCGCGTCCGGGAGCGACTTCTCGTCGTTCGGGAACATGATCCCGGTCCCCTCGGAGGCGTCGATGTGGAGGTTGAAGACGAGGACGTTGCCGTCGTCCGTCGCGATCTCCTGGAGCTGGCGGCCGATCTCCTCGGGGTCGCCGTCCGTCGACTCGCCGTCCGAGACGTGGATCACGGTCGGCGGATAGGAGCCGGGGTGGGCGTCGCACCACTCGACGAGGGCGGCGGCCGCCTGGCGCATCGCCTCGCACATCGGGGTGCCGCCGACGGCCTTCGGTTCGAACCAGACGGGGAACTTGATCGGCTGCTCGACCAGGCCGCCCGCCCCGTCGTCCATCTTCTTCGTGCGCTCCTCGACCCGCAGCGGGTTCGCCGCCACGTCGCCGAGCGCCTGGAGGACGCTCCCCGTGCCCTCGCCGTCGAAGCCGGAGCCGACGCCCTTGCCGCCGTAGGCGATGACGCCGACGTCGAAGTAGTTGCGCACCCCGTCGGACTTGGTCGAGCGCACGATCAGGTTCGCGAGGGTCTTGTTGAGGACGTCCGCGACGAAGTCGGCCTTCGTGATCCCCGAGGACATCTTGTCCTTCATGGATCCGGACTGGTCGAGCACGAAGAGGAAGGCAGTGGCCTGCTTTCGGCTGATCTCTGCCGTGTAAGGCATGGTGTCTCCTGGTCTGGTCCTTGTCTCGGTCTGGAGGACGGGCGGTAAAAATCGGCGGACGGGGCGGGGAACTTGAGCGGCGCGAGGCCGGGGGAGGGGGGCGAGGGGGTCCTTCCGGCGCTCCCGCCCCGCGGACGGGTACGGGGTTTGTGGGCGGACTTGCGCAAGCGCACGTCCTCCCCGATCGTCGAAGCGCTCCGAAAGGTCTCCAAGAGAGGGCGGGATCCCATGCCAGTCCGGCCTCCGAACCGGTTCTTTCTCTTCCACTTCCCGATCCGGCAGACCTCGAGGGAGCGGACCCTCCCGTACCACGAGCTGCGCGACGGCCTGGCGGCGGCGGAGCTGATGTCCCCCCTGCTCGGGGAGGGGCTCGAGTTCGGAGGCGCGATCCTGAACTACCGGAACGCGGCGACCGGGGACTGGATGGACCGGCTGGGGGACCGGGACCTCCTCGTCCTGCCGACCCGGCCGGCGCTCGACGACCAGCCCCGCGACCGCAAGGCGATCCAGCGCAGCGGCACTCCGCTCGAGGACGCCGTCCTCGGCTGCACGCGCCGCTTCTTCGCCCACTGCGACCGCCACAGGGTCGAGATCGCGCCGGACCTCGTGCCGAGGCTCTCGAAGCCCGACCGGGGCGAGATCGAGTTCCGCGTCCACGGCGACGCGCACTACCGGCGCCACCGCCGGCCCTCGATGCCGGGGAAGCGCAACTCGAAGTACACGCCCGCCGGGGGCCGCCCGCTCACCGCCGCCTATCTCCTCCGCACGCAGGTCTGGGAGGGGGGCCCCTCCCTGCTCAACGTCTTCGGCATGGAGGCGCGCATGACCCAGCTCTGGGCCTATCTCCTGCGCACCCGCTTCGCCCGGTACCTCCGCTCCACCTTCGCGATGGTGGAGATCACCACCCAGTCCGTCCCGCCCGCGCCGTCCGATCTCTCCTTCTGCGACCGCTGGGGCGTCGAGGAGCTCCTCGACCTGAACTCGGACGAGATCGTCCCCGCCCCGCGCCCGACCCATGGTTCGACGCGGAAGCCCCTTCCGGCGCGGACGCGCGGTCCGGGCTCGACCCGCTCCTGAGATCGTTCCGGGACCCCCGCCGACGGGGGGTTCTCCTGGGGGCACTAGGACCTCGCGAGCGCCCCCTTGGGAGACGGATTCCTGCGCAGGCTCGAGCGCTTCCGCGCGGAGGCGGCCGCCCGCCTGCGGGTCCGGCGCGCGCGCGGTCCGGGAGACACGCCGATGGCCTCGAACGGAAAGATCTCGTGCTGGGACCTCTTCACCTCCGTCTTCCCCCACTCGACCCGGATGCTCCTCCACGGCCCGCCGGGGACCGGGAAGACCTACCAGGCCATCTGGACGGCGCACGCCGAGGGGGAGCGGGTCTACTCGGTCACGGTGACCCCGGAGATGTCCGCCGCGGAGCTGCGCGGACACTGGGTCCCCTTCGAGAGCCGCTGGGTCTGGAACGACGGCCCCTCGATGTGCGCCTACCGCGGGGGGGTCCGGCTCGTGATCAACGAGATCGACAAGGCGGGCGACGACGCGCTCTCCTTCCTCCTCGCCATCCTCGACGATCCGGAGGTCGCCCTCCTCTCCCTGCCGAGCGGAGAGACGGTCCGCCCCGCCTCGGGGTTCCGCGTGGTCGCGACCCTGAACGGCGATCCCGAGTCCCTCCCCCCGGCGCTGCGCGACCGCTTCCCGGTGGCGATCCAGATCGACTCGGTCCACCCGGCGGCGCTCGGCGCCCTCCCGAAGGACCTCCAGGTCGCGGCGCGGGCGACCGTCGCCCTCCCGGGCGAGCGCCGGATCTCGATCCGGGCCTGGAAGGAGTTCGCGAGGCTCCGGGAGGCGATCGGCGAGGAGCAGGCCGCGCGCGCCGTGTTCGGCGGCCGCGCGGGAGACGTCCTCGACGCCCTTCGGCTGCACCGCGGGAAGTAGGGGGAGCCGTGAACTCCAGACCCCTCCCCGAGATCCTCTTCCCGGGCGACTGGACGGTGCGCCACGTCCCGCGCGGAGGCCACACGGGACGCTCGGCGCGCGTCCTCGCCGCGCCGTTCGACGCGACACCCCTCGCGCGGGCCGTGCGGCTCCACGAGCTCGCCCACGTGAAGTTCTCCCCCTCGCGGCCGAACGCGGCGCGCTTCGGCGTCGCGGCCGACACCCTGCTCTTCGTCGAGGACGCCCGGGTGAACGAGTGCGCGCGCCGCGCCGGCCTCGGCGCGGTCATCTGGGAGCTGGAGGACCGCGCCATCGAGAGCCCGGATCCGCGGCGGCGGTTCCGGAAGGCGGTCCTCTTCCTCCTCGCCTGCCACGGGACGCGGGCCTACGAGCGGGTCGCGGCGGACTACGAGGCGTCGGGAGACGCGGGCGCGCTCGCCCGCAACCTCGCCGAGCGCGCGCGCAAGGCCTTCACGGAGCCGAAGGCGAGACCGAAGTTCCGGGCGACGGTGGAAGTGGCGAGGATGCTCGACGACCTCCTCGGCGACCCCGACGGGCCTCCCGAGTTTCCCGACGGCGCGACCGGACCGAGGGAACCGGCGGGCGCTCCGGGCAGGCCAAGGGTTCCCGACGGCCCGCCCCGCTGGGGGGAGCTTCGCCGCATCGAGGAGCCGGCGCGGACGCTCCCCGTCCCCGGAGCCTCGTGCCGGGGAATGCGGCGGGCTGCTGAGGAGGGGCTCGACCTCCGGTTCCCGCACCGCCTCCTCGTCGACCGACGGGTGTTCGCGCGTCGCGTCCGGCTGCGAGGGGGCACCGTGCTCGTCGACGCGAGCGCCTCGATGAAGCTCAAGCCGAATGACCTCCTCGCGATCGTCGCGGCGGCCCCGGGCGCGGAGGTCGCCTGCTACGAGGGGGCCGCCGAGGGTTGGGGCGTCGTCCGGATCCTCGCGCGCGCGGGGCGCCGCGTCGCCGACTCCTTCGTCGTTCCTCCGCTCGGGAAGGGGGCGAACGTGATCGACGGGCCCGCG
>JAKEFM010000244.1 GCA_022616055.1 Planctomycetota bacterium
CGCCGGGATCCGCGCGACGACGTGCCTCGCTTCCCCCCGCTCCCGAATCCTCCCGAGCGACACCCGCTGAGCGCCCGCGTGATCGTCCTCGGGCTGGACGGCGCGACCTGGGACAAGATCGGACCGCTCGTCGAGGCGGGGAGGCTCCCGAACTTCGCGCGGCTCCGGCGGGAGGGGGCGTGCGGGCGCCTGAAGACGATCGAGCCCACGCACTCCGCCCTCATCTGGACGACGGTCGTCACGGGGATGACGCCCGACGTCCACGGGATCAAGAGCCACTACCTCCAGCAGTTGATGGGGATGAGGAGGCCGAACCTCGTCACGGAGCCGTGGATGGGCCCGATCGAGGACCTCCTCGTCGGCTCTCGCCTCCTGCGCGTCCTGCCGGTCACGTCGAACTTCCGCCTGTGCAAGGCGCTGTGGAACATCGTGGGGGAGGCGGGGCTGAGGGTCGCCGCGCTCGGATGGTGGGCCTCCCAGCCGCCCGAGGTGGTGAACGGGTGGATCGTCTCGGAGTTCGCGAGCACCGGGCAGAGGAAGGAGCTCGCCGACCGGGGCAAGGCGCGCAACTACGCGACGGAGGTGACGACCTACCCCGCGGGACTCCTCGACCAGCTCCAGGACCTCGAGCGGACGCCGGAGAGCGTGACGCGGGAGGAGCTCGCCGCGTTCCTCCCCGTCGACGACGAGGTCTGGGAGGAGTTCCTCGCCCACCCGACCTTCCGCCGGGCGAACCCGCTGACGACGTTCCGCGCCCCCTACCTGAAGGACCTCTTCTTCGCCGAGGCGGCCCTGAAGATCGAGCGGGAGCACCGGCCCGACCTCCTCCTCTCCTACCTCCGCGGGATCGACGTGTTCGGCCACATCTTCTGGCGCTTCTCGGAGCCGGAGGCGGTCGCGATGGGGGAGGACCCGAAGCTCGTCGCGCGCTACCGGGACTGCGTCGACCGCGCCTACGAGTGGACCGACCGGACGCTCGGGCGCTACCTCGAGCGCCTCGGCCGCGGGGACACGCTCGTCGTCCTCTCGGACCACGGCTGGCACCGGCAGGGGCCCGGGCGCTACGGGCACCACCACGCGCCCGACGGGATCCTCGCGGTCTACGGCGCCCACGCCCGGGCCGGCGCCTGGGTCGAGGGCGCGCATGTCCTCGAGGTCGCCCCGACGCTCCTCCACCTCCTCGGGCTTCCGAAGGGGGAGGACATGCCGGGGCGCGTGCGCCTCGATTTCCTCGCGGACGTCCCGGAGCCCCGCACGATCCCGACGTGGGAGACGACCCGCTCCGGGACCCTCGAGACGATCGAGGGGCCGTGGGCGGAGGAGCGCGAGCGGGAGCTGCGCGCGCTCGGCTACGTGAGGTAGGGCAGCCCCGCTCCTCAGCGGCCGCCGGAGGTGTCGATCAGGCCCCGTTCGCAGCGCGGGCGGGCGCGTCCCTCGCCGTGGATGTCCCAGTCCGGCACGCGCCGCGTCGCGGAGGCCTCCACGCGGCGGGGGTCCATCGCGTGGGGACAGTGGAAGACGAACGCCCGCCCCCAGGCCGAGGAGGCCGGCACCCCGGCTGCGTTCAGCCGGTTGCGGATGTCCGTGTCCGAGCGCCCGTACCCGTCGAAGCGCTCGTCGAACCCGTTCACCCGGCGCAGGGCCTCCATCGTGGCGGCCCAGTTCCCCCCTTTGATCTTGGGCTTCTTCCGCTTGCGCAGCCAGATGTAGACGTTCTGCAGGCGATGGAACCACCGGAACCGCCGGCGCAGGCCGGGGTCGAGGAAGGTGTCCGCCTCGACGCGGCCGGCCTCGATCGCCTCCGCCTGCGGGAGGGTGAGGCGCACGTATCCCCCGACGCTGTAGCCGCCCCTCTTCCCGAGGCCGGTCGCGTGGGCGTCGAGCCAGTCCCGGTGGGGAATGCAGTCCCCGTCGAGGAACGCGACGGTCTCGCCCCGAGCGACCCGGAGCGCCGCGTTGAGGGCGCGAGCCTTCCCGAAGCCGCGGTGCTCCTGTGTGACGAAGCGAACTGGGATCGTCGTCTTCGCGCGAAAGGACTCCACCAGGAGCCGGGTGTCGTCCTCCGAGCCGTCGTCGGCGACCAGGATCTCCCCGGGCCGCCGGCCCTGGCGCAGCAACCCCTCGAGGGCGAGGCGAAGCGCCCTCGGCTGGTTGTAGCTCGACACGACCACGCTCGTCGGCTCGGCCAAGGCCGGAGATCTCGCGGACGAAACTATCGGAGCCGCGCAGCACCGACAAGGAAGGCTCCCTCGGCGTTCGCCCGCCCCTCGTGTCGCGGGACAGCTAGGGCCGCGGTGTCGCGAGGAGCTCAGCGTACACGCGCCGCAGCTCCCGGAAGTGCGCCTCGCGCGGGAACCGCTCGGCCGAAGCGCGGGCCGCGACCGACGCGCGCTCGCGCGCTCCACGGTCGAGGGAGGGGAGGAGGCGCTCGGCGATCTCCTCCGGGCTCGCCTCCCTCGACAGGAGCCCGCCGGACTTTCCCGGCTCGATCGCCTCCGCCGCCCCGTTCGACTCCGTCGTGAACGCGGGGACGCCGCAGGCCATCGCCTCGAGGGTCGCGTTCGCGAAGGGGTCGTAGAGAGTCGGGAGGACGAAGAGGTCGGAGGCGGCGAGGAAGCGCTCGGGGGCGGGGCTCGCTCCCTCGAAGAAGACCGACCCGTCGAGGCCGAGGCGGGAGGCGAGGCGCCGGAAAGCGGCCTCGCGCCGGTCGCGGCCGACGACGAGGAGCCGCAGGCGCATTCCCCGGGCCTGGAGAACGGCGAGGGCGCGGAGGAGCGGCTCGAGGCCCTTGCGGACGTAGCCGGTCCCGACGAACCCGAGGAGGACCTCCTCCGGACGGACGCCCCGCTCCCGCCGCACCTCCTCGCCCAGCGTCCGGCGGAGCCGGGGGTGGAATCGATCGAGGTCGACGCCGCTGTAGAGGACCCGGACGCGGTCGGCGGGGACGCCGTACCGGGCGACGAGATCGTCGCGCACCATCCGGGAGTTCGTGACGAGGAGGCGGTAGTGGCCGGGGGCGAAGGTCCGCCGCTCGATCGCGAGGGCGGCGCGCTGGTGGGGGGTGAGCCTCGCGAGCGCGCGGAGCCACCGGGGCTTCCCCGCCGCGTGGGCGCGCTCGAGGTAGGTCGCGTGGCACCCCCCGCCGAGCCGGTAGAGGTCGTGCCGGAGGGTCTTGCCGAAGCCGTGGACGAGGTCGAAGCGCTCGCGGCGGAGGAGCCGGTCGGCGGCGATCGCGTAGGCGACCAGCCGCGCCGTCGGCCCGAAGGGGAGGACGCCCACGCGGCGCACGCGGACGCGGGCGTCGGGGACCCCTTCCGCTCTCGCGCAGACGACGTGGACCTCCTCCCCCGCGGCCGCGAGGCGGGCCGCGAGGTCCCAGACGTATCCCTCCGTTCCGCCGACCGGGGCGAGGCGCTTGTGGACGAGGGCGACCTTCACGGGCTGCGGAGGCCCGCCGCGCTCGGGAAGAGGTGCCCGAAGGGGTCGTAGGCGCGCACCACCCGGGCACGGTCCGCGGAGGAGAGGCGCACCGGAAGGGCGGAGGCGACGGCCTCGAGGTCGGCCCGCCGGGCGGCGAGGGACCGCAGGGGCCTCGCCTCGATCCCGAGGGGCCAGGCGAGGAGGACCCCCCCGTGCCGTCCGGCGAGGAAGGAGTCGGCGGAAACGCGTCCGAATCGCAGGCCCGCGTCGTGGGCGAGGCGGGCGAGGCGACCGAGCGAGCCGAGGAGGGCCGCCCGGCTCCTCCCCCGCGCCGGGGGAAGCGCGGCCGCCAGGGGAGAGAAGGAGCCCGCGACCTCGACGGCGAGGAAGGAGTCGCCCCCCTCCACCCGTTCGAACCAGGCGACGGCGAGCCCGACGGGAAGTCCGAGGGCGGCGCAGCGGTGGAGCTCGCCGAAGGCGCGCTCGGCCTCCCCGCGCTGGAGCCGTCGCACGAGGAGGGGTCCCTCTCCCTGCACGATCCCATTGCCGGCGACGGAGGCGAGGGCGCGCTCGAAGGCCTGCGAGCGGGCGCCGTAGGACATCCCCCTCCACCCGGGCGGCAGCGCCGCCGTCCGGCCGTAGACAGCCTCCCGGGCGTGGCGCGCCGCGCTGAGGGATCGCGCCCTCCCCCGGCGGGAGGCCGCCCGGAGGGCGGCGCGGGCGATCCGGCGGAAGGAGAGCCGGGAGCGCCGCGCGTAGGCGCGGAGGGACCGGCATCGCTCGAAGCGCCCGAAGCCGCGCAGGGAGTGGAGGAGGAACCCGAGGTCGGTCCCCCGGGCCCGCAGCGTCCCGGCCGCACGGCGCGAGCGGGCGAGATCGGCCAGCGCGAGGGCGCCGCCGGGGAGCACGAAGAGGTTGCCCGCGTGGAGGTCGCCGTGGAGGAGCCCCGCGCCGTGGAGGTCGGCCGCGATCGATCCGGCGGACTCGAGGAGCCTCCGCCGCTCGCGCGGGCTCGCCCCGTGGAGCGCCTCCGCGAGCGTCGGGAGCGGTCCGAGGTCCTCGAGGAGGACGAAGGAGTCCCCGAGGAGGGGGCCGGAGCGCAACTCGACGAACCCGAGCGCCCGCACCGCCGCCACCCCCCTGTCGGCGAGGCGCTGGCAGGCGTCGAACTCGCGGCGGGCGGCGGAGCCGCGGATCCCCCTCCCTGCCGTCCGGAGCAGGCCGCGCGTCGGGTAGCGCTTCACGACGACCGGGCGGGGGAAGTGCGGGGAGGAGACGCGCCGCACCTCCCCGCGCTCGGAGGCCTTCAGGGTCCCGCTCCGGTCGCCGAGGAGCGAGAGGAGGACCTCCCGCGCCTGCGGCGGGATCGCGGGGGCGAACTGCGCGACGCGCGACATGGCGCGCGCTTATAGTAGCGGCCGTGTCGTCCGGGTCCGTGCCGCCCCGCACGATCTTCCACGTGACGGCGGAGAAGGGGTTCTCGGGGGGGGAGTCCCAGGTCTTCCTCCTCCTCGAGCGCCTGCGGGAAAGGGGCCACCGGTGCGTGCTCGTCGCGCCCCCGGGGAGCCGCTCGATCGAGGAGGCGGCGCGCCGCGGTCTCGAGACGATGGCGCTCCCCTTCCGCGGGGACCTCGACATCCTCGCCGCGGCGAGGCTGCGCCGGCTCCTCCAGCGGGAGCGGCCCGACCTCGTCCACTTCCACTCGCTGCGCGCCCATGTCGTGGGGGCGCCGGCCGCGCGCCTCGCCGGCGTGCGCGGCGTCGTCGCGACGCGCAGGATGGACTACCGGATCTCCCGCCACCCCCTGAACCGCCTCGCCTTCGACAGGTGCACCGACCTCGTCATCGCGATCTCGGAGGCGGTGCGCGACGTCCTCCTCGCCTTCGGCCTGCCCGCCTCGCGCGTCCGGGTCGTGCACAGCGGGATCGACCTCTCCGGGTTCGACCCCTCGGCGGACCCGCGGGCGGCCCGCGCCCGGGCGGGACTGCCGCCCGAGGGGAGCCTCGTCCTCTGCGCGGGGAGCCTGCGGCCGCGCAAGGACCAGGCGACGCTCTTGCGCGCGTTCGCCGCGATCGCGCCCGCCCGGCCCGACGCGCGCCTCCTCCTCGCCGGGGAGGGTCCCGAGCGCGGCCGGCTCCTCGAGCTGCGCCGGGCGCTCGGGCTGGAGGAGACGGTCCTCCTCCTCGGCGAGCGCGCGGACATGCCCGACCTCCTCGCCGCCTGCGACCTCTTCGTCGCGACCCCGCGGTTCGAGGGGCTCGGCGTCTCCGTCCTCGAGGCGATGGGGGCGGGGCGCGCCGTCGTCGCCACGGAGGTCGGGGGCTTGAGGGAGTCGGTCCTCCCCGGGGTGACGGGCCTCCTCGTCCCCCCCGAGGACGCGACGGCGCTGGCGCAAGCGCTCGACCGACTCCTCGGGGACGCCCCCGCGCGCGCGCGGATGGGGAAGGCGGGCCGCGAGCGGGTCGCCGCGCTCTTCTCCGCGGCGGCGATGGCCGAGGGGACCGAGCGGGTCTACGGAGAGGTCCTCGGGAACTGAGGGCCCCGATGCCCCGGACGCCGCTCTCCGTGTGCGTGGTCGCCTTCCAGGAGGAGGACCGGCTCGGGGACTGCCTCTCCTCCGCGTCCTTCGCCGAGGAGCTCCTCGTCGTCGACTCCCACTCGAAGGACCGGACGCGGGAGGTCGCCGGGCGCGCGGGGGCGCGGGTGATCGAGCGCGACTGGCCCGGCCACGTCGCCCAGAAGGAGTTCGCCATCCGCGCCGCGCGGAACGACTGGGTCCTGTGCCTCGACGCGGACGAGCGGCTCTCCCCTCCCCTCCGCGGGGAGATCGAGGCCCTCCTCGACCGGCGTCCGGGGGACGCCGCCGGGTTCTCCATGCCGCGCCGGACGAACTACCTCGGCCGCTGGATCCGGCACGGAGGATTCGCCGGGGAGGAGAAGGTTCGCCTCTTCGACCGGCGGCGCGGACGCTGGGGGGGGACCGATCCCCACGACCGGGTCGAGGTGGACGGCCCCCTCCGCGCCCTGCGCGGGGCGATCCTCCACTACCCGTACCGCGACCTCGCGGAGCACCTCGCGACGATCGAGTCCTACACCGGGATCATGGCCCGGGAGATGGCGAAGAAGGGGCGCCGGGCGGGGCCCCTCGACCCTCCCCTGCACGGTCTCGCCCGGTTCGTCAAGTTCTACTTCCTGCGCGCGGGGTTCCTCGACGGGGGGACGGGCCTTCACCTGGCGCGGCTGGCGGCCCGATATGGGTACCTCAAGTACGCGAAGCTTCGCGCCCTCTCCCCCCGGGGGGAGGCCCCCCCCCTCCCCCGGGGATAAGGGGCTGGCGTTCCGGGCGCGAATTGGCAAACTTCCCCCCTTCCCAGGGCCCCCTTTCGGAGGATCAAAGACTTGGCTCGCAAACCGAACGCAGCGTTCATGAAGCCGCTCACCCCGTCTCCCACGCTCGCCGCCGTCATCGGGACGAAGGCGATGCCGCGGACAGAGGTGACGAAGAAGCTCTGGCAGTACATCAAGAAGAACGGGCTTCAGGACAAGAAGAACCGCCGGATGATCAACGCCGACGACAAGCTCAAGCCCGTCTTCGGCGGCAAGAACCAGGTGAGCATGTTCGACATGACGCGGCTCGTCGCCGCGCACCTGAAGTAGGCGGTCTCGGGCGGAGGCCGGGGCCCCGGGCTGTCTCGCCGGGGCTCCGGCCCCCGTCGGGGTAGGCGGGGGGTGTCCCTTCGGGGGACTGGCGGCGGATCCCCGTCTGCCTCCTCACCGCCGGCTGCGCCCATCTCCCGGCGCGAGGGCTGGGGCCTCGTCGCGTGCCCGGCACCGTGGCGGACTCTGCCCTTCCTTCCCTATTCTCGGGAGACCCTCCGGCCGGAGATCGCGAGACGGCCCACCGGGAATGCGGGGCAGGGTTCCGCGGGAGAAGACCCTCGAGGACATCCGCCTTCGGGCGGCCTCCGGGCTCGCCGTCGACCGCCAATCTGTCCGGAACACCGGACTCTTCGAGCGCGCCCGGCGGGACTTCGGCACATGGGGGCGGGCCCTCCTCGCCGCGGGAATCCAGCCTCTCCATCCCGTGCCGCCTCGGGCCATGAAGACGCGCGCTTCCGCGCGCCGGCGGCACCTGACGGAGCACCTGCTCCGGAGTCCCCTCGCGACCCGGGCGATCTGCCGTCTGACGGGGCTTGCGCCGAAGACGGTCCGGGAGAGGCGCAGGAGGCTCGGGATACCCGCTCCGCCGGCTCCCGCGCGCTCGCGCCTCCCGGCGGTGGGGTCGACCGCCCCCCGCTACCGGACCTGGTCCTCGTCTTTGGCGAGCCGGATGCGCGAGCGGGTCGGACGGCTCGGGCCGGAGGTCCTGCGGCGGACGATCCCGCGCCTCGACCCCCGCGAGGCGGAGATCCTGCGCCGCCGCTCCCTCAACCCCCCCGGCGACACGCTCGACGTCATCGCAGGAGACTGGGGCGTGACCCGCCAGAGGGTCGCACAGGTGGAGATCGAGGCCTTGAGACGCCTGTACGCCGAGGCCGTGCGCCCGGGTCGCTCGCCGAGGCCCAGGGAGCCGGGGTGAGGGGCGATCGACCCCGCGGGGACTCCTCATTCCTCCGGGAGCCCTCGGTACGGTCCGCCTCGTCGATGGCGGCCGATGGCGAGGCGGCAGCGGTGTACGCCCGGCCCCTCCTCGCGTGAGCCTTCCATGCGTCGGAATCGTCGCTACTCGTCCATTGAATGGCTCTGATCTCCTGTCCCCCTGGTTTCCGCGCGATCAGGCCACGAATCCATTCAGTCATCGACTTGAGTCGAGCAGACTGCGAACGAATCCGTTCCGGCGGTTGAGCCCCGGAGCGGCTCGCATAGATGGACTCGATATTGCCGAGGAGACTGTTGTACTTCTCGAGGACCGGGAGGAGGAAGCGGACAGTGTCGTCGTGGATGATCCGCTGCGTATACCGAGCACTCACGGCGATTCCAGTCTCCGGGGGTGTTCTCTACTGGGTCACCGCACGCTTGTCAGCGCCCGCCCGCGGACGCCGCGCTGCCAAGTCCCGAGCTCACCACGGCCGAGTTCGGGCACGGGTGTCGCAGCCGCGGCTCCCGCACCGCCTTCACCTCGTCGAGCCTCCGCACCGGCGTCGTCACCGGCGCGTCGCGGAGGAGCTGCGGGTTCTCCCGCGCCTCCCGCGCGATCCGGAGCATGTCCTCGGCGAAGGCGTCGAGCGTCTCCTTCGACTCCGTCTCCGTCGGCTCGATCATCAGCGCCTCGGGGACGATGAGGGGGAAGTAGATGGTGGGGGGGTGGTGGCCGAGGTCGATCAGGCGCTTGGCGACGTCGAGGGTGCGGATCCCGGTCTCCTTGATCCGGCGGTTCGTCGCGACGAACTCGTGCATGCAGGTCCGGTCGTAGGGGACGTGCCAGTCCCCGCGGAGGCGGGCGCGGAGGTAGTTCGCGTTCAAGACCGCGTGCTCGGCGATCGAGCGGACCCCGTCGCCGCCGTACCTCCTCAGGTAGGCGTAGGCCCGCAGGAGGACGCCCGAGTTGCCGAGGAACCCGCGGAGCATCCCGATCGACTTCGGGGCGTCCCACTCGAGGGAGTAGCGGCCCGCATGTTCGAGGACCCGCGGGACGGGGAGATGGGGGGCGAACTCCTCCCGCACCGCGATCGGCCCCGCCCCCGGCCCTCCCCCCCCGTGGGGCGTCGACATCGTCTTGTGGAGGTTCATGTGCATCAGGTCGACGCCGAAGTCCCCGGGGCGGGTGACCCCCACGATCGCGTTGAAGTTCGCCCCGTCCATGTAGAGGAAGGCGCCCGCGCGGTGGAGGACCTCCGCGATCTCGAGGATCCGCTCCTCGAAGAGGCCGAGGGTGTTCGGGTTCGTGATCATCAGGAGGGCCGTCTCGGCCCCGACCTTCGCCCGCAGGTCGGCGACGTCGACGAGCCCGTCGGGGCCCGACTTCACGGCGAGGGGCGTCATGCCCGCCATCGCGACGGAGGCGGGGTTCGTCCCGTGCGCGGAGTCGGGGATGAGGACGGTGCGGCGCTTCCCCTCCCCCCGGTCCTCGTGGCGCGCCCGCGCGACGAGGAGGGCGGTGAGTTCCCCCTGCGCGCCGGCGGCGGGGTGGAGGGTGACGGCGGGGAGGCCCGTGAGCGAGGCGAGCCAGCGCTCGAGCCGGTGGAGGACGACGAGGAAGCCCTGCGCCTCCGCGTCGTCCTGGAAGGGATGGAGCCACGCGAACCCCGGCATCGCCGCCGCGACCTCGTTCGCGACGGGGTTGTACTTCATCGTGCAGGAGCCGAGGGGATAGAAGGAGTCGGCGATGCTCGTGTTCTTCTTCGAGAGGAGGACGTAGTGGCGCACGAGGTCGAGCTCGGAGACCTCGGGGAGCGCGGGGGGGGTCCTCCGGAGGCTCGAGGCGGGGAAGAGGGAGGCGGGGTCGCGCGCGGGGAAGGGGGGGCGCGGCGGCTCGTAGCCCCTGCGACCCGGCCGCGAGCGCTCGAAGATGGAGAGGTCCTTGTTCATCGGACGGAGCGCAGCGTCCCGAGGAGGAGGTCGACCTCCTTCTCCGTGTTCGTCTCCGTGAACGCGAAGAGGAGGGCGTCGGGGAACTCGGGGTAGAAGCGGGCGAGGGGGATCCCCCCGGCGATCCCGGCCGCGGCGAGGGCGGCGCGCACGCGGTCGGCCCCGCGCGCGCAGCGGACGGCGAACTCGTGGAAGAAGGGTCCCTCGAGGAGGGGGGCGTACCCCGGGATCGAGAAGATCCGCTCGGAGGCGACGTGGGCGGTCGTGGCGCAGGCGGAGGCGACCTCCGCCAGCCCCCGGGGGCCGAGGAAGGCGAGGTAGATCGCCCCGCGCAGGGCCATCAGCGCGTTGTTCGTGCAGATGTTGCTCGTCGCCTTCTCGCGCCGGATGTGCTGCTCGCGGGTCTGGAAGGTGAGGACCGTCCCCCGCTTCCCGTCCCGGTCGACCGTCTCCCCGACGATCCTCCCGGGCATCCGGCGGACGAACTCCCCCCTCGCCGCGAAGAACCCGAAGGAGGGGCCGCCGTAGTTCGGGGGGACGCCGAGGGGCTGGCCCTCCCCGACGGCGATGTCGGCGCCGCACTCCCCCGGGGAGGCGAGGAGACCGAGGGCGATCGGGTTCACGGAGACGACGCCGAGCGCGCCCGCTCCCCGCGCGGCGTCGCAGAAGGGGGCGATCTCCTCGACGGCGCCGAGGAAGTTCGGGCTCTGGAGCGCGAGGCAGGCCGCGTCGGCGGGGATCGTCCGGGGGAGGGGGGTGCGCCCTCCCGCGAGGGGGAGCTCCTCCACCTCGAGCCCGGCGTGGGCCGTCGCCGTGCGCAACGCCGCGCGCGCGTGGGGGTGGACCCCCCGCGAGACGAGGACGCGGGGACGCCCCGTCACGGAAGCGGCCATCAGGCAGGCCTCCGCGAAGGCGCTCGCGCCGTCGTACATCGAGGCGTTCGCCACCTCCATCCCCGTCAGCTCGGCGATCATCGTCTGGAACTCGAAGAACGCCTGGAGGGTCCCCTGCGAGGCCTCGGGCTGGTAGGGGGTGTAGGCGGTCACGAACTCGAGGCGCCCCTGGAGCGCGTCGACCGCCGCGGGGATCGCGTGGCGGTACATCCCCCCCCCGAGGAAGCAGGGCCGGTCGAGGACGGGGAGGTTGCGCCCCGCGAGGTCGCGCAGCTCGCGGAGCACCTCGGGCTCGGGGAGCCCCGGCGGGAGGTCGGGCGCTCCGCGCAGGCGCGCCTGCGCCGGGACGGAGGCGAATAGATCGTCCAGGTTCCCGACGCCGATCGCCGCGAGCATGGAACGACGGTCCTCCGGCGTGTGGGGGAGGAAGGGCATCGGGATCAGTGGGCCCCGAGCGTCTTCTCGTAGGCGTCCGCCGCGAGGAGCTTGCCGTACCCCCCGTCGCCGGACTCCGCGCGGATCCGCAGGAACCAGCCCGCCGCGAACGGATCCTGGCGGACGAGCTCGAGCGCGTCGGGCGCCGCGGCGTTCACCTCGAGGACCGTCCCCGCGACGGGTGCGTAGAGCTCGGAGACCGCCTTCACCGACTCGATCTCCCCGAAAGCCTCCCCCTGGCGGAGCTTCCGCCCGACGGGGGGGAGCTTGAGGAAGGTCAGGTCGCCGAGCTGCTCGACGGCGAAGTCGGTGATCCCGACGAGGTAGGAGCCCGGCTCGGGCTTGGCCCACTCGTGGGTCTCGCTGTAGCGGCGGTCGTTCGGTCTCATCGCGTCGTCTTCCGGGTGCGGCTGTAGAAGGGGAGGGGAACGATCTCGGCGGGGACGCGCTCCCCGTGGACGTCGAGGGAGAGGCGCGTCCCGGGGGAGGCCTTGGCCGTCGGGACGTAGCCGGTCCCGATGTTCGTCCCCAGGGTCGGGGACCTCGTCCCGGAGCAGACCGCCCCGAGGCGCTCGTCCTCCTCGTAGAGGACGTATCCCTGGCGCGGGATCCGCGGCCCCTCCGAGCGGAAGCCGACGAGGCGGCGGGCCGGGCCGGTCCCGGCCACCGCCTCGAGGGGCTTGCGCCCGACGAAGTCCTTCCCCGGCGTGAAGCGAACGGCGAAGGCGAGCCCCGCCTCGATCGGGTTCGTCGTCTCGTCGATCTCGTGGCCGTAGAGGGGCATCCCCGCCTCGAGGCGCAGCGTGTCGCGCGCGCCGAGTCCGATCGGCTTGAGGCCGTGGGGGGCCCCCGCCTGGAGGAGCGCGGCGAAGGCGCGCTCGGCCTCCCCGACGGGGAGGAAGAGCTCGAATCCGTCCTCCCCCGTGTAGCCGGTCCGCGCGAGGAGGACGTCGGGGAGGTCGAGGGCGCGCGCCCGCGCGCAGCGGTAGTAGCGCAGGCCCGCGAGGTCGAGGTCGGTCAGCGGAGAGAGGATCCGGGCGGACATCGGCCCCTGGATCGCCACCATCGCGAGCGCCTCCGAGAGGTCCTCGAGCTTCGCGTCGAGCCCGGAGGCGTGCCGGCGGATCCACTCGACGTCGCGCTCCCGGTTCCCGGCGTTGACGACGACGAAGAGGGAGTCGGGCTCGCGGTAGACGAGGACGTCGTCGATCACCCCGCCGTCGGGGTTGCACAGGAGCGCGTAGCGGGCCTCCCCCGGCTTCATCGGGGCGACGTCGTTCGTGAGGACCCGGTCGGCGAGGAGGAGGGCGTCCCCCCCACGGATCCGGAGGCGCCCCATGTGGCAGAGATCGAAGAGGCCCGCCGCGGAGCGCACGGCGGAGGCCTCCTCGAGGATCGGCCCGTACTGCACCGGCATGCGCCAGCCCCCGAAGGCGGTCATCCGGGCGCCGAGCCGGGCGTGGGTCGCGGCGAGAGGGGATTCGTTCACGGGCGGGAGGGACGCAGGGGGGGACGCGCGCGCTCCCCGGGAGGTCCGTCGAGAGGGCCTAGGGGCGCCTCCGGCCGGGGTCCGGCGACCGGACAGTCTCGCGCGGGGCCCGCGCTCGCCCCTTCGGCGCCCCGCAGCGCGGCCGGCCGCGCGCGCGGGCGCTCCCGCGGCCTTCCTCCGGCGCGGGGAACCTATCGAGTTCCCGCCGATCGGTCAAGGCGAGGGGGCGCGCCCGCCGAAACACCCTCCCGGACGTCCCCGTCCCGGTCATGGTCTTCACCGGCGATCTCGACAGCGTCGATCTCGCGCAGGTTTTCCAGGTCCTGCGCGCCAACAATAAGACGGGGATGCTCCTCGTCTTCCGGGCCGACGGGAGGCGCGCGTTCCACTTCGGCGAGAAGGGGGTGAGTCTCCAGTTCGACCCCCCCGCCTACGAGGAGCGGGTCGTCGAGCAGCTGCGCCGGCGGGGGAAGGCGACCGAGGAGTCGATCCGCCTCGCGATC
Source organism: Planctomycetota bacterium (assembly GCA_022616055.1). Lineage (GTDB taxonomy): Bacteria > Planctomycetota > UBA1135 > UBA1135 > JAKEFM01 > JAKEFM01. The sequence continues at coordinate 13,269 of JAKEFM010000244.1, forward strand.
GCGAACCGCCGCCACCACAGCAACCTCGTCGAGGCCCTCGTCGGGATCCGGGCCGTCGAGGCGCGCGAGGTCGAGGAGACGATGCGCTACCTCCTCGAGGAGGACCTCTTCGAGACCTTCTTCTGGAGCGGGGCGCGCTTCGAGTTCTTCGAGGGGGCTCGCCGGGTCGAGGACCTCCCCGGGGCCGTCGACGAGCGCTTCGTCTTCCACCCCGACTCCGTCGTCATGGAGGCCGCCCGGCGGATCGACGAGTGGGCGGCGATCCGCGCGCGCATCCCCGACCGCACGGTCGTATTCGCGCCGGTCGAGGGGATCGAGGCCCCCTCCGCCGGAGCGGTCGAGGGGGAGGTGTTCGCCTTCGTCGACGGCTGCCGGTCCGTCGACGAGATCCTTCGCACGTGCCCGCGCTCCCCCTTCGAGATCGAGAAGGCCCTCCTCGCCCTGTGCGACGGGGGGTGGATCGCCCCGCTCGAGGCGGAGCAGCTCCTCGACGCGGGGCGGCGCGCGATGAAGGAGGGGCGCCCGAAGGAGGCCGCCGAGCTCCTCGAGCAGGCGGCGGAGGCCGGGGTCGAGCCGGGGGTCGCGTGGGGCGAGGCAGCGAAGGCCCACAAGGCCGGGGAGGCCTACATCGAGGCGGTTCGCTGCATGGGGCGGCTCGCCGACCAGCGGTCGGAGGGGGGGCAGGCGGCCGGGGCGGTGGCCGCGCTGCGCGAGGCGGTGACCCTCCTGCCGACCGACCTCGCCTCCCGCGAGCGGCTCGTCACCCTCGCCCTCGGCGTCCCCGCCAAGCACCGCGACGGGTTCGATCCGGTGACGGAGGGGCGCGCGGTCGCCTCCCTCTACCTCGACCTCGAGCAGCCCGACCGCGCGCGGGACGTCCTCGAGGCGGTCCTCCGCCAGGCGGGGAAGGACGCGGAGACGAAGCGCCTCCTCGTCTCCGCCCTGACGCGCCTCGGGGAGACGAGCGCGGTCGTCTCCGTCTACGAGTCGCTCGCCGACGACGTGGCGGAGACCAACCCGATCGGCGCCGTCCGCTACCTCCAGAAGATCCTCCTCCTCAACCGCAACCGGACCGACGTCGCCCAGCGGATCAAGGCCCTCTACACCTCCGTCGAACGCCGCCGGGCGCGGCGGCGCGGGGCCCTCGTCGGGACGGCCGCCGGCGTCGGGCTCGCCGCGATGGCGGGGCTCTACGGCCTCTACGAGATGAACGCCCGCTCCGCCTTCGAGGGGCTCGACCTCGAGGGGCGGCGGCTGCGCCGGGAGTACCGCGAGGCGGCGAGCGCGCTCGAGAACTTCCTGCGGCGCCACCCCCTGAGCCTCTCCGCCGCGCGCGCGCGCGAGGCCCTCTCCGACGTCCGCGTCGCCCTCACCCACGAGCAGATCCGCGAGCGGAGCGCCGAGGATCGCGTCGCCGCGGAGCGCGCCGAGAAGATCGCCCGCGCGGAGGAGCTCGTCCGGCAGGCGCGGGAGAAGGCGGGGGAGGGGGCGCTGCGCGAGGCGGGCGACCTCCTCCGCGCGGCCCTGGCGGAGGCCCCCGCGGAGTGGAGGCGGGAAGGGGATGTGAAGGCGCAGATCGCCTCGATCGACGGCTACCTCGCCGAGGGGCGGGAGCTCGCTCTGCGGGCCGGGGAGGAGGAGGCGGCGGGCCGGTTCGCGGAGGCCCGCGGGACCTGGCTGGAGCTCCTCGGCACCCGAGCCGACGCGCCGGAGGCCCGGGAGGCCTCCCTCCCCTTCGCCATCGAGACCGATCCCCCCGGCGCTCAGGTCCTCCTCGACGCGGAGCCGGTCGAGGGGAAGACCCCCCTCGTCGTCCGGATCGGCCCGGGCCACCCCACCGCGCTCGAAGTGATCCTCCCCGGGTTCCTCCCGGCCAAGCGGACCCTCGACCCGCGCGGTCCCGACCTCGGCAAGGTCGAGCTCCACCGCGCGCCGACTCGTGTCTCGAAGCTCCCGGGCCCTCCCGCGACCCCCCCCGTCCGGGCCGGAGGCGCCGTCCTCGTCGGGCTCCGGGGGGGAGCGGTCGTCGCGATGGAGGCCGCCGACGGGAAGGAGCGCTGGAGGGTGAACCTGGCGGGCTTCGGCGAGGTCTCCTCCCTCACCGTGGTCGGGGACGACGAGGCCTTCTTCACGGGGACGGACGGGACGGTCGGATGCGTCCGCGTCTCGAGCGGGGAGACCCGCTTCCGCGTCCGGGTCGGGGGGAAGGTCCTCTCCTCCCCCGCGATCTCGGGGAGCCTCCTCGTCGTCGGCGCCGGGAGCCAGGTCGTCGCCCTCGACCGGGAGACGGGGGCGGAGCGCTGGCGCAAGCCGTGGGGCTTCTCCGTCTCCCTCCCGGTCCTCGTCTTCCCGCAGGGCTTCGTCGCTTCGGGCGCCGACGGCCGCGTGCGGCTCCTCGCGGCGATCGACGGGACCTTCCTGCGTGAGTGGAAGGTGCCGGCGGCCCCGATCGGGGTGGTGCGGGCGAGGGACCGCCTCCTCCTCCTCGCGAGCGGGGGGCAGTTCGTCTCCCTCGACCCGGGGCGGGACGGGATCCAGTGGACGGGGCCGCCCCTCGGCCTCGTCCGCCACCCGCCGGTGGCGGGCTCCTCCCGCCTCTTCGTGGCGGCCGGCGAGGACCTCGTCGCCGTCGATCCGGACACGGGGAAGGAGCTCCAGCGCCGCCCGCTCGGCTTCGCGGTCTCCGCCCCGCCCGAGACGGTGGGGGACGCGGTCTGCATCGCCGGCGAGCGCGGCCGCGTCTCCGTCTTCGAGGAGAAGGGGCTCCAGCGGCGCTGGCAGACCCTCCTCGAGGAGGAGGCCCAGGCATTCTCCCAGGCGGGGGACGGCGTCCTCGTCGTGACGAGGGGAGGGACGCTCCTCGGATTCGACACCCGCGCGGCTCAACCCGTGGGGAGCGCAGGCCGATAAGTCCAGACCCCGCCCCCGGGCCCGAGTCGTGAGGCGCAGGCGGCTGCGCGGGGCGGGCCCGAGGTCGGTTCGAGGAAACGTCGAAATGGGACGAGGGTGGTTCTGGCGCTGGAAGCACCGCGCGGCGCAGCGGGCGCTCGCCCTCGATTCGACGCCCGAGCGCTTCGCGGCCCTCTCCCGCGACCTTGCCTCCCAGGGCGCCCACGCGGAGGCGGCCGCCCTCGCGGCCGAGGGATTCGCCCGGTTCCCCGAATCACCCGAGCTGCGCTCCCTCTTCCTCTCCGCCCGGACCCTCGACCTCGAGCGGCGCCGGCGCCGGGCGGGAGGGGTCGCGCGCGGGGCGTTCTGCGCCGACTTGGTCGGCCTCCACCTCGCCGCGGGGGACCTGCGGGCCGCGAGCGCCGTCGCCGAGGAGCGGGTCGCCGAGGCGGGGGAGGACCCGCAGGCGCGCCTCGCCCTCGCCCGGGTCAAGCTCGCCCGCTTCCACTCGACCCAGGCGGCGGGGGACGGGCTGGAGGCCCTCTCCCTCCTCGAGGGGATCGGCGAGGGGGAGGGGGCGGGGGCGCTGCGGCTCCTCGCGGAGCTCGCCGCGGACGTCGGGGCCTGGCGCGCGGCCCACCTCTACGTCGCCCGCTGGCGCGCGCTCGCGCCGAACGATCCCTCCGCCATGCGCCTCCAGGCGCGCCTCGCCGCCCATCGCGGCGAGCCCTCCCCGGACCTCCCCTCGGCGATCCGCCGCGCGACCGCCTCGCGCCGCGCGGGCGGGGCGGAGGCGGGGCTCGCCCCCGGGCTCGAGCGCCTCGCGCGGAGCGAGGGGGTCGAGCACGCCGCCCACGCCCGCGTGGGGCTCGGGGCCGCCCCCCCCGCGCGCGGGGCGCTCGCCCCCGAGCGGTGGCTGCGGGAGATCGCGGAGACGGGGATGCGCACGATCGTCCGGGTCGGCCTCGGCGACCCGACGAGCGTCGTCGTCGGAGGACCCTCCTCCGCCGTCCTCGTGGGGTTCGGCCCCTCGGGCGCGGCGGTGGCGGAGTGCAGCGGCTTCGAGGCGGCGCACAAGGCCGAGGCGAGCGCCCTCGAGGCGGTCACGGGAGGGGCGAACGCGTGAAGCGCGCACTGCTCGGTCTTCGCAGCGTCAAGGGGGTCCGGGTCGCGCTCGTGGCGACGGAGGAGGGGATGCTCGTCGCCTCGGAAGGGACGGGGGCGGGTCATCCCGAGACGATCGCGGCCCTCGCGTCCCGGTTCCTCGCCGCCGCCCGGCGCGCCTTCGAGGAGGCGGGGCGGCCGCGTCCCCGCCGGGCCGACCTGCGCGGCTCGGAAGGTCGCCTGATCCTCTGCGACCTCGAAGGGGCCTTCCTCGCCGTGCTCGTCGCGCGCGACGGAGGCGGAGACCTCGAGTCCGCCATCGAGGCGGCCCGCACTCGTCTCGCGGCCGCCCGCAACATGGCCACGGTCTGACGGAGAAGGACGAATGGTCCAGATCAACTTCGCCCTCCGGGAGGTCAGCTGCAAGGTCGTCTACTACGGCCCCGGGATGAGCGGCAAGACGACGAACCTGGAGGTGATCCACCGCCGGGCGCCCGAGGGGCACCGAGGGGAGCTCACCTCGATCGCGACGGAGGGGGACCGCACCCTCTTCTTCGACTTCATGCCCCTCGACCTCGGGACGATCGCGGGGATGAAGACGAAGTTCCAGCTCTACACGGTCCCCGGCCAGGTCTACTACAACTCGACGCGCAAGCTCGTCCTCCAGGGGGTCGACGGGGTCGTGTTCGTCGCCGACTCCTCCCCCTCGAAGATGGAGGAGAACCTCCAGTCCTACTCGAACCTGGAGGAGAACCTGCGCGAGTACGGCCGGGAGCTGCGGGAGCTCCCGCACGTGATCCAGTGGAACAAGCGCGACCTCCCCGACGCCCTCCCGGTCGCCGAGCTGAACCAGCGCATGAACAAGAACCGCGTCGCGACCTTCGAGGCGGTCGCGATGACGGGGGAGGGGGTCTTCCCGACCCTGAAGGCGCTCGCCTCGGCGGTCCTCGAGAGCATCAACCGGATGGAGCCGAAGGGCCGCAGCGCC
>JAKEFM010000028.1 GCA_022616055.1 Planctomycetota bacterium
GGAAGACCGGGGCGCTCGCCGAGGGGATCGAGGCGACGCGCGATTTCGACGCCGTCCTCGTCACGGACGCGGACGTCCTCCTCGAGCCCGACGCGCTGCTGCGGCTGCTCGATCGGCTGGGCGAACCCGGCGTGGGCCTGGTGTGCGGGGAGGCCCGGTACGTGCGGCGGATCGACGGGGACGCGGTCGAGGGGGATGGCGAGACCGCCTACGACCGCTTCTCGCGATGGGTGCGACGGCGCGAGTCGATCGCGGGGCGCGTCTTCAGCGTCCACGGCGAGTGCCTCGCCCTGCGCCCGGGGGACGGGCTCCTCCCGGAGCCGGGGATCGCCTCCGACGACCTCGATCTCGCCCTCGCCGCCCGGCGCAAGGGGCTGGCCGTGGTCTACGCCGACGGCGCCCGCTTCTACGAGGCGCGGCCGGAGAGCCCCCGGGCCCGCGCCGCGCAGGACCTGAGGCGGGCCCGCTCGTTCGTCCAGTTCCTGGCGCGCCGGGGAGGGGGGGTCTTCGATCGGACCCTCCCGGCCGGCGACCGGCTCCGGCGCCTCGCCTACCTGGGCGCCGCCGGCGTCCCGTTCCTCGCCGCCGGGACGATCGCCGGCGCCGCCTTCCTCGCCCTCCGGGGCGGCGCGTTCGGCTGGGTTCCCCTCGCCCTCCTCCTCGCGTCGCTCGCCTCCGCGCGGGTGCGGGGGCTCGCGCGGCGCCTCGCCATCCTCGGCCGCGCGGTCCTCGATCACGTCGCCGGCCGCCGGGCGAGCGACCGCTGGCAACCCTCCCGGTGACGGGGGGGCGGTTCTTCGCGAGGGGGGACCTCGTCGTCTTCGCCCTCGCCTTCGGGATCCGGATCCTCCACGTCCACTTCGTCGAGAGGGCCGATCCCTGGGCGGACGCGCCGATCATCGACGAGGCCGCCTACGACCGCGCCGCGCAGCGGATCGCCTCGGGGGAGTGGATCGGGAAGGAGGTCTTCTTCCAGGATCCGCTGTACCCCTACGCCCTCGGCGCGATCTACGCGGTCTTCGGCCGGAGCTTCCTCCTCGTGCGGATCCTCCAGGCCGCGCTCGACGCCGCCGCCGCCGCGGTGATCGGCGCCCTCGCCCGCCGGCTCGGCGGGAGGATGGCGGGAGCGGTCTCGGGAGCGCTCGCCGCCCTCTACGCCCCGTTCCTCTACTTCGTCGGGCAGCTCGACAAGGCGACCTTCGCCGTGGCGGCGAGCGCCGGGTTCCTCGCGGCGTGGACGCGGGCGCGGGAGGGGGAGAGCCGCGGGCGCTGGTTCGGGGCGGGCGTCGCGCTCGGCACCGCCTGCCTCCTGCGGGGGAACTTCCTCGCCTTCGTCCCCGTCGTCCCCGCCCTCCTCTTCCTCGAGCGGCGGCGGGGGGCGCTCGACCCGGCCCTCTCCTTCGCGTCCGGCCTCCTCGCCCTGCTCCTTCCCGTCGCCGCGAGGAACGCGGTCGTCGGCGGGGAGTTCGTCCTGACGACGGCCCAGGCGGGGACGAACTTCTACGTCGGGAACTCCTCCGGCAATCCCCTCGGCGTCTCGGCCTCCCTGCCGTTCGTCCGGACGGTCCCGGAGCACGAGGCGGACGACTGGAGGCGGGAGGCGGAGAGGCGCAGCGGCCGGGCCCTGACGCGGGGGGAGGTATCCCGATTCTGGACGGGGGAGGCGCTCGCGGAGATGGCGCAGGCGCCGGCCGAGGCCCTGCGGCGCCTCGCGCGGAAGGGGGCGATCGCGCTCGGCGACTACGAGGTCCCGGACAACCACTCCTTCGAGTACGCGAGGAGCTTCTCCCCTGCGCTCCGCTCCCCGATCACGTTCGCCGTCGCGGTCGGACTGGGAGGCGCCGGGCTCCTGGTCCAGGCGCGGGGGGGGCCGTTCCGGCCGACCCTCCTCTTCTTCCTCGTCTACCTCGGGACGCTCGTCGCGACGGTCACCTCCGACCGCATCCGCGCGCCGCTCGCCGTCCCGCTCCTCGTCGCGTCCGGGACCTTCTTCCCCTGGCTCGCCCAGGCGAGTCGGAGGAGGCGGGTCCTCGGCCTCGTCGCGGCGGCGGCGCTCCTCCTCCAGGCGCTCCTCCCCGCCTTCCCCTCCGAGCAGGTCGAGAACAAGCGCTTCCAGGCCCGCCTCGCCCACGCCCGCCTCCTCGCCCGGGAAGGGAAGGTCGACGAAGCCGAGAGGCTCGCCCGCTCGATCCTCGGGCGCTACCGCAACGATCCGAACGTCTCCCTCCTCCTGGCGGAGATCGAGCGACACCGGGGGATGGGAGCGCGGAGCCCCGCGGAGGCGGCGGAGCGATTCGGGGAGGCCGAGCGGATCGTCCGGGAGAGGGTCCTCCCTTTCGCGCAGCGGACGGCGGACCGGACCCTGCGGCACAAGGTCGACCTCGCCCTCGGCTGGCTCGCCCTCCTCCAGGGGAGGAACGAGGAGGCGGTCGCGCGCTTCACGGAGGCGCTCGCCTTCGACCCCGACGAGGCCGACACCGCGAACACCCTCGCGAACGCCCTCCTCTCCCTCGGCCGGTTCGAGGAGGCCGAGCGGGTGCTCGAGCGTGCGGTCCGCTCCTCCCCCTCGCAGTGGCTCCTCTGGAACACCCTCGGCGTCGCGCGGCTCAAGCGGGGGGACCGGGAGGGGGCGGCCGCGGCGGCGCGGCGCGTCGAGCGGCTGGGCGCCCGCCCGTCCGGGCCGTTGCGGGCGCTCCTCGGGAGCGGGTGAGCCGCGCGGGGGTCGGGCTCCGCCCTACTCCGTCCCGACGAACTTCCCGCCCGTCGCCTCCGCGATCTTCTGCAGCTGCTCGCGGTACCAATCGCTGTCGCTGTAGGCGACGGTGTGCACGACGACCTTGTGGAACCGGTTGAGGTCCTTCAGGTGGAGCGTCACGCGGTTCCAGTGGACGTAGAGGCCGACCTCGGGCTCGCCGGAGGACAGGAGGTAGAGGGTGTCGAGCGTCGGGTCGTCGACGACGGTCCGCAGCGCGTTCCAGATGTCCTTCTTCCCGCCGGTCGTCGCCTTCTCGACGAAGGAGAGGGCCGCCTTCTGCGCCCGCTCGTCGAGCGGGGCCGCCGCCTTCCAGAGGGGCTCGACCTCCGCGGCGTAGGTGAAGACGTTGAAGACGAGGTCGCCGCGCAGGCGCGAGAGGACGCTCTCGAGCTCGGAGAGGGCGGCCGCCCCCTTCTCCCGTCCGTCGGTCAGCCGCGCGCGCATCGTGTCGGACTTGTCGATCAGGAACGCGACGTGGTCGCTCGTGACCTGCAGTCCGTGGTAGGTCACCCGGGTCTTCTCCGGCTGGGACGCCGGGGCGGCCCCCTTCCCCATCGGGAGGTCGAAGGCCTCGCGGTTCTTCGCCCACCACTCCCTCCGCTCCGTCCACATCATCCCGGTCATCTCGCGCAGGGCGGCGACCGCCTTCTCCCGGACGACGGGGCGGGCGTCCCCCGTGGCGCGGACGAGGCCGTCGAGGGAGGGCTTGGACCTGATCGCGGCGAGGTTCTCGGTCGCCTGCAGTCGCGGCCGCCAGTCGGAGTCGGAGAGGGCGGCGGCCGAGCGCTCCTCCGCGGCGTCCGGATACAGGCCCGGGAGCGCGCCGAGGAGCGCGCAGCGCGCCCCGGCGTCGGCGTCCGCGAGCGCGCCGAGGAAGACCGTCCGCATCCCCTCGGGGTCGATCCGGGCGAGGGCCTCGACCGACTCCGCCCGGAGGTAAGGGTCCTTCTCCTTCGAGGCCTTCAGGAGGGACTTCACGGCGGGGGCGTACCGGATGCGCCCGAGCGCCTGCGCCGCCGCCCGCCGGACCTCGGCCTCCCGGTCCGAGAGGGCCTTCTCGAGGGCGCCGCCGAAGGCGGCGTCGCCGTAGAGGCCCAGGAGCTGCGCGCACCAGACGCGGATCTCCGGATCCCGCAGGTTCGTCCGAAGCTCATGCTCGATCCGCTGCCGGGCGTAGCGGTCCGTGAACTCGGGCAGGACCTCCCAGGCGATGTCCCGGAAGTGGGGCTGCACCCCGGCGAGGACGTCGAGGAGGAACTCGATCGATCGGACCGAGTTCAGTCGGCCGCAGAGCTGCGCCCCCTCCCGAACGGTCTTCTCCTCGGTCGTCCGAAGGAGGCGTTCGGCCTCCTTGTAGTCCTCCTCCTTCCCCTTCCCCTTTCCCTGGGCGGAGGCGAGGGAGGGGGCGAGGGCAGGGGAGGGGGAGAGGGAGAGGGAGGGGGCGACGAGGAGGAGGGGGAGAAGGGCGGCATGGGAGGGGAGGGGGCTCACGGCGGACTCCTCTATCGCCGCACGCGGGCGCCGGCGAGGAGTTCCCCCATGAACGCGCTCACCTCCGTCGCGTAGGGCCGTCGCGTCTCGAGCTCGCGCCGCAGCTCGGCGGCGACGGAATCGAGCGGCGTCACCGTCTCCTCCGTCACCTCGACGAGGTGCCAGCCCCGGTTGCTCCGGATCGGATCGGAGAGCACCCCCTTCTTCAGGCTCCTCACCTCCCCCTCGAAGAGGGGACCGTAGAGGAAGGGAGTGTAGCGCCCGACGAGGCCTCCCGCCGCCTTCGTCGGCTCGTCGTCCGAGAAGGCGCGGGCGGCGTGGGCGAAGTCCATCCCGCCGGCGATCTGGGCGCGGACGGCGGCGGCGCGCGCGCGGACCTGCTCGTCGATCTCGCGCCGGCGCCTCTCCGTCTCCGCGGGGGACGCGGCGGGGGCGACCGGGTAGCGGGTCTCGAAGAGGACGTGCCGGAAGGAGAAGGCCCTCCCCTCCTTCCCGTACCGCTCCTCCCAGCGCGCGCGCACGTCCTCCTCGCTCACCTGGCGGCGCTTGCGGAGGATGCGCTCGACGAGGAGCTGCGTCTCGACCTCCTCCCGCCGCTGGCGGAGGAAGCTCTCCATCGTGCGCCCGAGCCCCGTGATCTCCTGCGCGACCCACCTCTCCCGGTCCCCGAGGAAGGCGTTCTTCACCCGATCGGAGATCTCCTCCTGGATCCGCGCCTCCACCTCCCCGGGCCCGACGGCGACCTCCTCCCGCCGGGCGTGCGCGCGGACGAGGCGCGCCGCGACGAACTCCCCGACGTGGGGGTCGCCGCGGTGGCGGGCGATCCACCCGCCGAACTCCTCCTCGGAGACCGCCTCGCCGTCGATCTCGAGCGCGACGCCGGGGGGGAGGCGGTCCTCCCGCGGGGAGGAGGCCGGGCGGCTCTCCTGGGTCGCGAGGAGCGCGAGGGCGAGGGGGAGGGCGCGCATCGCGCCCCGGATCAGGCCTTCCCCTGGCGCACCGGGGACATCGCGGCGCGCTTGCGGCTCTTCTCGTTGAGGAGGACCTTGCGCAGGCGGACCGCCTTCGGCGTCGTCTCCACCAGCTCGTCCTCCTCGATGTACTCGAGGGCCTCCTCGAGCCCCATCCGGTGGGGCGGGGCGAGGCGCACCGTGGCGTCCTTGCTGTCGGCGCGGACGTTCGTCAGCTTCTTCGACTTCGTGATGTTGACGGGGAGGTCCTTCTCCTTGCAGTGCTCCCCGATCACCTCCCCCTGGTAGACCTCGTCCCCCGGACCGACGAAGAAGACCCCGCGGTCGGCGTGCTCCTCGAGGGCGTAGGCGGTCGTCTTCCCCAGATCCGTCGCGACGATCGCCCCGTTCGTCCGTCCGGCGATCGCCCCGCGGTCGGCGCCCCAGGAGTGGAAGACGTGGTGGAGCGTCCCCTCCCCTCCCGTCAGCGTCAGGATCGCCGTTCGCGCCCCGATCAGACCCCGGGAGGGGACGAGGAACTCCAGGCGCGCGAAGGAGCCCTTCCGGTCCATCACGTGGAGCTCGCCGCGACGGCGGCCGAGGAACTCGATCACCCTCCCCGCGACCGCCTCGGGGCAGTCGACGACCGCGAGCTCGATCGGCTCGAGGCGCTTGCCGTCGACCGTCTTCACGATCACCTGGGGCTTCCCGACGTTGAGCTCGTACCCGTCCCGCCGCATCCGCTCGATCAGGATCCCGAGGTGCATGACGCCGCGCCCCGAGACCTTGAACTCGTCGGGGGAGGAGGTCCGCTCGACGCGCAGGGCGGCGTCCCCGAGGGAGGCGCGGTCGAGGCGGTCCTTGATCTGGCGGGAGGTGACGTACCTCCCCTCGCGGCCGGCGAAGGGGGAGTCGTTCACGGAGAAGATCATCGAGATCGTCGGCTCGTCGACGGCGATCGCGGGGAGCGCCCTGGGGTGCTCCGGGTCGGCGAGCGTGTCGCCGATCGAGACCTCCGGGATCCCGGCGACCGCGGCGATGTCCCCGGCGAGGACCTCCTCGGCGGGGATCCTCGAGAGGGCCTCGAACTGGAAGAGCCCCTTCAGCTCGGTCTCGAGGGCGACCCTCCCCTCCGGGTGGACGAGGGCGACGCGGCCGTTCGCCTTGAGCCTCCCGGACCGCACCCGGCCGATCGCGACGCGCCCGAGGTACTCGTCGTAGTCGAGCGTCGCTGCCTGGAACTGGAGGGGGTGGGAGGGGTCGTCGGTCGGGGCCGGGACGACCCGCAGGATCGTGTCGAGGAGGGGGGAGACGTCCTCCCCCTTCCCCGTCGGGGAGATCGAGGCCCAGGCGTCGCGTCCCGAGGCGTAGAGGACCGGGAACTCGAGGCTCTCCTCGGGCGCGTCGAGGTCGACGAAGAGGTCGAAGACCTCGTTGAGGACCTCGGAGGGGCGCGCCTCGGGTCGGTCCATCTTGTTCACGACCACGATCGGGCGGAGCCCCGCGGCGAAGGCCTTGCGCAGGACGAAGCGCGTCTGGGGCATCGGCCCCTCGAAGGCGTCGACGACGAGGAGGGCCCCGTCCGCCATCGAGAGGACGCGCTCGACCTCCCCGCCGAAGTCGGCGTGCCCCGGCGTGTCGACGATGTTGATCTTCGTCCCCTTCCAGTGGATCGCGGTGTTCTTGGCGAGGATCGTGATCCCCCGCTCCCGCTCGATCGGGTCGGAGTCCATCGCGCAGATCTCGACCCTCTGGTTCGCCCGGAAGGAGTGGGCGGTGCGGAAGAGGGCGTCGACCAGGGTCGTCTTCCCGTGGTCGACGTGCGCGATGATCGCGACGTTGCGGATGTCTCGGGGGAGGGGGGGCAAGGGGGCGGACGCGATTCGGGGCGGAGGACTATAGCGCCGGGGCGCGCATTCCGGACCTCCCGTCGCCCGGCGCACGCGGGAGGGCCCGTGAGAATCCGGGGCCGGATCGTGCGCCCGGGGAAAGGGCTCTCCCGCCGCCGCCGCGGAGGGCCTCGCGCCCATGCTCGCCGCCGGACATCTCCGTCGCCCCCCTCTCCGCTTGTTGGCCGGAGGGCGAAGCCCTACAACGGGCCGCCCCCTGTCGATGCCTGTGGTGGACGGAGAAGGAGCCCGGTCGCTTCGCGAGCGGGCGGGCGAGTGGATCGAGAGGTTCGCCTCCCGGATCTCGGAGGTGGCCCGGAGGCACTGCCCCGCGGGGTTCGACGCCGAGGAACTCGCGCAGGAGGTCCGCGTGCGGATGTGGCGGACCCTCCTCTCGGAGCGCGAGGTCCGGGACGTGCCCGCCTACCTGCGCGGCGTCGCCCTGCACGCCGCCGTCGATCTGGTGCGGCGATCCCGCGCGCCCCGGACCCTCCCCTGGAGCGACCTCGGGGACCCGGAGAGGGGCCCGGGGGGGCCCGAGCCCGCCTCCGCCGAGGACCCGGCCGGGGAGGTCGTCGCGGAAGAGGCGCTCCGGGGCGGCCTCGCCTCCCTCGTCGAGACGCGCCGGCGCGTCGTCGTGCTCCACCTCGCGGGCCTCGATCGCGCCGCGATCGCGCGGGCGCTCGGCTTCACGGACGACAAGGTCCGCAACCTCCTCTACCGGGGGCTCGAGGACCTGCGGGCGCACCTGCGCGAAAGGACGGCGTCATGACCACGCAGGCCTGTCCGAGGGGAGAGTCGATCGCCGCTCTCGCGGAAGGGACGCTCCCGCCCCCCGAGGCGGGAGGCCTCGCGGACCACGCGGCGGAGTGTCCGTCCTGTTTCCGGGCGCTCGCCGCCGCCCGCGCCGTCGCGACGACGCCGCTCCCCTCGAGGGGCTTCTCCCTCTCGCCCGAGGACCTCCGCTCGCTGCGCGCTTCCCCGGGCGAGATCCCGGCGGCGCCGCTCCCGCGCGTTCCGGAAAGGCGTCGCTTCCCCGCCTGGTTCCCCTACGCCGCCGCCGCGGGGGTCGCGCTCCTCGTCGTCGCCGGCGGGCTCCAGATGCTCGACGGTCCCCCCGCCGTTCCGCCCGGCGAAGGGGCGGTCCGCGGCGCCGGCGCGGAGATCTCGCTCCTGTCCCCCGCGTCCGGCGCGGTCCTCGGAGCGCCGCCGGATCGGATCGAGTGGAAGACCGAGGGGCCGGGGGGGGAGTTCCGGGTCCGGATCCTGGCGTCGGTCACCGAGGAGATCTGGCGGGAGCGGACGTCGGAGCGGGCGATCCCTCTCCCTCCCGAGATCCGGGCGCGGCTCTCGGTCGGCGGGCGATTCCTCGTCGAGGTCGGCCGGATGAAGGGGTCGGCGGAACCGGGAGAGGTCGCCGTCGCTCCGTTCGAGGTGCGCGCGCGGCGCTGAACAGGCCCCGCCGTGCTTCCCCTACCCCTCGTCCTGTTTGCCGCGGCCCAGGAGTCCCCGGCGGAAGCCCTCCTCCGGGAGGCGAAGGCGCTCGAGCGGGTGGCCGAATCCCAGGAGATGCAACGGCGTGCCCTCCCCGACCGCCTCGCGGCCATCGACGAGGCGGTCGCGAAGTTCCGGCAGGCGAGAGCTTCCCCCGGCGCCGACGCCGCGCTGATCGACAAGGCGATCCTCACGGAGGAGGACCTCCACTGGAGGGCGGGGAACGACTGGATGTATGTGGGGCGCTTCGACAAGGCGCGGGCGCGCTACGAGACCTCGATCGAGACCTGCCGGGGCGCCCGGGACGAGCGGCACTCGCGGATCGCGAGGACCCGCGCCGCGATCGCCCACCTCGAGATCGAGCGCGGGCGCCTCGCCGAGGCGGAGAAGGAGGTCGAGGAGGCCGAGAGGGAGCTCGCCGCGGGCGCGGGGGAGAGCCTGCAGGAGAGGCGCGTCCACGCCGTGAAGGCCGCCCGCGCGCGGCTCGACTTCAAGTCGGGCCGCCACGACGCCGGAGTCCTCCACATGGGAGAGGCCGTCCGCGCGGCCCGCGAGGCCGAAATGCCCGGCTACGCCGTCCAGCATGTCGAGGACCTGGGGGAGCTCCTCCTCGACCTCGGCCGGGCGGACCGTGCGGTGGCCGTCCTGGAGGAGGCGTTCGCGTGGGCGGACCGCGACGACCGGCGTGCGCGCGTCGCCGCCTGGCTGGCCTTGGCCCTGGTCAGGGTGGGGAGGGCGGAGGAAGCCCTCGCGATCCTCGACGCGGAGGTCGAGTCCCTCCTGCCGACGACCAGCGCCTTCTCCCATCTCGCGGCGCGAGCGCTGAACTTCCGCGTCCAGGCGCTGCTGGCGCTCGGGCGTGCGGAGGAAGCGCGGCGGGTTCTCGAGGAGCAGTGGGGACGATTCGAGGAGGCGGGCGCCGCCGGGCGCGCCTTGGGACTCGGGTTCCGGATCCTCGTTGCCTGGGAGTGTGGGCGCGCGGAGGAGGCGGTCGCGCTGCGAGAGGCCTACGAACAGGCGAGGCGTTCCCTCGGTAAGGGGCCTCACTCCTCGGTCGTTCGGGCCCTCGGAGCGGCCAAGGTCTCCCTCGGTCTTCGCGAGGAAGGGCTCGCCCTCCTGCGCCGCGCCTTCGCGTCCTGCGTCCGCTGGATCGCACGCTTCGAGGGAGGCGAGGACGTCGCCTCGAGTCTCGGAGTCGTCGTCCGGGCGGCCGAGGATCTCCTCGACGTCCTCGTCGGGCGGGAGGGCTCGTCCGATCCGGAGATCGCCGAGGAGGCGTTCCGGGCGATCGAGGCGTCCAAGGCCGAGGCGCTGCGGCGCGCCCTCCTTCGATCCTCCTCCGGCGAGCCTTCCCTCGATCCCGATCTCGAGGAGCGCCGGCGCGCCCTCTACCGCCAGAGCTCCCTCGTCTCCGCCCGGATGGTAGAGAGGCGGGGCACCGAGAAGGAGGGCGCCCTCCGCGCGGAGCGAGAGGACCTCGAGCGCCAGGCCGAGGACCTCGAGCGGGCCTTCCGGACCCGACACCCCCTCGCCGGCTCCGTGCGAGGGTTCGACCCCGTCTCGCTCGGCGAATTCCAGGCCTCCCTCGGCTCGGACGTGGTCGCGCTGGACTACCTGGTCGGGGAGAGGGAGGTCTTCGCGCTCGTCGTCTGGCGGGAGGGGGCGAGGATCGTCCGCGTCGGATCCCCGGGGCTCCTCCGGGAGGCGTGCCGGACCGTCGGGGCGCTCCACCGGGACGCGACGGTCGAGGCGGCGACGCTCCTCGACGCGGCGCGGGGGCTATCGGGGCGCCTGCTGGAGGGGCCTCTCGACGGGCTCGAGGGGATCCGGCGCCTCGTCGTCCTGCCCGACGGACCGCTCCACACTCTCGCCTTTGAAGCGCTTCCTTCTCCCTTCGGCCCTGGCTTCCTGATCGAGGCGGTCGAGGTCGCCTACGTTCCCTGCGCCTCGGCGCTCCTGGCCCTGCGCCAGGGCACGCTCGATCCCGAGGGGCTGCGCTTCCTCGGCGTCGCCGTGACGGAGGGGCTGGCGGCGACGGATGCGGCGCGGGACGGACCCGCGACCCTGCGCGCGGGCCTCGGCCCCCTTCCGCGGGCGGGGGAGGAGGTGCGCGCGGCGGCGGCCCTCGCCGGAGGGGAACCGACGCTCCTCCTCGGGCGGGCCGCGACCCCCGAGGCCCTCGAGGCTCTCGACCTCCGGGGGTTCGGCATCCTGCACTTCGCGGCGCACGGCGTGCCCGACGAGGAGACGCCGGGACGTTCCGGCCTCCTCCTCCACGATGGCGCCGATCCCGACCGCCGGGCCGTCCTCGAGGCCCGCGCGATCTCCGGCCTGACGCTCCGGGCCGACCTCGCCGTCCTCTCGGCCTGCCGCACGGGGGGCGGCCGTATCCAGGCGGGCGAAGGGGTGCGGAGCCTCGCGCGCTCCTTCCTCGAGGCGGGGTCGAGGTCGGTGCTCCTCACGCTCTGGGAGGTGTCCGACTCGGTCTGCCTCGCCTTCATGGACCTCTTCTACGGCGCGCTCCGGGAGGGCGCGTCGAAGGGAGAGGCCCTTCGGCGGGCGAAGATCGAGTCTCTGCGCGCGAGCGGCTCCCGCGCGGGCCTGCGCACGCCCTCGGCCTGGGCGGGGTTCGTCCTGGTGGGAGATGCCGAGGGAAAGATCCCGCTCAAGGGAACCCGGCATGAACGGGGAACCGGGTCGGCCTGGCTCGTCCTCGCGGGTCTCGTCGCCGGTGGCGGGACCTTCCTCCTCGCCCGCCGCGGCGGGCGAGGTGCGTCGTCCGCGCACTAGAGGAGGACGAGCGCGAGTCCTCGGGACATCGCGCCCGGCACCGGGGCCGGCCCCGGATCGACGACGTACCACTGGAGGTAGATCGTCGAACCCGCGAGGGACGGCGCGACGGGGATGGGCGCGGGGAAGAAGGTACGACCGTCGAGTGGCCCCGATCCGCCCGTCGTCGCCGGCAAGAGAACATCGGCCGAGACGAGCAAGGAGCATCCGGGCATCCCGAAGGGCCCGAGGTCGAGCGGGAGGGGAATCCCCGCCCAGCTCGACGAGGAGGCGCCCGCGGCGAGCGTGGCCGTCGTGCCGGCAAGCGCTCTCGAGAGAACGAGCCGGAACCCGGAGTTCCCCGTCGAGACGGAAGGCTCGCCTCCCGCCGTGGCGAGAAGAGGGACGGCGCCACCCGAGCCCGGACAGCCCGACCCGAACAGGCTCGATCCCGGCGGGATCCCGACGAAGGAGTACAGGCGGGCGATCCCGGAGTCGATCCACCCTCCCGCGTCCGTCCCCGGGGCTCCCACGAGGAGGTCGGGGATCCCGTCGTTCGTGGCGTCCCCCTCTCCGACGAAGGAGCTTCCGAATCCGCCGTCGCCGGAGGCCCCGGTCAACGTGAAGAGGAGTCCCCCCGTGCTCCCGGAGAAGATGCCGACGCTTCCCGCCGGCGAAGCGGCGACGGCGAAGGGGGCTCCGATCCCGAAGTCGGTCACGTCGTCTCCGTCCACATCTCCGCTCGGAGCGACGAATCGCCCGAAGCCGGCGAAGGGAATCGTTCCGACGACGGAGAGAACGAGCGCTCCGTTCACGCCCGAGAAGACCGCTCCCCGTCCCAGGCCGGTGGGCGGTCCCCAGGGCCCTCCCGACGGGGATCCCACGAGGAAGTCCGGGATCGCGTCCCCGTCCACGTCGTCGATCCCGGCCGTCGCGAATCCGAAGAGCTCTCCAGGACCGATCCCATTCACCGTGTACAGGAGGGCCCCGGTGGCGCCGGAGAACGCCTGGACCCGTCCTCCCGGCAGCCCCGGCGCCGGGGGATCCGCCCAGGGTGCGCCGACGAGCAGGTCGGCCTGGAGATCCGAGTCGACGTCGCCGATCCCGGCCACGGACCGGCCGAACTGCGCGGAAGGGAGGTTTCCCGTGAACGTGAGGAGGAGGGAACCCGTGGAGCCCGAGAAGACCCTCGCCGTCTCCTGATTGAACAGCTCGTTCGGACTTCCCAGGATCACGTCGGGTACCCCGTCGAGGTCGACGTCTCCCGCCCCGGCGCAGGAGTAAGCGACGGAGTACGAGCCCGACGGTCCGCTTGGAACGTCAAACGTCATCAGCGGAGAGCCATCCGCCCCCGAGAAGGCCCGGGCCAGGGTGGGCGACGGCCCGCTGGGGACGACGAAGTCCAGGACACCGTCCCCGTCGAGATCTCCCGCCTTCGAGAGGGAGGGCCCGGAGAGCGCGAACCCGCCGACCACGTAGAGGGTCAGTCCGGTCGCACCGGAGAGGGCTCGGACCGGGCTCCCGGCCGACGCTGCGCCAAGCCGGTTGACGACGAAGTCGAAGAGTCCGTCCCCGTCGATGTCTCCCACTCCTGCCTGTCCCGATCCGAACCCGGCGCCGTCTCCTGTTCCCGTCGCCTCCCAGACGGGATAGCCCTGAGTGCGCGAGAGAGGGGGGAGGAGGAGCAGCGTCGCGGAGAACCCGATCCTTCGTAGAGTCCGGGGAGGTGAGGCCATGCCGAACCTAGAAAGTGAGGATCTGGAGGGCCTGGGACATCGCCCCCGGCACGACGAGGGGTCCCGGGTCGGCCACGTACCACTGGAAGTGGACGATGGAACCGACCAGCGTCGAATTCGGGGGGATGGGCAACGGAACGGAAGCCGTGCCGCTGCCCGGACCGGAGCCCCCGGTAGACGTCGGTAGCAACATGTCGGCAGAGGCGAAAAGGGCACATCCGGGTGCGCCGAGGGGACCGAGGTCGAGCGGCAGAGGGATCGTCCCCCAGGCCTGGAAGGAGAACCCGACGACAAGGACCGCGGTCGTCCCTCCGAGGGCCCGGGAGAGGAGGATGCCGAACGCGGGACTTCCTACGGCGCTCGTCGGGAGTCCGAGGGCACGGATCTCCGGCGTGATGCCACCGGATCCCGGACACCCGCTCCCGTACAGCGTCGATCCGGGGGGGATGCCGTCGAAGGAGAAGGCGCGGACCCAACCCGCGCCGTAGTAGGGCGGGGGAAGCGCGGGCGCGCCGACGAGAAAATCGCCGTACCCGTCCGCGTTGAGGTCTCCGGCACCTGCCACAGCGGCCCCGAATTGGGAGAGGGAGGATACGAGAGACATCAGGGGGACACCGCCGACCCCGGAGAACACCCTGCACTCGCCGCCTGCCGAGAAGCCGAAGTCCTCAAGTCCGCCGACGAGGACGTCGTCCATCCCGTCCGCGTTGACGTCGCCCGCCGGGCCGACCGATGTCCCGAAGCCTCCGTTCGGGAGCGTCCCTCCGAGCGTGAAGAGGGAGGCTCCCGAGGTTACGGAGAAGACCCGCGCTCGACCCGGGCCGTTTCCGGAGGGGTAGCGAGGGGCGCCGACCAGGAGGTCCGTCACCGCGTCGCCGTCGAGGTCCGCCGTCGCGGCGACGGAGGCTCCGAACCGCTCCTGCGACGTCGCTCCGTCGAGCGTCAGGAGAGGAGCGCCGTTCGCGCCCGATAGAAGGTAGGCCCGCCCCCCGGACAGTATCCCCGGGGGATCGGCGAACGGGGCTCCGACGAGCAGGTCCGGAACCCCATCCCCGTCGGCGTCTCCGGCCGCGGCGAGCGCGTACCCGAACCAGTCGGCGACTGCCGCCCCGGACAGGTTGAGGAGCACCGAGCCGTTCGCGCCCGAGAAGGCGACGGCGCCCCCCGGGCCGCTCAGGAAGGCCTGTGGCGCCCCCACGAGGAGATCGGGGATGCCGTCTGCGTCGAGATCCCCCGGGCCCGCGGTCGACCAGCCGAACTTCTCGCCGGGGAGGGAGCCCGGGAGAACGAAGAGGAGCGCGCCCGTCGCTCCCGAGAGGACCCTCGCGTACCCGGTCCCCGGCGGGGAGCCCTCCTCGCTCGCGCCGACGATGAAGTCGGCGACGCCATCGCCGTCCAGGTCTCCCGTCGCCGCGACGGAGGCTCCGAACCGGTCCCCGGGCCCGGCGCCGATCACGGTGAGAAGCGCGGACCCGGTAGCCCCCGAGACCACCCTCGCGGAGCCTGCGTTGACCCCAAGGGTCGCAGCCTGGGGCGCTCCGATCACGAAGTCCGGGACACCGTCCGCGTCGACGTCGCCGAGGTTTGCGAGGGAAGCGCCGAAGGAGTCGAAGCCGGCGCCGCCCGCCTGCCAGAGAACGGTTCCCTGCGCGGGAACCCTCCCTGTGACCTGAAGCAGGAGGAGGATCGGCAGTCCGACCCGGAGCCCGACGCTGCGACTTGAGGAGCGAGTCGGTGGTTGCTGGACCTTCACCTCGAGCCGAGATCCGACCGAACGCGCCAGGGAATAGCACCGGTCCCGGGGAGCGGTAACTCCCCCCGTCCGGGGGAGCGGGCGCGGAGCGGCGGGCCTTCGCTCCCGGGAGGGGCGCGCGGGTAGGGGAGCCCCGGCTACGCCGAGAACGACTGCCCGCAGCCGCAGGTGTGCTTCGCGTTCGGATTGACGAACTTGAATCCGCGGCCCATCAGGCTCTCCTCGAAGTCGAGCTTCATCCCCGTCAGGTAGAGGATCGACTTCGGGTCGCAGAAGACCCGCACCCCGCCCATCTCGAAGACCTGGTCGCCGGGGCGGGAGGAGAGCTCGAAGCCGAGGGTGTAGGAGAAGCCCGAGCAGCCTCCCCCCTTCACCCCGAGGCGCAACCCCGCGCCCTCGGGGATCTTCTGCTCGGCCGTGATCCGCTTGATCTCGGAGATCGCCCGTTCGGTGACTTCGATCATTCGGTGCGTACCTCGGGGGACCGCCCCCAGACGTTCTACCACACGCCCCGTCTCGTAGCCCCTCTCCCCTTTCCCTCAAGCGGGCTTCGGCGCTCCCGCCTTCCGGGCTTGAACGGCGGCCTCGTAGAGGGGGGAGAGCGCCCGCAGCCGCCGCGCCTGCTCGATCGTGCGGCGAGCCGCCTGATCGATCTCCTCGGCCGTGTTGAACCGCCCGATCCCGAACCGGATCGACCCCTCCGCGAGGTCGCGCTCGATCCCCGTCGCGCGCAGCACGTGGCTCGGCTCCCTCCGCGCCGACGTGCAGGCCGCCCCCGAGGAGACCGCGATCTCCTCGATCGCCGCCATCAGGGCCTCCGCCTCGAGGTAGGCGATGGAGACGTTCAGGTTCCCGGGCAGGCGCTCCGTCGGGTGGCCGTTGAGGGTGAGGAAGTCGAGCCCCTCGAAGAGCCGGCGCTCGAGCCGGTCGCGGAGGGATCGGATGCGGGCGCCCTCCGCCGCCATCTCCACGCGGCAGATCTCGGCGGCGGCGCCGAAGCCGACGATGCCCGGGACGTTCAGGGTTCCGGAGCGCAGGTCCTTCTCGTGGCCGCCCCCGTCGATCTGCGCCTCGAGGGGCACGCCCTTGCGGACGAAGAGCGCGCCGACCCCCTTCGGCCCGTAGATCTTGTGGGCGCTGAAGGAGGCGAGGTCGACGCCGAGCGCGCGCGCGTCGAAGGGGATCTTCCCGACGGCCTGGGTCGCGTCGGTGTGGAAGAGGACGCCCCGCTCGCGGCAGGCGCGCGCGATCTCCGCCGTCGGCTGGATCGTCCCGACCTCGTTGTTCGCCGCCAGGACGGAGACGAGGAGGGTCTGCGACCCGATCGCGGCCTTCACCGACTCCGGGTCGACGCGGGCGAAGCGGTCGACGGGGAGGAGGGTGAGCCGCGCCCCCTCCTTCTCGAGCCGGCGGCAGGGGTCGAGGACGGCGTTGTGCTCGGCGGCGTCGGTGACGAGGTGGCGCCTTCCTCCCCGCGCGGCGGCCGCGGCTCCCTTGATCGCGAGGTTGTCGGACTCGGTCGCTCCGCTCGTGAAGACGATGTCCTCGGCCTCCGCCCCGACGAGGGCGGCGACCCTCGCCCGCGCCTCCTCGACCGCGGCGGCCGCCGCGTGGCCGAGGGCGTGGGTCCGGCTGGCGGCGTTCCCGAACCTCTCCGTGAGAAAGGGGAGCACCGCCTCGAGCACCCGCGGGTCGAGCGGGGTCGTCGCGTGGTGGTCGAGGTAGATCGGCTTCTTCACGGAAGCGAGGATGGCATCGCCGCGGAGTCCCTTCAATCGAGCGGGAGGGGCGAGTTGGCCCCCCTCCGCGCGACGGCTATAAACGGGTCCCCCCCTCCGGGACCGTTCCTCCCTTCGCCACTCCCTCCACCCTCACGACTCCCGTGCGCCGCGCGGGGGAGGGCCGCAGGCCGCTCGCGGCGGCGTTCCTCACTCTCCTCGTCCCGGGCCTCGGACACGCCTACGCGGGCACGCTCCGGCGAGGGCTCGCCGTCTTCCTCTTCGTGAACGGCCTTTACGCCGCGGGGCTCTGGCTGGGGGAAAGGGCGCTCCTCGGCTTCTGGGACCGCTCCTCCTTCCTCGTCCTCTCCAACGTGTCCATCCCGCTCCCGACCCTCCTCCCGGAGATCCTCAACGTCGGGGCGACCTGCGTGGCGTGGGGGATCTACTCCGACGTCTCCTACCTCGACCCCGGCGACTCCCCGTGCCGGAACGTGGGGATCCTCCTGACCGCGCTCTCGGGGATCTTCGCGGTCCTCGCCGCCTCGGACGCCCACTTCCTGGCTCGCGCGGGACGGGTGGGGGTCCGGCGGTATCCGGCGGTGCCGGCCGCCCTCTCCTTCCTCGTCCCCGGTCTCGGCCACTTCCTCCTCGGGAGGCGGAAGAAGGGGGTTCTCCTCTTCCTCGCCCTGACGTCGATCTTCGTCGTCGGCCTCCTCCTCTCCGACGGGAACATCGTCGACCGCGACCGCCACTACTACTACTGGGCCGGCCAGATCCTGAACGGGGGCGCGACCTCGATCGCCCACCTCCTCTTCGCGGGCCGGAGGGTCGACGCGTTCCCCCCTCACCTCGACTCGGCCCTCCTCTTCGTGACGGCCTCGGGGCTCCTCAACGTCCTCGTGATGATCGACGCCTACGCGGAGGCGGACGAGGAGGCCTCCGCGTGAGCCGCTCCTTCCTCTTCCAGCACGTCGGGCTCTTCCTCCTCCTGTCGGCCGCGATCGGTCTCGCGCTCAGCGCCTACGGCCAGGACGACCTCGGCAAGATCCTGCGCGCCTCCGGGCGCCGGCTCCTCGTCTTCACGATCGGCGTCGCCCTCCTCGGCGGGGCGATGGCCTTCCTCGGGAACGTCGTCCTCGGGGTCGGGTAGGGGTCCTCCCGGATCCCTCCCGGCGATCAACAAGCGGGTCCCGCCGCCGCCGGCTCGTTCGCCCGGTAGATCCCGCCCGGACAGCGGCGGATCCGGCCGCCGAGCTCGAGGCGAAGCAGCTCGACGAAGAGGTCCTCGACGAGCCGCCCCGTCGCGTCCGAGAGCTCCTCGACGGTCGCGCCCGGACCGATCGCGGCGAGGAGGGGCTCCTCCGACTCCGACGCGGGGGGAGAGCCGCGCCCGACCTCACGGAGGATGTCCTCGGGGTCCTCGACCAGGGCCGCGCCGCGCCGCAGCAGCCCGTTCGAGCCCCTCGCCATCGGATTGTCGGCCCTCCCCGGGACCGCCATCACGCTGCGCCCCTGGTCGAGGGCGCACTGGGCGGTGAGGAGGGATCCGCTCTTCCCCGCGGCCTCGACGACGAGCGTCCCCCGGGAAAGGCCGGAGATCAGCCGGTTTCGACGGGGGAAGTGCCCCTTGAACGCGGGAACGAGGAGGGGGAACTCGGTGAGGAGGAGCCCATCGGCCTCGATCCGGGAGGGGAGGCGGGTGTCCTCCGCCGGGTACGGGCGCTCGAAGCCGCTCCCGAGGACGGCGATCGTCCTTCCCCCCGCGTCGAGGGCGCCTCGGTGGGCCGCCGAGTCGATCCCCCGCGCGAGCCCACTCACGACGACCACGCCCGCGGCGGCGACACCCACGGCCAGCCGGTGGGCCATTTCGCGCCCGTAGCCGGTCGGAGTCCGCGTCCCGACGATCGCCACCGCGGAGATATCCCCCTCGAGGAGGTCCAGGCGCCCTCGCGCGTAGAGGACCGGCGGGGGGAGGGGGATCGTCCGGAGGGGCTCGGGGAAGGTCGCCTCGGGGAGGGTGAGGATCCTCGCCCCGAGGCGGGCGGCGCGAGCGGTCTCCCGATCGAGCTCCCGGGCGCTCTCCTCCGAGAGGGCCGCCTCGGAGATGGGGGGTGGGATGCCGGCCTCCTCCCAGTCTCGAGGGGAAGCGGCGAGGGCGGCATCCGCGCAGCCGAACCGCCGCACGAGGCGGTCGATCCTCCCCGGTCCCAGCCCCGGGACGAGGTTCAGGCGGACGAGGGCCAGGCTCTCCGGATTCATCCCCACAAGGGAAGGGGCGGGGTGGTTACACGGGTGGGGACGCCGGAGGAGGATTGACCCCGGAATCCCGCGGGACTACACCGTGGGCCGGCCCTGGCGCCTTCGGCCGGGGTTCCCGCCTCGCAGGAGGACACCGCCAGGTGCTCCTCCTGCTCTTCGTTTCGGGAGCGGGGCTTGCTCAGGAGAGGGTCGATGCCCCCGGGGCCGTACGAGGTCTTCGAGCATGGCGCGGACTACGGGGTCCGCGGCTTCGGCCCCACCCTGGAGGCGGCCTTCGAGAACGCCGCGCGCGCCATGTTCTCGATCGCCGTCGAGCCGCTCTCCGCGGTGCGGCCCCTCCGCCGGATCGCGGTCGAGGCGGAGGCGCCCGACGAGGAGCTCCTCCTCGTCGAGTGGCTGAACGCGCTCCTGGCCGCCGCCAGCCTCGAGGGGATCGTTCCCGGGGACTGCCGGGCGCGGATCTCGGACGGAAGGCTGGCGGGGGAGGCGTCGGGAGAGCCCTTCGATCCGGCCCGGCACCGGGGGGGCACGGAAGTGAAAGGGGCGACGCTGACCCTCCTCCGGGTGGCGCGCGAGGGGGAGGGGTACCTCGCCCAGTGCGTCGTGGACGTGTGAGCCATGCAGACGAGCGACCTCCACCAGATCTCCGAGTCCTGCTTCGAGATCCCGGCCGTCGGCCTGATGAACGTCCCGGCCCGGCTCTTCGCCGACCGCGCCCTCCTCGAGGGGATGGACGAGAAGGTCCGCGAGCAGATCTCGAACGTCGCGCGGCTGCCGGGGATCGTGACGGCGGCCTTCGCGATGCCCGACGCCCACTGGGGCTACGGCTTCCCGATCGGGGGGGTCGCCGCGTTCGACCCTCGCCAGGGGGGCGTGATCTCGATGGGGGGGATCGGCTACGACATCTCCTGCGGCGTTCGGGCGCTGCGGACCGGGCTCCCCGAGGAGGAGGTGCGGCCGCGCCTGGAGGAGGTTGCGACCGCCCTCTTCGAGCGGGTTCCCGCGGGGATCGGCTCCGAGGGGAAGATCCGGCTCGACCGCAGGGGCCTCGACGAGGTCCTCCTCGGCGGCGCGCGGTGGGCCGTCGAGCAGGGCTACGGGGAGCCCGGCGAGCTCGAGTTCGTCGAGGAGCGCGGCCGCATGGAAGGGGCCGACACGGGGGCGGTCTCCGACACGGCGAAGAGCCGCGGGCTGAACCAGATCGGGACGCTCGGCTCCGGGAACCACTACCTCGAGGTCCAGGTCGTCGACCAGGTCCACGACGCCGACGCCGCCTCCGCCTTCGGGATCGCCGCGGGGGAGGTCCTCCTCACCCTCCACTGCGGCTCGCGCGCGATCGGCCATCAGGTGGCGACCGACTACCAGCGGGAGCTCGGCAAGGCCGCCAGGCGCCTCGGCCTCTCCCTCCCCGACCGGGAGCTCGTCTGCGCCCCGATCGACTCCCCCGAGGGGCGCCGCTACTACGGGGCGATGGCGGCGGCCGTCAACGGCGCGCTCGCCAACCGCCAGGTGATCGCCGCCCTCGCCGCGCGCGCCTTCCGGTCGGTCCTGCCGGAGGCGCGGGTCGGGATCCTCTACGACGTCTCCCACAACACCTGCAAGGTCGAGGAGCACGAGGTCGACGGGGCGCGCCGCCGCCTCTGGGTCCACCGCAAGGGGGCGACCCGGGCCTTCGGTCCGGGGCATCCCGACGTGCCGGCGGCCTACCGCGAGGTGGGGCAGCCCGTCCTCGTCGGGGGGACCATGGGGACGGGCTCGTACGTGCTGGCGGGGACCTCCGCGTCGGCCGGCCTCGCCTTCGCGTCGGCCTGCCACGGGGCCGGCCGCTCGATGAGCCGCAACGAGGCGCTGCGCCACTGGCGCGGCGATCGCCTGCAGCGGGAGCTCGCCTCGCGGGGGATCCTGATCAAGGGACACAGCCTCCGGGGGCTCGCCGAGGAGGCGCCCGGGGCCTACAAGGACATCGACGACGTCGCCCGCGCCACCCACGAGGCCGGGCTCGCCCGGAGGGTGGCGCGCCTGCGGCCGATCGCCTGCGTCAAGGGCTGAGGCGCCCGGGCCCTCCCCGGATCTCCCGGGGTGGCTTAGAATCGCCTCTCCCAGCCCCGGGATGATGCGCGCACCCCGAACGCGCTGGTTCTCGAGCCTCGCCGCGCTCGGTTCCCTCCTCGCCTCCTGCGCGGGAGGCGGCGGAGGCGGAGGATCCGGCGACACCCCCCCGCCCGCGGTGGTGAACCCGAACGTCGGGCTCGCCGTCCTCGAGCGGTTCGACCGCCTCGCCGAGCTGCCGGCGGGGGAGCGGCACGCCCACTTCGGCGGGTTCGACCTGACCGGGGGGAACGACGACGGGTTCTCCGGCGTCGGCATCGTCCCCGGGAACCGCGCCTACCTGTACCACGACGGCGCGGAGTTCGTGATCTTCGAGGTCGAAGGGGCGGGGGTCGTGAACCGGCTCAGCTTCGCGCTCCTCGGCGGGACCTTCACGCCTCCCGTCTTCTTCGTCCTCGGCGCGGAGTTCTTCCCCCTGAAGTTCTACTTCGACGGGGAGAGCGTCCCCCGGATCGTGCTGACGATCGAGGAGCTCACGTCAGGGGCGACGGCGGGATTCCCCTCCCCCCTGGTCGGCGGCGAGGTCGTCTCGTCGGGCGGGCCCTTCGGGTACTTTCCTCTCCCGTTCGAGCAAGGGCTGCGCATCGCGACGCAGGGGATCCCGCACTTCTACAACATCGACGCCCGGCTCTTCGAGACGGCGGAGGGGGTGAAGACGTACGAGGCTTCCGACGACCCCTCCGACGCCCTCGCGGTCCTCGCCCTCGTCGGGTCCGACCCGAAGCCGGGGAGCGAGGCCGACCTCTCGATCGCGGGGACGACGAGCGTCGACCCGGGAGAGAGAGACGTGATCGCCTCCCTTTCGGGGGAGGGGTGGATCACGGCCGTCGAGCTCCGCCCCCTCGACGGGCAGCCTCCCGCGACCCTCCGCGGCGTGCGCCTGCAGGTCGCCTACGACGGGGAAGGGCAGGCTCGCGTCGACGCGCCGATCGGGCTCCTCTTCGGGACCGGCTTCGCCCCCGTCCCGGTCGCGGGCCTCGCCTTCGGCCGCCGCGACGACGGGACCGGCTATCTCTACTTCCCGATGCCCTTCCACTCCTCGGCGAGCGTCCGTCTCATCAACGACTCGCCGAACCCGGTCTCCGTCGAGCATGTCGTGCGTTGGCGGGAGGGGTCGTACGGTGCCCCGTTCGGGTACTTCAGCGCGAGCCACACCTTCCTCGACGCGCCGGTGCCGGGGGAGGACGTGGTCCTCCTCGACACGACGGGGCACGGCCGCCTCGTCGGCATCGTGGCGGATCTGACGACCCCCGACCCCCCCTTCGGGCGCACCCTCCTCGAGGGGGACGAGCGCATCTACGTCGACGGGCTGCGGACCCCCGCCGTCCACGGGACGGCGACGGAGACCTTCTTCAACTGGGGGTGGTACGAGAGCCCGGTCGAGACCCCCTTCGCGCAGCCGATGCACGGCTATCCCCACCACGGCGTCGGCCCCGACAGCGACGAGACCTCCTGCTACCGGCTGATGTTCGGCGACTCGATCCCCTTCTACGAGAGCCTCCGGTTCGGCTTCGAGCACGGCGGGATCAACACGAACGAGGGGATCTACGACGCCGTCGTGTTCTACTACCGCGCGGACGCGCCCGCCCTCGTCCAGACCGACGAGTTCGACGTGGGGAACATCGCGAGCGAGGCGGACCACTCCTATGCCCTCGTCCCGGGCGTCTCGCCCAGCGCACTGCTCTCCTCCTTCGAGGGGAGCGCGGCGAGCCTCGTCCCGGACGACGGCTACGAGGTCGGGGCCTCGAGCTCCTTCCTCGCCGAGATCCTCCCCTCGAACGAGGGGGTGCGGCTCGTCCGGCTCTCGGACCAGGAGACCGACCGCCAGCGCGCGGAGGTCCGCGTCGATGGAGCGCCGGTCGGCGTCTGGTACCAGTCAAGGACGAACCCCTTTTCCCGGTGGATGGAGGACGCCTTCGAGATCCCCGCAGCGTTCACGGCGGGCAAGTCCCAGATCGCCGTGACGATCCTTCCCTCGGGGAACGGCACCTCCTGGAACGAGTTCCGCTACAAGGTCTTCAGCCGGCTTCCCTGAGGCGGATCCTCGGGACGGCGGCCTCGTCGAGCGCGACGGCCTCCCCCGGCCGCGCGTCGAGGAGGGGAGCGAAGAGCCCCTCGAGGCGCGCCAGGAGGTCCGGAACGTCGAGCCCCATCGTTCCCGCCGCGTACTTCGAGAGGTATCCCCGGCTCCCGGCGTGGAGGCGCCGCGCCCCGGCGAGGTTCCCCCTCCGGAAGTGGTAGATCGACACGGCGGCCTGGATGAGCCCCTTGTAGAAGTCCGAGAGCGGCCCCCCCGTCTCGAGCCAGATCGCCTCCCACGCCTCGTGGGCCTCGAAGAACTCCCCGCGGTTGAAGTGCTCGATCCCGGCGAGGTACTCGGGCGGGTATCCGGGCTCCATTCGGCCCCTCTCAGCGCGGCGCGAGCCCCTCGGCGGGAAACGGAGGGAGGTCCACGGCGCGCGCCTTCGGGACCCAGACCTCGGCCAGGCCGATCCCCTGCCCCGTCCGCGTCCGCAGGTCGGCGGGGAGGGACGGCATCCGCTCGTCGCGCCGGTACGCGGCGAGGAGCCGGGCGCGGAAGGAGACCGGCGTGTCGGGATCCGCGAGGACGAGGTCGAACTCCCCGCGCTCGAGCGCGGCCAGGTCCTCCCGCCGCGCCGCGAACGGCTCGACGATCTCCGCCACGGCGTAGGCGGTGGGGGGGGGGATGCCTCCCGCCAGGACGTGGAGGTAGTTGAAGTCGGCGACCCAGAAGCGCCCCGGGAACCCCCGGAGGTAGGAGACGAGAGCCTCGCCCGCCCGCCGATCGGCCTCCTCCGGGATCTGCGCCCGGACCGAGAACCAGCCTCCCACCGGGACCGCCGCGAGGAGGAGGGAGGCGAGCCCGACGGGGACGAAGCCCGCGCCGGCTCGCTGGGCCCGGTCGAGCGCGAGCGCCGCGGCGAGAGTGCCGAACGCGGCGGCGGGCATCAGGTCGTTCACCCACGCGCCCACCTTGAAGAGGGTGAGGAGCGAGATCGCGCCCGCCGCGCCGAAGAGGAGGGCCGCCCGCTTCGAGGCGGAGTCGCGCCCCGCGCAGAGAAGGCCCGCGACGCTCCCCGCGGCGAGGAGAGGGAAGGCGAGAGTGGGAGGGGAGAAGAGCAGGGCGAGACCGGGCAGCCACCCCTCGAGGAAGAGGCCGTGGCTCATCGGCACGAGGACCGTGAAGGCGAGGAAGCGCCCGTCGGTCGCCTGGTTGGCGGCGAGCGCCAGCCCGGCGCCCACGACGGCGTAGACCGCGAGGCCGAGGAGCCTCGTCTTGACGGGGAGGGGAGTGGAGAGGAGCGCGACGGCCGCGATCGGCACGGTCGTCTGTTTCGAGAAGGCGGCGGCGAGGAGGAGGAGGATCGCCAGCCCGAGCTTTCCGCTCCCCGGGTTCTCCCTCGCGTGGAGGAGGCCCGCCCCCGCCACGAGGAGGAAGATCGCCAGGGAGTCGACGCGGGCGAGGTCGTACCAGCAGCCGCTTGCGCCGAAGAGGGCAAGGTAGAGGGCGCCGGCGAGGACCGCGGAGGAGATCCTCCCCCCGGCGGCGCGGACCCACGCGGCGAGAGAGAGGACCGTCCCGAGGGTTGCCAGCGAGGAGAGCGCCCGCGCGAGGGGGAAGGAGGGACCGAACAGGGCGAAGAGGGGGGCGAGGAGGAGGGGGTAGAGCGGGCCGTATTCGTGGGGCACGAAGTCGCGGGAAGGGTCGCCGTAGAGCGCCCCTCCCCGCACGAGGTCGAAGGCCTGGGAGAGGAGGTTCGTCTCCAGGAATTCGAGGTGGAAGGGATAGTCCACCCGACCGAGGAGGACGGTGAGGGCGCGCGCCGCGCCCACCAGGGCCCCCGCGAGCGCGAGGGCGACGAAGGGGGTTCGCGAGCGCTCGGGGATGCGCTCGGGCGTGGGATTCACCTGGAAAGGGGGGACCTGGGGGCGCGGGCCCGCGGATTAGACTGCGGAGCCCGCGGGGGTCGAAGAGGATCCGCTCCCGCGCCGGACCCCTTCTCGATGGGCCTCTCCTCCCGCCGTGGCGCCCTCCTCGTCGCCGGGCTCCTCCTCTCCCTTCCCCTCGCCGAGGGAGCCGTCCGGCTGCGCGCCCGCCTCCAGGGCGTCTCGGTCGAGGAGGCGCGGCGGCGCTACCTCGGCCGGGGATCGACCGATCCGGCCTTCCTCCCGCACCCCTCCCTCGGCCGCGCGCTTCGCCCCGGCGCGCGCTTCGTGCACCGCAACTACCTCGACCTCGAGGCCCCCTGGCGGATCAACGCCCTCGGCTACCGGGGGGAGGAGATCGCCCTCCCCAAACCTCCGGGCCGGACCCGCGTCCTCTGCCTCGGCGCCTCGACCACCTTCTGCGGAGAGAATCCCGACGGGAGGACCTACCCGGACGTCTTCGGCCGGCTCCTGCGGGAGGCGCGGCCGGACCTCGACGTCGAGGCGGTCAACGCCGGCGTCCCCGCCTACACCTCGGTCGAGACCGTGATCGACTTCTCGCTCCGCGGGCAGACGCTCGAGCCCGACCTCGTCGTCCTGTACCACGGCGTGAACGACGTCAACGCCGCGCTCGCTCCCGGCTTCCGCCCCGACTATTCCCACTGGCGCCCCCTCCCCCGCGGGGATTCCCGGGGGATCGAGGCCCTCTTCGAGAAGAGCCTCCTCTACCTGACGCTGCGCCGTCGCGACCGCGACCTCGAGGGCCCGGCCGCTTCCCTCCCCGAGGCTCCGCCGGAGGCGATCGCGGCCTTCGGCCGGAACACGGCGACGGTCGCCGCCCTCGCGCGGGCGCGGGGGGCGAAGGTGGTGGTGGGGACGTTCGCCGAGGCGATCGACCTTTACCCCGAGATGTTCGGGGAGCGCGCGCTCTTCCACGGCCTTCCGCGCCCGGCCGTGGAGCCGTTCCGGAAGACGCTTGCGCGCTTCAACGAGGAGCTGCGCGCGACGGCGTCGCGCGAGGGGTTCCTCCTCGTCGACCTGGCCGCGCGCCTTCCCCGTACGAAGGCGATCTTCTACGACTGGCTGCACTGGACGGACGAGGGGTGCGCGGAGGTCGGCCGGTTCTTCGCGGAGGCGATCCTCGCCGCGGGGCTCCTTCCCCCGGGGCGGTAGGGGGGCACCCTCCCGGACGGACCTCGCCCCCCCTTCTACCGGGGGCCGGGCGAACCGGCGCCGTCGAGGGGGACGCTCCTTGTGTAAAGTGGTGTGTAGATTCCCACCGAAGGGTCCCCCATGCCGACGAACCTTGCTCTCGACGACCGACTCCTCGAGGAGGCGAAGAGGCTCGGGAAGCACCGCACGAAGCGAGCCGCGGTCAACGAGGCGCTCGCCGAATATGTCGCCCGACGCAAGCGCAGGCGGATCCTCGACCTCGTCGGAAAGGTCGAGTGGGATCCCGACTACGACTACAAGGCGGAGCGGAGGCGTAGGGGATGAGGATCCTGGTCGACACCTCGGTCTGGGCGTCGCTCTTCCGGAAGGCTGGAGCGACGGATCCGCCGGGGGTTCGCAGGCTGGGCGCGTTGCTGCGCGGGGACGAGGAGGTCGTGTTGACGGGGCGCATCCTCCAGGAAGTCCTCCAAGGATTCCGGGACGAGCCCGCCTTTCGGGCCGTCGCCGCGGACCTCGAGTCGATTCCCCTGCTCCGCTCCAGTCGGGCCGACTTCGTCGCCGCAGCGGCGCTCCACCGCCGCTGCGCGGCGTCGGACGTGAGCGCGTCGACCACGGACTGCCAGATCGCCTCGGCGGCGATCCGCCACGGCTGTCACCTGCTGACGTCGGACCGCGACTTCGAGCGGATCGCCCGCCTGAGTCCGCTCAAGCTCGCGTAGGGGAGCGGGCGGTCGTTGACGCCCGACGGGGGGCGGGCGCACGGCGCCGCGCCCCGGGTCGTCCCGCGGCGAGGAGGGGCCTAGGCGCCCTTCGGCGCGCCCGCCTCGGCCGCCCCCGCCCCCGCCCCGACCGGCTCGGCGTCGCCCGGCTCGAAGCCGATCGTGTCCCCCTTGCGGACGGCCCGGATGCGCCCCTTCTTCGGGAGGTTCCCGCGCAGGAGCTCCTCGGCGAGGGGGTCCTCGATGTAGCGCTCGATCGCGCGGCGCAGCGGCCGGGCCCCGTAGTCGCGGTGGTAGCCCTTGTCGAGGAGGAACTCCTCGGCGACGGGGTCGAGGAAGACCTCGATCCCCTTCTCCCGCAGGCGGTCGTTCACCTTCGAGACCTCGAGGGCGACGATCCGGGTGAGGTCCTGCTTCGTGAGGACGTTGAAGATCAGGGTCTCGTCGAGGCGGTTCAGGAACTCGGGCCGGAAGAAGCGCTCGACCTCCCGCATCAGGGTGTCGCGCAGCTTCTCGAACGATCCCCCCTCGGCCGACTTCCCGAAGCCGAGCCCGGCCGAGTTCTTGAGGATCTCGCTCCCGATGTTCGAGGTCATGATCACGATCGTGTTCCGGAAGTCGACGTGCCGGCCGAAGCTGTCGGTGAGCCGACCCTCCTCCATGATCTGGAGGAGCATGTTGAAGACGTCGGAGTGCGCCTTCTCGATCTCGTCGAGGAGGACGACGGCGTAGGGGCGGCGGCGGATCTTCTCCGTCAGCTGGCCCCCCTCCTCGTAGCCGACGTAGCCCGGCGGCGCCCCGACGAGCCGGGAGGCGTTGTGCTTCTCCATGTACTCCGACATGTCGATCTGCACGAGCGCCTCCTCGTCCCCGAACATGAACTTCGCGAGGGACTTCGCGAGGAGGGTCTTGCCGACGCCGGAGGGGCCGAGGAAGAGGAAGGAGCCCATCGGACGGCGCGGGTCCTTGAGCCCGGAGCGGGAGCGGCGGATCGCCTTCGCGATCGCGTGGATCGCCTCGCTCTGGTGGACGACGTCGCGGGAGAGGTCGTCCTCCATCTTGAGGAGGCGCTCGGCCTCCCCCTTCTCGAGGCGGGTCAACGGGATCCCGGTCATCTTCGAGACGGTCTCGGCGATGACGTCCTCGTCGACGCTCCCTTCGTAGTCGCGCAGCGCCTCGCGCTTGCGCCACTCCTTCATCGTCTCGTCCTTCTTCTTGCGCAGCTTGTAGGCCTGGTCGCGCAGCGCCGCGGCCCGCTCGAAGTCCTGGTTCGCGACCGCCTCCTCCTTCTCCTTGTCGAGCCGGCCGATGTCCCCGTCGAGGTCCTTGAGATCGGGGGGGGCGACCATGGAGCGGAGCCGGACGCGGGCGCCCGCCTCGTCCATCACGTCGACCGCCTTGTCGGGGAGGAAGCGGCCGTTGATGTAGCGGGAGGAGAGCTCGACGGCCGCCTCGAGGGCGCGGTCCGTGATCCGGACGCGGTGGTGGGCCTCGTACTTGTCCCGCAGGCCCCTGAGGATCTCGAGGGTCTCGTCCTTCGTCGGGGGCTCGACGAGGATCGTCTGGAAGCGCCGCTCGAGGGCGCCGTCCTTCTCGATGTACTTGCGGTACTCGTCGAGGGTCGTCGCGCCGATCACCTGGATCTCGCCCCGGGAGAGGGCGGGCTTGAGGACGTTGCTCGCGTCGATCGCCCCCTCCGCGCCCCCCGCGCCGACGAGGGTGTGGAGCTCGTCGATGAAGAGGATCACGTCCTTCGCCCGGCGCACCTCCGTCATCGCCGCCTTGATCCGCTCCTCGAACTGGCCGCGGTACTTCGTCCCGGCGACCATCATCGCGAGGTCGAGGACGACGATCCGCTTGCCCCGCAGGGTCTCGGGGACCTGCGCCTTGACGATCAGCTGGGCGAGCCCCTCGACGATCGCGGTCTTGCCGACGCCCGCCTCGCCGAGGAGGACGGGGTTGTTCTTCGTGCGGCGGGAGAGGATCTGGATCACCCGCTCGATCTCGTTCTTGCGCCCGATGACCGGGTCGAGCTTCCCCTCGCGGGCGAGGGCCGTGAGGTCGCGGCCGAACGCGTCGAGGGCCGGGGTCTTGCTCCGGCTCGGCTGCTCCTCCTTCGGC
The DNA here is from genome assembly GCA_022616055.1 of Planctomycetota bacterium. Classification (GTDB taxonomy): domain Bacteria; phylum Planctomycetota; class UBA1135; order UBA1135; family JAKEFM01; genus JAKEFM01. The sequence goes on from JAKEFM010000028.1 coordinate 28,888, forward strand.
TCCTCCTCCTGCGGGGAGTCGGCCCCGAGGAACTCGAGGACCTCCTCGCGGACGTCCTCGAGCTTCACGCCGAGGTTCATCAGGACCTGGGCGGCGATCCCCTCGTTCTCCTTGATCAGCCCGAGGAGGAGGTGCTCCGTCCCGATGTAGTTGTGCCCGAGGTTCGCCGCCTCCTCCATCGAGAGCTCGAGGACCTTCTTCGCGCGCGGGGTGAAGGGGAGGTTGCTCTGGGTGACGATCCCCCCGCCGGCCTTCACGATCTTCTCGATCTCGTGGCGGATCTTCTCGAGATCGATGTTCATGTTTCGCAGCACGTTCGCCGCGACGCCGCTCCCCTCCTGGATCAAGCCGAGGAGGATGTGCTCCGTGCCGATGTACTCGTGGTTCAGGCGCTGCGCCTCCTGGCGGGCGAGCGTCATCACCTTTTTCGCACGGTCCGTGAAGCGGTCGAACATCGGGATCTTTCTCCGGTGTTCCGGTCCTCGTGGGGGGCGGCGCGTGAAGGCCCGGCATCCGCGCCCCCCCTCTATCGTCTAGGGGGAAGGGACGGCCTGAACAGTTGTAGGGCCCCTCGTCTCTCCTTCCATCGGTTTTTCGACGCGATGCCTCATGCGCGCGCGGTCCCCTTCCCCCCCGCGCGACCGCGCTCCACCTCGGCGATCTGGTCCCGCAGCCGGGCGGCGTCCTCGTACTTCTCCTCCTTCACCGCCTGGGCGAGGCGACGGCGGAGCCCCTCGAGCGCCTTCTCGCCCGCCGGCGGCGCGCGCCGGGGGACCGTCCGTCCCTCCGTCGGCGCTCCCTCCTCGGCCGGGGCCTTCGCCGGCCGCCGACCGGTGTGCCGGATCGAGCCCTGGACCTTCTCGAGGAGCCCCTCCAGCTGCGCGCGGAACACCTCGTAGTCCTTCGGGCAGCCGAGCCGGCCCTTCACGCGGAACTCCTGGAGCTTCATCCCGCAGGCGGGGCACTCCGCCTCCGCCTCCTTGCGGCTGCCTCGCGGCAGGTTCAGGAGACCGAGGATGTCGGCGTTCGTGAGGGCGAGGACCTTCTGGGTCGGGGGGAGCCCCGCCTGGGCCGCGCACCCCTCGCAGAGGTGGCTCTCCCGGACGAGCTTCCCGTCGACCATCTCGCTCGAGTGGACGACGGCGACGTTCTTGTTGCAGTTCTGGCAGAGCTTCACGGACGGGCGCCTCCAGCGCCCGGTCTTCCGGGGGCCCGACGCCGCCGGGGGCCCCGTCTAGCGTAGCGGACGTCCGACGTCACGGCTCTCTTGTCGTCGGTCTAGGCCTCCGTTTCCACATCCGCGATCGCGGCGCAGATCCCATCCCGGGAGAATCCTAGCCCGGCGAGCGCCCGGAGGAGAGGCGAGTCTTCCGCCTCGAGGAGAGCGAGGAGGAGATCCCCCGTGTCCGCTCGGCGACCGCCCCGCGCGGCGGGCGAGAGGGGAGAAAGGGGGCGTCCGCTCCGGCGGATCCTCCCCGGGCCGGAGGTACGCCCGGACCGCCGCCGAGGCCTTCCCCGGCTCCGTCCCGAGGGCGCGCCGGCCCCGCGAGCCCTCTTCCTCGAGAAGGGCGAGGAAGAGGTGGTCGGGCCCGGCGAGGTGATGGCGGAGCGCGCGGGCGACCTCCGGGGCGCGCCCGAGGACCCGCACCGCGGTCGCGGTCCACGCTTCGCCGGGCGGCGCGCTCACGCGCGGGCGGGGTCGGCGTCGAGGCCGACGAGGCGGCGGAACTCCGCCCCGCGCTCCGCGAAGTTCCGGTATTGGTCGAACGAGGCGAAGGCGGGGGAGTAGAGGATCGCGTCCCCGGAGGAGGCCTGCGCGAAGGCGCTCGTGAAGGCCTCCTCGAGGGTCCGGGCGAGGCGGGGAGGCGAGCCGCCGGCCGCCAAGATCTCCCGCGCCAGCTCCTCCGCCGCGGCGCCGTACAGGAAGATCGCCCGGGCGCGCGAGGCCGCCTCGCGGGCGAGCTCCCCGAGCGGGAGGTTCTTCGACCGGCCCCCCGCGATCAGGAGGAGGGGAGGCTCGACGGACCGGAGCGCGCTGATCGTCGACTCGGGGACCGTCGAGACCGCGTTGTCGTACATGCGGATGCCTCGTCGGACTCCGAGGAACTGGAGCCGGTGGTCGAGCCCGCGGAATCCGCGGATCCCCTCGGCGACCGCCTCCGGCTCGACGCCGAGGTCGAGGGCGGCGGCGGCCGCCGCCGCCGCGTTCTCGAGATTGAAGCGGCCGGGGAGAGGGATCGCTCCGGCCGGGAGGAGGACGCGCTCGCGCCCCCCCTCCCTCCAGCAGAGGCGCTCCCCCTCGACCGCGACCCCCGGCTCGCGCGCGCCCGCGCCGAAGGAGAGGACGCGCCCCCGCGCCCGCGCGGCCCAGCCTGAGAGGATCGGATCGCTCGCCGGCAGGACGAGGGCGTCCCCGGGCCCCTGCTGGAGGAGGATCCGGGCCTTCGCCTCCGCGTACGCCTCGAGCGAACCGTGCCGGTCGAGGTGGTCCGGGGTGAGGTTCGTCACGACGGCGAGCCGCGGCCAGCCGGGGGGGGCGGCGAGCGACTCGAGCTGGTAGCTCGAGACCTCGAGGACGATGCGGTGTCCGGGGCCGACCTCCTCGAGGTCGTCGAGCAGCGAGCGGCCGAGGTTCCCCCCGACCCAGACCGGGAGCCCGGCCGTCCGGAGGATCGCCCCGAGGAGGGAGGTCGTCGTGCTCTTCCCGTTCGTCCCCGTGACCGCGGCGACGGAGCGGGGCCGCTCCCAGGCCGCGAGCTCGCACTCCGTCGTGACGATCCCCCCCGACTCGCGGGCCACGACCAGGTAGGGGGAATCGAGCGGGACCGCGGGGTTGGCGACGACGAGGTCCGCGCCGCGGAAGTCCTCGATACGGTGACCCCCCAGGCGGTACTCGACATCCCGCCCCGCGAGGGAGGCGATCGACTCTCGCAGGTCCGCCGGCGGCCGCAGGTCCGTCACGAGGACGCGGGCCCCCCGACGCACGAGGTACCGGGCGGCCGCGACCCCTCCCCCGAAGAGGCCGAGGCCCATGACGATCCCCCGCCGGCCGCGCAGGTCGGGAGGGGGCCTCACGGCGATCGACCGGGGGGGATCGGCCGGTCCGGAGCCCAGCCCCGGAGCTGCTTCGCGCGGCCGAGGGCCGCCTCGACCTCCTCCTCCGAGGCAGGCGGCCGCGCCGGCTCGAGGCGCAGGCGCACGACCCTCCGGTCCTCGCGGCGGATCGGGACGAAGACCTCGAGGAAGATGTCGAGGGGGAACCGGGACCAGAGCGGGGGTTCGAGCTCGACGATCGTCGAGGCCGGGGCGAGCCCGGGGAGGGACTCGGAGGCCCGGGCCTCGATCTCCCGGGCGCCGTAGTGCGTGAAGGGGACCTCGACGGGGGAGGGACCCGCCTCGACCCCGTCGATCCAGACTCGCGCGCCGGGGGGGTCGGTCTCGACGCGGAGGGTCCGGGTCACGCAGCCGGAGGCCGCCAGCGGCAGGAGGAGGGACGGGAGGAGGGGACGACGTGCCGGTCGGATTGGCGGAGAGGGGGGGATTCGAACCCCCGGACAGGGAGAAAACCCCGTCAACGGCTTAGCAAGCCGCCGCATTCGGCCACTCTGCCACCTCTCCGATGCGGACCCGATCCCGAAGGCGCGCAGCGTGCGGGGCGTCCGGGGCGAACCCCGCGGAAACTGGCGGAGGGTGCAGGATTCGAACCTGCGGACCCTTTCGGGTCAACGGTTTTCAAGACCGCCGCATTCGGCCGCTCTGCCAACCCTCCGGCTCGATCCTCGGCTGAGGAGCGGGGCGATCCCCTCACGGGATCGTCGCGCTCTCGATGACCGCCTCCTCCGCGAAGATCGGCGCGTGCAGGCGCACGGCGAGGGCGATCGCGTCGCTCGGCCGCGCGTCGATCCGATGCGCGTCCCCGCCCCGCCGCACGTGGACCTCGGCGAAGAAGGTCTGGTCGCGCAGGTCGTTCACGACGATCCGCTCGACGTTCGCGCCCAGGGCGGCGAGCGTCCGCGCGAGGAGCTCGTGCGTCAGGGGGCGGGGCGTCCCCTTCTCCCTCACCTGACGGTCGATCTCGCTCGCCTCGAACGTCCCGATGACGATCGGGAAGCGCCGCCCCCCCCCTTTCTCCTTGAGGAAGATGTAGTGGTGGTCGGAGGTGTCCCGGTAGACCACCTGGGCCAACTCCATCTCGACGAGGGTCATCGACGGCCCATTCGACTTGCCCCCCCTCGGGTCTGTCAATCCCGGCGGCTTGAACCGCGACCGCGCGATCGGTTCCATGTCCCCGTGCGGTCGCGCCGGTACCCGGAGAACCCGCTTCTCCTCGAGCTCTGGCGGGGGGAGGCGGTCGAGTCCCGGCACCGCGGCGCGTGGGTCGCCGTGCGGGAGGGGGAGGTGGTCGCGGCCCGCGGCGACGCCGAGCACGCCTACTTCGCCCGCTCGGCGGCGAAGCCCTTCCAGGCGCTCCCCTGGATCGAGAGCGGGGCGGCCGACCGCTTCGGCTGCATCCCCGAGGAGGTCGCGCTCGCCGTCGCCTCGCACAACGGCGAGGACGTCCACGCCCGGACGGCCGCGTCCCTCCTATCCCGCGGGGGATTCGGCGAGGGGGACCTGCGGTGCGGGGCCCACGCCTCCCTCGAGCCGTCCGTCGCGGCCGAGCTCGCCGCGGCGGGGACGCGCCCCCATCCCCTCCGCCACAACTGCTCGGGCAAGCACGCCGCGATGCTCCTCCTCGCCCGGCACCTCGGCGAGGACCCGGCGCGCTACCTCGATCCCTCTTCCCGCGCCCAGCGCGAGATCCGGCAGACGGCGGCGCAGATGTGCGGCGTCCCGGCCGAGGAGGTCGGCCTCGCGCTCGACGGCTGCTCGGCGCCGACGCCGCGTCTCCCCCTGCGGGGGATCGCCCTGGGCTACGCGCGGCTCACGACGCCGCAGGGTCTGCCGCCGGGCCGGCGGGAGGCGTGCGAGCGGATCGTCCGGGCGGCGGCGGATCACCCCGACCTGCTCGCCGGCCGCAACCGCCTCGACTCCGCCCTCCTCCGCGCGACCCGGGGCCGGCTCTTCCCGAAGGTCGGGGCGGAGGGATTCCAGGCGGTCGGTGTGGTGGGGGAGTCCTCCGGGCTCGCCCTCAAGGTCGACGACGGCTCCTCCCGCGCCCTCGCCCCCCTCCTCCTCGCCATCCTGCGACGGCTCGGGTGGCTGGCCCCGGAGGAGGTCGAGTCTCTCGGCCCGCTTGCCGATACGGTCCTGCGCAACCACGCCGACCTCCCCGTCGGCGAGGTGCAGGTCTCCCCGTGAGTCCCTCCTCCCGCACCCCGGAGCACCCCGTGCGACTCGAGGTCGTGCGCTCGATCCCCCGGCTCCCGGTCCGCCCCCTCGACTCTCACAAGGGGGACTACGGCCGGGTGCTCGTCGTGGCCGGCTCGGTCGGCATGGCCGGCGCCGCCGCGCTGTGCGCCGACTCGGCGCTCCGGTGCGGCGCGGGGTGCGTGCACCTCGCCCTCCCCGAGCCCCTCGCGCCGGTGCTGGCGGTGAAGACGACCTGCCCGACCCTCCTCCCGCTCCCGGCGACCCCCCGCGGGGCGATCGCCCCCTCGGCGGCCCCCCCTCTCCTCGATCTCTCGACGCGTTGCGACGCCGCGGCGATCGGCCCCGGGCTCTCGACCGACGACGGGCCGGCCGCGCTCCTCCACACCCTGCTGCCGGGCCTGCGGATCCCGGTCGTCCTCGACGCGGACGCCCTCACGCTGATCGGGCCCGAGCACGGGAGGCTCTCCGCGAGGCCCGCGCCGACCGTGCTCACCCCGCATCCCGGGGAGATGTCGAGGCTCACGGGAACCTCCTCCCCGGAGATCAAGGCGGACCGCGAGAAGTTCGCCGTGGCCCTCGCCCGGCGCACGCGGGGGGTCGTCTGCCTCAAGGGACGGGCGACCGTCGTCACGGACGGCGCGAAGATCTACCGCAACCAGACGGGGAACCCGGGGATGGCGACCGGGGGATCGGGTGACGTCCTCACGGGGGCGATCGGCGCCTTCCTCGCCCGCGGCCTCCCCGCGTTCGACGCCGCGGTCCTCGGGGTTTATCTTCACGGCCTCGCCGGGGACCTCGCGGCCCTGCGCGTCGGCTTCGAATCCCTCATCGCGACGGACCTCCTCGAAAGCCTCCCCGAGGCCTTCCTCCGGTCGGGTCGAAGCGCGCGACGGCTCCTCTCCGGGGCCCGGCGCGCGCGACGTTGACCGGCCGACCCTCCCTCCTCCCCTTCCTCGCCGCGCTCGGGGCCTCCCTCGGCCCGGGCGGAGTCCCCGATCCTCCGGCGGGGGACGCCGCCGCCCAGGTCCGGTGGGCGCTCGAGCGGATCGGCGATCCCGCCGACCCGAGGGCGAGGGAGGCCGGGGCGCGACTCCTCCTCGGCGTCGAGGAGACCGCCTCCGTCCCGGCCCTCCACGCGGCGACCGGCTCGCCGTCCTGGCGCGTTCGCGTGCGGGCCCTCGAACTCCTCGCCACCCTCGGGAGGGGGGTGCCACCGGAGCGGCTGCGGGAGGGCCTGCGGAGCGAGAACCGAGCGGTGCGCGCGGCGGCCCTTCGCGCAGTCGCGCCCCCCTTCGGTCCGGACCTCGCCTCCGACGTCGCCCGGCTCCTCGAGGACCCGTTGCACGACGTCCGGACGGAGGCCCTCCGGGCCGCCCTGCGCCTCCGGAGCCGCGACGGTCCGGACCTGGCGGCGGCCGTCCGCGTGCGCGCCCTCGACCCCGACCCTGCCGTCCGACTGGAGGCTCGACGCATCCTCCTCGCTTGGCCGGTGGAGCCGCCGGAGATCGAGGGGGTCCTCGGCGTTGCGGACGGGGAGGGGGTCCAGGAGGCCCTCCGCGCGCTCCTCGAGGCCGAGGAGCCGCCGCCCTGGCTCGCCCCGCGGTGCGCGAGCCTCGCCCGGGAGGATCGAATGGGGGAGGGAACGCGCCGCGCGGCCGCGGCGTGCGCCCTCCTCGCGGGAGACCGATCGGAGGGCTCCGTCGCCCGGACCATCTCCGGGGCCCTCCTCGCCGAGGAGACGTGGCTCGCCGACGGCTGTTCGCGCGCGCTGCGCCGCCTGGGTGAGAGGGCGGGGGAGCCTCTCTCCCGCGCGATGTCCGGACCGGGAGTCGACCTCCCCCGGTTCCGCACCGCCCTCTCGATCCTCGCCGACGCGGACCCCGGCGAAGCCCGCGGGCGTCTCTCGCTCCTCGAAGCGCTCCGGGGGGACGCCGAGCGCGAGAGCGCCCCGCTCCGGGCGGAGGTCTACCGTTCGCTCCTCGATCAGACGATCCGTTCCGAGAGGCTGCGCGCGCTGGCGGCGGAGGAGGTCGGGGAAGCCCGATCCGCGGCCGTCGAAGCGGTGGCGCGGACCGAGGGGGGAGCGGCGCTCCCCTTCCTCCTCGAGCGGCTGGGCGACTCCGCCCCGGAGGTCCGCCGGGTCGCGGGCCTCGCCGCGGCACGCCTCGGGGGAGAGCCGGTCTCCGACCCCCTCGCCGAAGCCCTCACGCTCGAGTCGAGCCTGGAGAATCTCTGCGCCTTCTCGCGGGACTTCCCGCGCTCGGTCCGGACCCCGGCGATCCGCGACGCCCTCGCCTGGCTCCTCGGGCACGAGAACGAGCGCGTCCGGTCCGCGGCCTGTGAGGGACTGGCCGGCTTCGCACGGGACTCTCTCGCCCTCGCGGCCCTGGTCCGCGCCTACGAAGGCGAGGAGGGGAGGGAGCGCGAGGACGGGCCCACCGCGAGGGGGGTCCTGCGGGCGCGCCGCGCCTCGATCGTCGAGGCGATCGCCTCCGTGGGAGGGGAGGGGGCCCGACGCTTCCTCGTCCGCCTCGTGGAGCGGCTCGGCCCGGAGGAGGAGGAGCAGGACGTGGCCTCCCGCGCGCTCGCCCGACTCGCGCAGGGAGGGGTGGAGCGAGCGTGGCTCCGCGGACTCCTCGACTCCGAGGCCTCCCCCCGCGTGAAGGTGGAGGCGGCCCTCGCGCTCGCCCCGCTCGGGGAGGAGGCGGCGTGCGTCCTCCTCGAGGAGGAGTTCCGCGGATTCGACCTCTCGCTGCAGGGCCAGGCGCTCGAGGCGCTGCGCAAGCGCGGCGCGGCGAGCCCCGCCTGGTTCCTCCTCGACGTCGCGCGCGACTCGCGCGCGGACCCCGAGGTGCGCGAGCAGGCGATGAAGGCCCTCGCCCCCCTCGCCGGGCGGGAGGAGATCCTCTCCTTCCTCCTCGAGACGCTCCGGGGGGAAGGGGACCACGCCGCGCGTCTCGCCGCCGTGAAGGCGCTCGGCCTCGCCCCGCGGCCCGAGGCCCTGCGGGCCTTCGCCCTCGAGCCCGGATCGCTCCCCGGGAGCGAGGAGGAGCGCCGCGACCTCCTGCGGGAGATCGCCTTCGCGCTCGCCCCGCTCGGCGACCCCGCGAGCGCGGGGGTCCTCGTCCGGGTGCTCCTCGACGAGCCCCTGCGGCGCTGGCGCGACTCCCTGCGGGGAGGTGCTCCGGGGCCCGCCTTCCGCCCGCAGTACGACGTCGAGGAGGAGTGCCTCGCCGCCCTCCTCCGACTCGGCGAGGCGGGAACCGCGGCGCTGCGCGGACGGATCGAGGAGGGGATCCGGGACGGCCGGATCCTCCTCGCCGACCCCGCCTTCGTCCTCTTCGCGGGGGAGCGGCTTCGACCGCTCGTGCCCGACCTGGCGCGCCGGCTCCTGCGCGTGGCGTCCCGGACCTCCCCGGGCGAACGGGGCGCGCGACTGGAGGCGCTCCTCGCCTACGCCCAGGTCTCGGAGTCGGACGGCGTCTTCGAGGAGGCCGCCCTCGCCTACGAGCAGGCCCTCGCGGCGATCCGCGAGCGGAGGGTCGACCCGCGCGAGGTCCGCAGCATCCTCGGCGAGGAGGAGCCGGAGGGGTCCGAGCGCCCTCTGCGCGCCCTCCGGGTCCGCGCCGCCCTCTCCCGCGGGGCCGCGGCCTTCGCGGCGGGACGGGCGATCGAGGGCGCCCGGGCGTTCGACGAGGCGCTCGTGGCCGCCGGCTCCGACCCGCGCTCCCTCGTGCGCGTCGCGATGCGGTTCTCCGAGCGGCCCGGCCTGGAAACTCGGGCCGTCGAGCTCGCCGCGAGCGCCGTCGAGCGGGCTCCCCTGGAGCGGGAGGCTCGGGAGGCGCACGGCTGGTGCCTCCTGCGCGCGGGAGACCCGCGGGGCGCGAAGGGATGCTTCGAGGCCTCCCTCGCCCTCCCCGATCCCGGCGCGCGAGGGGATTCGCCGGCGCGCTTCGGCCTCGCGGCCTGCCTCGTCGCGCTCGGCGAGGAGGAGGAGGGAGCCGCCCTCCTCGCGCGGGCCCTCGAGGAGTCGCCGGACCTCCGCGCGGAGGCCGAGCGGAACCCCGTCTTCGAGCGCCTGCGGACATCCGGTCGGTTCCCCCGACCGGGCCGATAGAATCCCGCCCCGCCGTGAAGATCGTCCGCGAACCGAGGGTCTACCTCGTCGGCCGCCAGACGGTCGACCAGGGGGCGATCGACCGCTTCCTCAAGGACCACGACCTCACGTGGGAGACCGACACGGAGGTCGGGGCGGAGGTCCTCGCCGAGGCGGCGGGGCGCCTGTGCTACATGTCCTTCGGCAAGGGGAGGAAGACGAACCGCGAGTACCTCGGCCACCTCCTCACCGTCGGCCACGGCTCGGTCCTCGAGCACGCCGTCTTCGACCTGATCCTCACCGGCGTCTCCCGCTCCTTCACCCACGAGCTGGTCCGCCACCGCGCCGGCTTCGGGTACTCCCAGCTGTCCCAGCGCTACGTGAACGAGTCGGACGCCGACTTCGTCGAGCCCGACTGCATCGCCGAGGATCCCGCCCTCGACCGGATCTTCCGCGAGACGATCGACGCCTGCCGGAAGGCCTACGACACCCTGGTCGAGCGCCTCGTCGTCCGGTTCGAGTCGGTCGAGGACAAGACGCTCCGCCGCAAGCTCGCCCGCCAGGCCGCCCGCAGCGTGCTCCCGAACTCCACGGAGACGAAGATCTTCGTCTCCGGGAACGCGCGGGGATGGCGCCACTTCATCGAGCTGCGCTCCGACGAGCACGCCGACGTCGAGATCCGGAAGGTGGCGATCGCCGTCCTGAAGGTCCTCCGGGGCGAGGCCCCGAACCTCTTCGGCGACTACGAGATCCAGGACCTCCCCGACGGCACCCAGACGGCCAAGACCCCGCACCGCAAGGTCTGATCCCGGGAACGGCGGGCGGGGCCAAAAGTCCGGCCCCCCGTTTGCCGATCCCCAGCGCCGTGAAGTTTCTGGCGGCGATGGCGCTCCTCGCCCTCCCGGCGATGAGGGGAGGGACCTTCTCCTTCTCCCTTCCCTCGACGGGAGATACGCCCGTTCGCTCCTCCGACTTCCGGGGCCGCCCGATCGCCCTCGCCCTCTGGGCGTCCTGGTCCCCCCCCTCCCGTCTCCTTGCGCGGACACTCGTCGAGCTCCGCGCCAAGCCCGAATTCCGGGGGATCGCCTTCGTCGGGGTCCTCTTCGAGGAGGGGAGCCCGGAGGAGCGGCTCGAGGCCGGCCGCCAGTTCGCGGCAGAGAACAAGATCGACTTCCCCTTGGCGATCGGAGACGAGGAGTTCCGCCGCCGGGTGAAGGGCCTCAAGGGCTACCCCACGGTCCTCCTCCTCGACGCCGGACATCGAACCCAGGGGATGGTCGCCGGATTCGACTGCAAGCCCGCGACGCGGCGCGAGCTCGAGCGCCACCTCTCGGCGCTCCTCCCTCGGGCGGCCGGCGGCGACTGACGCGCCGGGCCGGGACCGGCGGCCGAGGGGACGGGCGCGACGAGCCGCCGCGTAGAATCGGGCCCCTTCCGCGCTACTTGGATCGACGCCTTGAAGGGGAACCTCCCGTCCCTCTCCCTCCTCCTCGCGCTCGCCGGCCGGGCGGGCTCGTCCCAGGACGCGAATCGTCCCGGGGCTCCGCGTCCGGAGGACCCCGCGGAGGTCGCCCGGCGAGCGGGGACCGACCGCGAGGCGAAGGAGAAGCTCCTCCGGACCTTCGCCGAGCAGGGGATCCTCCTCGACGCCGAGCGAGGCCGCATCGAGATCGAGGGGCGGATGAACCACCCCCACATGCCGGTCGAGTACTTCCTCACCGGCAAGCGCGGGGCGACGCACGAGTGCCTCTTCGTGACGGAGGCGAGCCCGAGCCTGCTCACGGCGGCGGTCTTCCTCCTGGGGCTCGAGAGGGGGAAGAACGTCGAATACCGGGAGAAGAACCCGCCTCCGACGGAGGAGGAGATGCGCTCGGGAGTCTCCCCGTACGAGACGATCCCCCCGAGCGGGAACGGCCTCTACGTCTACGTCGAGTGGTCCGAGGGGGAGGAGGTCCGCCAGTACCGCGCGGAGGACCTGATCCAGAGCGACCGGACCGGACGGTCCCTCCCGCGCCAGTCCTGGGTCTTCCTCGGCTCGAGGTTCGTCCGGCCCGCCCGCGGGGATCCGGAGGTCTTCGCGGCCGAGGTCGAGGGGAACCTCGTCGCCGTCAGCTACTTCGCCCTCGGGAACCAGATCCTCACCTATCCCCACCCCGACGCGGCGAGCCAGAACGCCTTCACCCCGAACGCGGCCCTCCTCCCCGACCGAGGGAGTCCGGTCCGGATCATCTTCTCGCGGGAGCGACTCGAGCGGCCGTTCTCCTCGGGGCGCCGGAACGGATGAGAGAAGGCCGGTCCGTCCTCTTCGGGCGCACCCTCGCCCGCGCGAGGCTCGCCCTCGCCGCGGGGCGGGGCATCGAGACTCTCGCCCTCGCGGGGGGAGCCGGGCTGCTCGCAGGCGCGATCGGGGCGAAAGGGTTCGGGACGGCGGCGCCCTGGATCCCGGCCACGCTCGCCGTCCTCCTCTGGAGGCTGCGGGGGGCGATCCCCTCGAGCGCGGAGTGCGCCCGGGCGCTCGACCGCCGGACCGGTACCGGAGAGGTCGCCTCCTCCGCGCTCGTCGCGAGGACGGCCGTGGGGGAACTATGCTTGCGGACGGCCGGGGAGCGATTCGGTCCGAAGGAGGTCGCGACCCTCGCCCTCCCGACGGCGCCTCCCCTCGCGGCGGCGGGCCTCGCCGCTTGCGCGGCCCTCGCCCTCCTTTCCCTCGGCCCCGCCGGCGCGGACCGGGGCGACCCGTCGGAGGACCTCGCCGCAGTCGAGGCCTTCGGCGCCGCCGTCGGGGCGGAGGGACGCCCCGAAGGGGCGGAGCTCGCGATGAAGGCCGCGGCGGCTCGGCGGGCCCTCTCCCGAGACGTGGAAGCGTCGAAGGAGGAGATCGAGTCCCTCGCCCGAAGGGCCCTCTCGCTCGCCGAGGAGCGCAGGATCCGGGAAGGGGAGGCGGCGGGGACGAGGGAGGCGCGGTCCGCGGCCGGAAGGCTCCTCGCGGTCGCGGGGGAGAGCCCCGGGAGGGGCCGGGGCGGAGCGGGGGCCGCGAGAGACGGGCGGGGCGGGACCGCGGGGGCCGGGACGGATCGGCCCGGCGGATCGCCTGGACGGACCTCGTTCCTCGGGGTGGACGTTCCCTTCGAATACAGGGAGGTCGTGGCGCGCTACTTCGAGAGAGGGGACTGAGCGTGGGTTCGTCGATCGGAGTCTGGCTCGTCGGAGCGCGCGGCGGCGTCGCCACGGTGGTCGCCTACGGCGCCGCGGCGCTGAAGCGGGGCCTCACCGACACGACGGGACTCGTCACGGCCCGCGGTCCCTGCGCCGACCTCGACCTCGCCTCGCCGGCGGAGTTCGTCTTCGGCGGGCACGAGGTCCGCAAGGGCTCGATCGCGGAGACGGCGAAGGGTCTCGTGCGGGAGCGGGTGATCCCCGCCGAGGTGGCGGAGGCCTGCCGCGAGGATGTCGCTCGCTGGGAGGAGAACGTGAGGACCGGCTTCCTCGACGGCTCCGAGCCCGCCCTCGGCCGGCTCGACGGCGGGGTGGCGGCTCTCGCGCGGCTGCCGGGAGCGGAGGTCGTCGAGCGCCTCCGGGCGGACCTGCGCGAGTTCCGGGCGAGGACCGGCGTCGGGCGCCTCGTCGTCGTCCACCTCGCGAGCACCGAGGCGCTGCGGGAGGACGGGAAGGCGTGGGAGACGCGGGCGGGCCTCGAGCGCGCTCTCCAGGCGAAGGATCCGCGGGCGCGACCCCCCGCGAGCGTGCTGTACGCCGCCGCCGCGATCGAGGAGGGGTGCGCCTTCGTGAACTTCACCCCCTCGCCGGGCGCGTCCGTCGGGGCCCTCCTCCAGCGCGCGAGGGAGAGGGGCGTTCCCCACTGCGGGAACGACGGCAAGACGGGGGAGACGCTCGTCAAGACGGCCCTCGCCCCGATGTTCCTCTCGAGGAACCTCCGGGTCCTCTCCTGGGAGGGGTACAACTTGCTCGGCAACCGCGACGGGGCGGTCCTCGCGCAGCCCGACCGGCTCGCCGCCAAGGCGAGGACCAAGGACGAGTCGGTCCGCCGGATCCTCGGCGACGCCTCGGTCCACACCCACGTCTCGATCGACTACGTCCCCTCCCTCGCCGACTGGAAGACCGCCTGGGACTTCGTCCACTTCCGCGGCTTCCTCGGCGTGCCGATGACGCTGCAGTTCGTCTGGCAGGGGTGCGACAAGACCCTCGCCGCCCCGCTCGTGCTCGACCTCGTGCGGCTCGCGGACCTCTCCCTGCGCCGCGGGGAGGCGGGGGCGATGGCGCACGCCGCGTGCTTCTTCAAGTCCCCGATCGGGACGGAGGAGCACGACCTCCACCGCCAGGTCGCGGCCCTCGAGGCCTACGCCCGGGAGGTCGCTACGCGACCGTCGGGGCCCGGTCCGGGACGAGGGATCGCGCCGAGAAGATCCGCCGCAGCCACGCCTCGATCGGGCGCTGCGCGAGGGAGAGGATCCCGACGTAGAGGAAGCCGAACGCGAACAGGGTGAGGAAGACGGCCGAGACCCACAGCCCGTGTCGCACCGCGTAGACGACGGCGGCGGTAAAGGCCGATCCGTAGGCGATCTCGATGAGGGGGAGGAAGGTCCGCCGGCCGCTGTAGAGGCTCCCGAGCCACGACTCCCCCTTCGCCGCGATCCCGTGCTTCGGCGTCCGGACGAAGTCCCCGCCCCGCTCCTTGAGGCCCCGCAGGACGGCCGCCGCGTTGTTCACGCACATCCCGATCCCGACGGCGAGGACGAGGGGGAGGTAGCGGAGCTGGCGCCGCCAGTCGGAGTAGCACTCGCGCTGGGAGAGGGCGTAGAAGGAGACGACGGAGGCCGAAGCGGCGAGGAAGAGGGAGGCGTCGAACAGGAAGGCGATCGTCCCGCCGCGGTAGTTCGACCGGATCAGGAGCGTCGGGAAGATCAGGAGGGAGACGACGACCATCAGGGCGTAGGCGAGGTTCCCCGTGAGGTGGACGGTCCCCTCGAGCTTCACCCGCCACGGGAGGGGGCTGCGGAGGAGCGCCGGGAGGATCTTCCGCCCGGTCTGGATCGCGCCCGCCGCCCAGCGCCCCTGCTGGCTCTTGAAGGCGTTCATTTCGACGGGGAGTTCCGCAGGGGCGACGATCTCGGGGACGAAGACGAACTTCCACCCGCGCATCTGCGCGCGGTAGGAGAGGTCGAGGTCCTCCGTCAGGGTGTCGCACTGCCAGCCCCCCGCGTCCTCGATGCAGGCGCGTCGCCACACCCCCGCCGTCCCGTTGAAGTTGAAGAAGCGCCCCGAGCGGAAGCGGGCGCCGTGCTCGATGACGAAGTGGCCGTCGAGGAGGATCGCCTGGGCGCGGGTGAGGAGGGAGTAGTCGCGGTTGATGTGCCCCCACCGCGCCTGGACGACCCCCACGCGCGGTTCCGAGAAGTAGGGGATCGTCCGCCGCAGGTAGTCGCGGAGCGGCACGAAGTCGGCGTCGAAGACGGCGATGAGCTCCCCGCGCGCCCGCGCGAGCCCCTCGGCGAGCGCCCCCGCCTTGAAGCCGCGCCGGCTCCCCCGCCGCACGTGGTGGATGTCCACCCCCTCCTTCCGCAGCGCCTCGACCCGCGCGGCGGCGATCTCCCCCGTGTCGTCGGTCGAGTCGTCGAGGACCTGGATCTCGAGGGCCTCGCGGGGATAGTCGAGGGAGGCGACCGCGTCGATCAGGCGGGCGACGACGTAGCGCTCGTTGTAGACCGGGAGCTGGACGGTGACCCTGGGCCACGTCGCCGGATCGGGGGGGGGGACGGCGCGGCGGTCCCTGTGCCGCAGATACAGGAAAACGAGGAGGCAGCGGTGCACGCCGTAGGCGGCGAGCACGATCAGGGTCCCGAAATACGCCCCGAGAACCGCCTTCTCGAGGAGACTCATGAGCGTCGGTTCATTCCTCCAGGGATCGGGGGTGGGGCGAAAGCGCCCTTCGGCTGCGGGATTCGGGGCGGCATTATCGGGAGGGCCCCCTTCGCGTCAACGAACGACGGAGGCTCCGAGCGGGCCCGTAGGATGGCGCCGTCCACCTCCGATTTCGACTACGAACTTCCGCCGGAGCGGATCGCCTCCGTGCCCGCGGAGCGCCGCGAGGCGGCGCGCCTCCTCGTCCTGGACCGCACTTGCGGATCCCTGGAACACGACCGTTTTTCCTCGCTCCCCTCCCGGCTCGCCCCGGGCGACCTCCTCGTCCTCAACGACACCCGCGTCCGGCCGCGCCGGCTCGTGGGGCGGCGGCCGACGGGGGGGCGCGTCGAGGTCCTCCTCGTCGCGCCGATGGACGGGAGGGAAGGGCGAGGCTGGCGGGCATTCGTCCGGGCCCGGAGAGGATTGCGCCCGGGGGAGGAGATCGAATTCGAGGAAGGGGCGCTCCGCGGCCGGGCGGGGGGGCGCCTCGGCCCCGGCGAGCACCGGATCGAGTTCCCGGGGGCCGGGGACCTCGAGGCGGTCCTCGATCGCTGCGGCCGGGCTCCTCTCCCCCCCTACATCCCCCGCCCCGCGGGCCCCGATCCGCTCCGGACCCTCGACCTCGAGCGCTACCAGACCGTCTACGCCCGCCACCCGGGCGCGATCGCCGCGCCGACGGCGGGGCTCCACTTCACGGAGTCCCTCCTCTCGGAGATCGAGGGCCGGGGGGTGGGGATCGCGCGCCTGACCCTCCACGTCGGGCCGGGCACGTTCAAGCCGGTGAGGACGGAGGACCTCGCGAACCACCGGATCGAGCCCGAGTGGTTCCGGATCGAGGAGGGGACGGCGGCCGCGATCCGCGAGACGCGGAAGCGGCGCGGCCGGGTCGTCGCCGTCGGAACCACCTCGACTCGGGCGCTCGAGGCCGCCGCCCGCGACGACGGGACGGTCGGGCCGGGGGAGGGTTGGACCGATCTCTTCATCCACCCCCCGTTCCGCTTCCGCGTCGTCGACGGCCTCGTCACGAACTTCCACCTCCCGCTGAGCACGCTCCTCGCCCTCGTCTGCGCCTTCGCGGGGCGCGAGCGGGTGCTCGCTGCCTACGGAGAGGCGATCGAGAAGGGGTACCGCTTCTACTCCTACGGCGACGCGATGCTGGTGCGGTGAGGCCGGATCAGCGCAGGTAGCCCAGGGCCTTCAGGCGCGCGACCTCCTCGGGCGGGAGGTCCTCGACCCGTACCTGCGGCGGTGCGAACCGCCAGGCTCGGCAGCCCACCCCCTCGCCCGGGTCGAGCCGCGGCGCGGGGTCGAGGAGGAAGTCGGCGGAGTCGGCCTCCCCGAGGCCCAGCTCGACGGGCTGGCCGGCGGCGCGCCGGTTCCCCGGGCCGATGCGGAGGGCCGCCCCGGGAAGCGGCGCTCCCCCCGCCTCCGCGAGGAGGCGAACGGGCGCCTCCGGATCGCGCGTCCGGCAGGAGATCCCCGCCGTGGTGCCGTCGGCCCGCACGCGGAAGAAGAGCGCGTCCCCCTCGCGCCGCAGCTCGGGCGCGACCTCCTCGGCCCCGCCCGATTCGATCCGGGGCTCCTCGAACCCCCCCTTCGCCTCGACCCGGCCGGAGAACTCGACCCCCTTCTCCCTCGCGCGGAAGGAGAGGTGCCAGGTCCCGCGGCCCGTCGCGCCCCGGTAGGCGGCGAGGAGCGTGGCGAGGGCGCTCGCCCGTCCCTTCTCCCGGTCGAGGAGGTTCGTCTTCTCCCCCGGATCGGCGGAGAGGTCGTAGAGCTCGGCGCTCGCGAGCCCCCCGTCGAGGCGGACCTGTTCGAGGTACTTCCAGCCTCCCCGCCGGACGGCGAACGCCCGCCGCTGGAAGTGCTCCGTCTCGTGGAAGAAGGCTCGCTCCGGCGCGGCCTCCCCCCGCAGCGCCCTCCGGATGGCGCGGCCGAGATCCTGCCCGTCGAGACCGTCGGGAACCGCGGCCCCGGCGAGGCGGGCGAGCGTCGGGAAGAGGTCCTCGATCGTCACCGGCTCCACGACGTCGACCGGGTCGAGGCCCTTCCCGCGGAGGAGGAGAGGCACGCGGAGGAGCTCCTCGTACACCGTGTGGGCGTGGAGGGTTCCCCCGTGCTCCCAGAACTCCTCGCCGTGGTCCGAGACGAAGGCGATCGTCGTCCGCTCCTCGAGCCCCATGCGCCGCAGCCGCTCGAGGAACCGCCCGAAGGCCGCGTCGAGGTAGGCGACCTCCCCCGCGTAGAGGGCGGCGGAGAGCGGCCTCTCGAGCTCGGCGGGCACCGCCGCGGGGACCCCCTCGGGCGCGACCTGCGCGAGGAAGCGCTGGCGGAATGGCTCCGGCGGATCGTAGGGCTCGTGCGGGTCGAAGAGGTGGAGGTAGGCGAAGAAGGGCCCGGCGGCATTCGCCTCGATCCAGGCGAGGGCGAGGTCGAAGATCCCCTGCGCCCGCGCGTCCACCCCGAGGAAGGAGTGGAAGCCCCGGTCGAACCGGAACTCGGGGAGGGAGATCAGCCGGTTGTCGACGAACGCCGCGGTCCTCCAGCCCGCGCCCCGCAGGGTCTCCGCGAGGACCGGGGTGGAGGGGGGGAGCGCGGCGAAGGGATTCGTCGCCCCGTGCCTGGGCGGGGAGAGGCCAGTGAAGAGGCTCGCCACGGCCGGCTTCGTCCACGAGGTGGGGGAAAGGGCGTTGCGGAAGCGGACGGCCCCTTCCGCGAAGCGGTCGAGGCACGGCGTGGTCTGCCACCGGTAGCCGGTGAACGACAGTCGATCGGCGCGGAGCGTGTCGGCGAGCACGACGACGAGGCCCCGGGAGTTCCGCGGGACCCGGACGCGGCGGCCGGGAGAGCGCACCACCGGATCGGCGAGAAGCACCGCCTCGAGGAAGGTCCAGCCTCGGGCCTGCGCCCGGGCGCGGAACGTCAGGGCCTTCGTCCCCGGCGGGAGGGACAGGCGCAGGTCCTTCCATCCGGCGCCGAGATCCTCCTGGCGGAACCGCCGTTCGAGGAGCGGCGCGCCGTCCGCGCGCACCTCGAAGTCGAAGGCCTCCCGCCCGGCCCACCCGCCTTCCAGCGAGCCGAGGCCGAAGGAGAGCTCGGCTCCCTGTAGGACCTCGAGATCCCGGACCTCGAGGGTCGCGTCGGGGACGAGCGGCGCGAGGACCCGCTCCTCCCCTCCCAGGGCGTGGGACGCCACGCGGAATCCGCCAGGCCCCTCGAAGGTGATCCGGTCGGGCAAGCCGAGCAGGTGGACCTCCTCGTCGATCGTCCCGACCTCCGCCCGGCCGACGAAGAGCCGGAACGCGCCCCCGACGAGGAAGGCGAGGAGGACGATGCCGAGGAGGGCGCGCACGGCGGAGATTGTGCCGTCGGCTCAGGCCCCGAGCGCCGTCCGGATCGCCCTGGCCGACCCTTCCGGATCCGCGGCGCCGAGGATCGAGGAGGAGACGGCGGCTCGCCCCGCGAAGGCGAGCGCTTCCGCGTTGTAGGCGTCGATCCCGCCGATCGGGAAGACCGGGACCCTGACCGACTCCAAGACGGGGCCGAGCGCGCCGGGGCCGAGCCCCTTCGAGACCCCCTTCGTCGACGTCGGGAAGATCGGGCCGAAGCCGAGGTAGTCCGCCCCCGCCTTGGCCGCGGCGCGCGCCTGGCCGGGGTCGTGGGTCGAGACACCGATTAGGAGGCCCTCCCCGGTCGCCTCGCGCACCGCCTCGCAGGGGAGGTCCTCCTGGCCGAGGTGGACCCCGTCGGCCCCGGCGAGCCTCGCCACGTCGAACCGGTCGTTCACGACGAAGAGAACGGGGCGCCCTTCGAGATGACCGCGGACCCGCCTCGCCCACTCGAGCAGATCGCGCGAGGTCGCCTCCTTCTCCCGCACCTGGACGGCGTCGACGCCCCCCCGGATCGCCGCGTCGAGGGTCGCGATCGGCTCGCCGCGGCAGAGGGAACGCGAGAAGAGGAGGTAGAGGCGGCAGCGGGCGAGTCTTTCGCGCAGGGACAAGGAGCGGCGGCCTCGACGGGGAGCGGATTCTAGGCCGGGGCGCGGGTTATCCTCGTTCCGCTCTTGAACCTCCGGACTCCGTCCCTCCCCGTCCTCCTCGCCCTCGCTCCAGCCGGCCAGGAGTCCGTCCCGTCCGCCCCCGCGACGCTCCGGAACGTCGCCGGCGAAGTGGGCCTCGCCGTCCGGAACGTCTGCGGCTTGGCGAAGAAGGATTACATCCTCGAGGTGAACGGCTCGGGCGCGGCCTGGCTCGATTACGACCTGGACGGGGATCTCGACCTCTGGGTCGCGAACGGCTCGACCCTCGAGGCGCTCCGCGAGGACAGGCCGGGCGAGGGGAACCGCCTCTTCCGCAACGAGGGGGGCCGGTTCGCCGACGTCACGGCCGAGGCCGGCGTCGCCTCCTCGCGGTTCGGCTGCGGGGTGGCCGTCGGCGACTTCGACGGGGACGGCGACCCGGACGTCTTCGTCAGCGAGTTCGGCCCCGATCGCCTCTTCCGGAACCTCGGGAACGGCCGCTTCGCCGAGTGCTCCGAGAACGCCGGCGTCGCCGACCCGCGATGGGGGACCTCCGCCGTCTTCCTCGACGGCGACCTCGACGGGGATCTCGACCTCTACGTGGCGAAGTACCTCGAGTTCGGTCTCGCCAACCCGAAGGGGCCGGGGGGTACCTGCCAGTGGAAGGGCCACCCCGTCATGTGCGGTCCCCAGGGCCTCCCTCCCCAGCTCCACGCCTACTACCGGAACGAGGGGGAGGGGCGCTTCGTCGAGGCGTCGGTGCCGGCGGGCTTCCGCGTCCCGACCCCCGGCTACGGCCTCGGCGTCGTCTCCCTCGACGCCGAGGGGGACGGGGACCCCGACCTCTACGTCGCGAACGACTCGACGCCGAACTTCCTCTTCGTGAACCGCGGGGACGGCGTCTTCGCCGAGGCGGGCTTCCTCGCCGGCGTCGGCCTCTCGAGCCAGGGGCGGGAGCAGGCCGGGATGGGGATCGCGGTCGGGGACGCCGACGGCAACGGCCTCGAGGACCTGCTCGTGACGAACTTCTCCGGCGAGCCGAACTCCTTCTACCGCAACCTGGGCCGCGGCCTCTTCTCCGACGACGCGTTCCCCGCCGGCCTCGGAGGCCCGAGCCTCCCCCTCCTCGGGTGGGGGACCGCCTTCCTCGACCTCGATCTCGACGGCGACCTCGACGTGATCACCGCCAACGGCCACGTCTACCCGCAGGCCGACCTCCCCGGGACCGACTCGGCGTACCCCCAGCCGATGCAGATCTACGAGAACGACGGGCGGGGGAGGTTCCGCGAGGTCGGCTCCGCCTGCGGTCGCGACCCCCTCGTTCCCTCCCACCGTCGGGCGGTCGCCTTCGGCGACTTCGACGAGGACGGGGACCTCGACGGCTTCGTCTCCGTCCTCGGGGGGACGGCGGAGCTCCTCCGCTGCGAGCCGGCCGGCAAGTCCGTCCTCGTCGTCCGGCTCCGGGGGACCCGGTCGAATCGCGACGGCTTCGCCGCGAAGCTGACCGTCGAGGCGGGGGGCCGCAAGCAGGTTCGCTTCGCGCGCGCCGGCTACTCCTTCCAGTCCTCGAACGACCCGCGGGTGCACTTCGGGCTCGGCAGGGCGGAGCGCGCCGAGTCGGTCGAGGTCCTCTGGCCCTCGGGGAGGACGGAACGGATCGAGGGGGTCGCGGCGGGCGCGCGCCTCCTCGCCGTCGAGGGGAGCGGCCTCCGCGTCGAGCCGAAGGGAGGGAAGGGGGAGTGAAGTCCGTCCTGCTCGCGCTGCTCGGCCTCGGATGCGGGGAGGGGTCGAAGGCCCAGTCGCGGCCCGCGTCCGCGCCCTCGAGCCGGCCGACGGGCGAGCTCCGGGAGATCCTCCAGCGCGCCCGGGCCACCTACGCGCGGGAGAACTTCCCCGAGGCGGAGGCGGCCCTGAAGGAGGCCTTCCTCCTCTCCCCCGAGACGCCGGAGGTCCACCGGATGCTCGGCGCGCTCTACCTCCGCGTGCGGCGGTTCCAGGACTGCGCGCGCTCCTTCGAGCGCTACCTCGCGCTCGAGCCCAACGCCGTCGGCTCCTGCCCCTGGATCGGGACCGCCTACCACGAGCTCGGCGAGTTCGAGAAGGCGGAGGCCTGGTTCCGGAAAGTCCTCGGCGGGGGCCCCGACCGCCTCGATCCCGAGAAGCTGGAGGCGAAGCGCGGGCTCGCTCTCACCCTCCACAAGAAGGGGGACGACGCCTCGGCCGAGCCCCTCTTCCGAGAGGTCGTGAGGCGGGCGAAGCCGGGCGAGCCCGCCCTCGCGGACGCCCATCGGTTCCTCGGGGAGATCCTCCTCTCGCGGGGCGACGCGCAGGGGGCCGTCCTCGAGCTGCAACAGGCGAAGTCGGAGGATCCCTTCTCCCCCGAGGTCGCCTACGCTCTCGCGCGGGCGTTCGCGGCGAGCGGGGACTCCGTCCGCGCGGAGGAGGAGCGAGCGCGGCACAAGCTGCTGAACGAGCACCGGCAGGAGATCGAGGCGCTCCGGGCTCGGCTCCGGGCGAGCCCGGACGACATGGAGGCGACGACGAGGCTGGCGACGCACCTCTCGGCCATCGGGGACCAGGAGGAGGCGGAGAGGACCCTCCGCAAGGCGGTCGCGCGTTCCTTGCACGACCCCTCCCCCCGGCTCTCCCTCGTCGACTTCCTCGAGGCGCGGGGCCGCGTCGAGGAGGCGCGCAAGGCTCTCGAGGAGGCGGGGACCCTGTTTCCCGAGGCGCCGGCCGTGTTCGAGCGCGCGTTCCGATTCCACCGCGCGCGCGGGGAGTTCGACGCGATGTACCGCGCCGCGGAGGCCTACCACCGGCTCACGGGCAAGGCGCCCGGGTGAGCGACTCAGAGGAGGCCGTCCCTCTTCAGGATCGATTCGAAGGCCGCGAGGAGCCGCTCCGCGTCCGCGATCACCGCGTCGGCGTCCGCCGCCGTCAGGTGGGCCTCGATCTCGTAGTCTCCGTTCTCGCGGAGGTCGCGGGCCTGGGAGAACTTCGCCGCGAGCGTCCGGTCGAGGAGGCCGGGGAGAACGAGGTGCTGATGAACCAGCGCGGCGAGGCCTCGGTGCGTCCGAGGTTCGGCGTGCCGCGGGAGCAGCACCGCCTTCGCGGCGTGGAAGATCGCGTAGTAGGCCCGCGAGACGGCGTCGGCGTGGAACCCCCCCGCGCGCGCGGCTCGTGCGCCTTCGAGCTTCTCCCGGGCCTTCGCGAGCATCTTCCCGACCCGAGCCTTCAGGGCTTCCGCCACACCTCAACTCCTTCGGACTGAACCGCTCGGTAGAAGGACCAACCCTCCTCGAGCATCCGCTCGAAATGGTCCAGGGCGATCGCCTTGGCGGAGAGGAAGACTCCGTGATCGAGGTGGGCGTCGACGCTCAGGGCCGACGCGAGGCGCTGCGCATCGCGCCAGTCGCCACGAACGAGGACGAGGAGGTCGACGTCGGAGTCCTGGTTCCAGTCCCCCCGCGCCTTCGAGCCGTAGAGGACGATCCGCTCGACTCGGCCCGGCAGGCCTTCGACGATTCGCCGGCCGAACTCCTCGATCGCCGCGCGTTCGCGTTCCGTCAGATCGAGCTGCCCGAGCGTTGCCACGAGTCGCATTCTAGGGCCTCCATCCCGCCTGCCGGAGCCCTCCGCGGGCGACGGTCGGTTCGCCAGGGGAGAAGGTTCGGGGGAGCCCGAGCGGTGGGCACGGACGGCGTGTTTGAACCCTCCGCTGTCACGAGATTCCGCCGTATCCTGCCCGTCGCGTCGCGCGAAGCGGGAGTGCACCGGTGAAGCGTTTCCTGCCCCTCTTCCTGTTGCTCGCTGCCGCCGCGCTCGTCGCCGGAGCGCTCCTCCTCGGGGGATGGCGGGATTCATCCCATCCGACCGTCGGCGAGACCGGAGAATCCTCTCCTCGGGAAACCCGTCCCGGCGCTTTCCCGGAGAGGGCTCCGAGATCGGAGCCGGCGACCGCCGAGTCGGGCGCTGTCGGCGAAGCCGGCGCACCGGATCGCGAGGCGGTGACGGGCGGTCCGATGGCCGCACCGGCCTCCCTCCGCGGGAGGGTCGTCGAGAAGGGCTCCGGTCTGCCCGTCCCTGGCGCTCGGGTCCTCGCCAACTCGGGTAAGGAGCGCGACCCGCTCCAGCATGGGCTGATCGGCGTGGCCTCCTTCGCCTTCTTCACGGAGGAGGAAGACGAGGACGAAGCCAGCCCCACCGGCTCGCCCGCGGCCGCGACGACCGACGCCTCAGGGGCCTTCCAGTTCGCCGCCGAGGCGGTCGGTCGGCGGGAGGTCCGGCTCTCCATCCACTCGGACTGGCACTTCCTCCCCGAGGCGGTCCCCGCCCGCGCGAGCGGCGGGGAGGAGATCGTCCTCGTGGCCGAGCGAGGGGGGAGGATCGAGGGGAGCGTTCTCGGCGAGGACGGTCGAGCCGTCTCGGGGGCAAAGGTCGTCGTCGTGGGATCGGGGGGGGAATCGACGGGCTTCTCGATAGGGCTCGATCCGACGTTCGGCGGGAGGGTGACGCGGGAGGTGGAGACGGGGGACAAGGGAGCCTTCGCCATCGGCGGACTTCCTCCCGGGGGCCCCTACCTGGTCTCGGCGCGCGGCGGAGGGCTCACGCCCGTCGAGGCGCAGACGAAGCGGATCGTTCGAGGAGAGGTCTTCCGGCTCGAGCTTCGCGCGGGCGCGGGAGGATCGATCGAGGGCCTCGTCCGCATGGCGGAGGGGCCCCCCGTCGCGGGGGCTCGGGTCCACGCGCGTCAGGAGCAGTCGATCGTCTGGCCCCTCTTCACCCAGCCTCCGGAGTACGAGACGACGACGGGCCCCGACGGCCGCTTCCGCCTCGCGAACGTGAAGCCGGGTCGAGTGCGGCTGGCGGCCTGGACGGACACCCACGTCTCCGCGAAGCCGGAGGGCGTCCCGTCGAGACGGGCGCGCGAGAAGGACGAGGGGATCGAGGTGCGCTCGGGAAAGACGGCGGGACCCGTCGAGGTCCTCCTCCGCCCGGGCCTGGTCGTGGGGGGAACGGTCGTCGGCCCGGACGGAGGGCCCATCGCGGACGCGGAGGTTTCGGTGTCGGCATGGGGACTGGACGATTCCCCGATCCTCGGTTCTCGCCGCGGAGCCGGGACCCGGACTCGCCGCTCCCGGACGGACACGGCGGGGGAGTTCCGGTTCGAGGGGCTCCCCGACGACCCCATCTACAACGTCGTGGCGAGGAAGGAGCCTTTCGCCCGGGCCGCGACGCAGGCGCGCGGGACGAAGACCGACATCCGTCTCGTCCTGGAGCCGGCGGGCGCGATCGCGGGCGTCGTCATCGACGCCGAGAGGGACGAGCCCGTCGCCCGGTTCACCGTCGAGGCCGCCCGCGGCGTGCGCCACTTTTCCGTCCATGGGCTCCCGCAGGCGACCGTGCAATCCGCGGAGGAGGCAGGCGGCGGGTCGCCGGCACCCGTCGTCTTCGAGGTGACCGCACCGGAAGGGGAGGGAGCGAGCCAGGTCCCGCCCGGAGCCCTGGCCGAATTGGCCGAGGCGACCGCCGGGTTGGGGAGAGTCCGGAGGGAGTTCGACGACGCGACCGGAAAGTTCCTCCTCCCGGGGCTCGGCGCGGGAAAGTACTCCGTCTCGGTCCGTGCGGAGGGCTACCTCCGGAACGAGATGCCGGGCGTCGGCGTGGTCCGCGGGGAGACGACGCGCGGGCTGATCTTCTCCCTCGTCCGGGGTTCCTCCATCGCCGGGCGCGTGCTCGGCCCCGACGGCGGCCCGGCGGCCGGAGCACGGCTCCTGGCGCGACGATCGACCGAGGAGCAGAGGTCGGGCTTCCCGTTCGAGGCCCTTCTCTTCGGAGCCGGCGAGGGGACGAGGTCCAAGACCGGCGAGGACGGATCGTTCGTGCTCGAGAACCTCCAGCCCGGAACCTACGACGTGGTCGCCTCTGCGGAGGCTTCGGCCAGGGGGATTCTGGAGAGGGTCGAGGTCGGCCCCGCAGAGCGGCGCGAGGGGGTCGAGATCCGGCTGCGGGCGGGGGGGACGCTCGCCGGGACGGTGAAGGACCGGAAGGGGCGACCGCTCGGAGGGCGAGGCGTCATGGCCCTCTCGCTCGGGGCGGCGGAAGGGGAGCGGACGGAGAGCGGCGCGGACGGAGCCTACGAGATCCGGGGACTCGAGAAGGGCTCGTACTTCGTGTACCTGATGAAAGAGGGGAGCGTCGAGGTTCCGTTCCTCGGCGGTGGGATCCAGTTGCAGACCGCCAGCGTCCGGGCGGGCGAGAAGACGCAGCTCGATCTGATCGACGAAGCGGCGGGGGGATGTCGAGTGTTCGGCGTCGTCCGTTCCGGGGGCGAGGGGTTCGGCGAAGCCACCGTGGCCGCCGTCCGGGGAGAGAACGGACTCTTCCCCGGCTTGCCGGCCTCGATCGAAACCGCCCGGGCGGACGCCGAGGGACGCTACGCATTCGAGGCGCTCGCTCCCGGCGAGTACCGCTTCCGCTTCGGGACGGCAGGCCTCGGCGACCTCGAGGACGCGACCGAGGTGGAGGCCGAAGTCCCCGACTCCGAGGAGTTCCGGCTCGACCTGACCATCCCCGACGCGGGCGTCGCGGGAAGAATCATCGAGTCGGCGACGGGGATGGCGCTCGAGGGGATCCACGTTCGGCTCCTCCGGGAGAAGGACGTGGAGCGGCCCGTTTGGTGGGGAATCGAGTCAGCGCCGAGGCGCACGAGCGGAGCGGACGGGTCATTCCGATACGAGCATGTCGCGCCGGGCTCCTACGCGCTCGTCGCATGGGATGCGCGCCGGGGGAAATCGGGGGAGCGCGAGCCGGTCGCGTTCGCCCCGGCCCGCGTCGACTTGCGCGTCGAGGCCGGGCGAGCGGTCCCCGAGGCCGTCGTCCGGATGGAGCCGGGAGGAGCCCTTCGGCTCACGTTCTCCTCGACGGCCGGGGGGGCTGCCGTGGAAGGCCTCGCCGAGGTCGAATCCGCCGAAGCGCTCCTTCCCGGTCGGGACCTGGAGGGGATCTCCGAGGGCGTCTTCGCGGTGGAGGGGCTCGCACCGGGAACCTACGCGGTCCTCGTGCTTCCCGCCCGGCACGCCGCGACCCGCGTCGAGGGGATCGAGGTCGCCCGGGGAGCCCGGACGGAGCGGGCCGTCGCGCTCGAGAGAGGGATCGCGCTCTCCGCCACCCTCCTCGACTCCAGGGGAGAGCGCGTCCAGGACGCCCGGTTCGAGGTGCTCGGCGCGGGAGGACGACAGCTCACCCCCGCGGGAGCCGCCGCGGCGTTCGCGCGGCTCTACGGGGGAACCCTGCAGGGCGGAGAGGAGGCGGGAGACCCCGACCTCGTGGGCCGCTTCGCCCCCGGCACCTACCGCGTGCGGGCGACGCGCGGAGGGAAGGAAGTCGCTTCGGAGGCGGTCGAGCTCGCGGGCGCCGAGCCGAGGACCGTCACCCTCCGCGAGCGGTAGCCCCCTACTCCGGCTCCTCGAAGTCGAACTCGACGTAGCGCGTCCCCTCCTCCTCCTTCGGAGTGGCGCGCGCGACCCCCTTCTGGAAGGTGAGGGTCTGGTTGTTCGAGACGAAGTAGGCGCACTTCGGGGCGCAGCAGACCCACGCCGACGTCTCTCCGGACTCGCCGAAGAAGGGGAGGAGCTTCCCCTCCTTGCAGAGGGGACAGGACGGGCACTCCATGGGGAGCCTCGTGGCTAGGCGGATGCCGGCCGGCGGGCCCTCGCCGGGGAATCCGGGGACGAAGGGGGGTAGGCCGAGAACCACGCGCGGATGGTACCCGGATTGCGCGCGGGAGGGCGCGCTCCCTAGATTCTGTCGGTCATGCTCGAGCGCCACGCTGACCGCGAGACGACGGAGAAGATCCGCGCCGCGCGGGCCCGGGGAGGCGAGACGCACGGGGACTACCGCGTCGCGGCGAGGTCGATCCCCGACCTGTTCGCGAAGCGGGCGGGGGAGCGCCCCGGTCAGCCCTTCCTCGTCTACGTCGACGCGGAGGGGAGGCGATCGGAGTGGACCTACTCCGCCTTCCTCGAGCGCGTCGGAGTCGCCGCGGGCCGGCTCGCGCGGGAGCTCGGGATCCGCCGCGGGGACCGGGTGGCGACGCTGATGTTCAACCACCCGGAGACGGTCCTCTTCTACTTCGGCGCGCTCTCTCTCGGCGCGACGGTCGTCCCGATCAACGTGGAGGAGTCCGACGACCGCGTGCGCCAGATTCTCGAGCAGTCGGGCGCGAAGGGGATCGTCGCGCGCGCCGAGGTCCTGGAAAAAGCGGAGGCGTGCGCCGTGGCGCGCCCGATCCTCCGGAGCGAGGGGGAAGGGAGGGAGACGGGACCTGCCGCGGCGGCCGACCCCTCCGTCGGCCCCGACGACGAGGCCCTCCTCGTCTACACCTCGGGGACGACCGGGATCCCGAAGGGGGTCGTCCTCACCCACTACAACCTCCTCGCCGACGCGCGCGCGATCGCCGAGTGGCACCGGGTGGGGCCGGGGGACCGGATGATGTGCGTGCTTCCGATCCACCACGTGAATGGGACCGTCGTCACGCTGATGACGCCGCTCCACGCGGGGGGGGCGGTCGTGCTGAACCGGAAGTTCTCCGCGGGAGGATTCTGGAAGCGCGTCGCGGAGGAGAAGGTCGGGATCGTGAGCGTCGTCCCGACGCTCCTCCACTTCCTCCTCGAGAAGGGGGAGGACCCGGGTCCGGCGAAGGCGGCGGGGTTCCGCCACTTCATCTGCGGGGCGGGCCCGCTGACGGTGGACCTGGCGTCGCGGTTCGAGGACCGCTTCGGGATCCGGATCGTCCACGGCTACGGCCTCTCGGAGACGACCTGCTACTCCTGCTTCCTGCCGGTCGATCTGGCGGACGGGGCCCACCGGCGGTGGATGCGGGACCTCGGCTTCCCCTCGATCGGGGTTCCTGTCGAGCCGAACGAGATGGCGATCCACGACGATGGGGGCCGGCCCCTCGAGCCGGGCAAGCGCGGGGAGATCGTGATCCGGGGCCACAACGTGATGGTCGCCTACGACCGCAACCCCGAAGCGAACGCGAAGACCTTCGCCCACGGCTGGTTCCGGTCGGGAGACGAGGGGTTCCTCGAGCGGGGGGAGGACGGGCGCGAGTACTTCTTCATCACGGGGAGGATCAAGGAGCTGATCGCGCGCGGCGGGGTGAAGTTCTCCCCCCTCGAGATCGACGAGGTGCTGAACCGCGTGCCGGGCGTCCGTCGCGGCGTGGCCGTCGGGTTCGAGAACGACGCCTACGGCGAGGAGGTCGGCGCGGTGGTCGAGACGGAGGAGGGGGCGAAGGTGACGGAGGAGGAGGTGATCCGCGCCTGCGCGGCGCTCCCGTTCATGAAGCGGCCGAAGGTCGTCCGGTTCTCGCGCGACCTCCCCTTCACCTCGACCGGGAAGATCCAGCGCGGGAAGCTGCGCCCCCTCTTCGAGGAGTTCCGCTCGACCCAGTTCCGCGAGGGGAAGCCCTGAGGCGGGGCGCGCTCGCGGCGGGGGTCCTCCTCGCCCTCCTCGCCGCCCTCTTCGCCGCACGGCCGATCGCGAGCTGGGACTTCTGGTGGCACCTCGAGACGGGGCGCTGGATCCTCGGGCACGGGAGGCTGCCGGAGACCTTCCTCTTCGCCCACTCGGTCCCGGAGGGGACGCCCTGGACCCTGCAGGAGTGGGGGGCGGAGGTCCTCTTCGCCGCCGTCGACCGCGCCGCCGGGCTCGGCGGCGTGCGGGTCTTCGCCGGCGCGATCGCGGGGGCGATCGCGGCGCTCGCCTTCGCGCGGTTCCGGAAGGCGTGGGCGCCGCTGGCGCCCCTCGGGCTGGCGGCGTTCCTCCTCCTCCTCTTCGACGTCCTCGAGATCCGGCCGCAGCTGTTCACCATCCTCCTGCTGCTCCTCCTCGATCGGGGGATCGGGGACGGCGGCGCGCCCCGGACGAAGGCCGCGTGGGCGGCGGCCCTCGGGTGCGTCGTCCTCGCCGTCAACTTGCACGGGGCGGGGTTGCTCCTCCCGCTCTTCGCGGCCGCGGTCGCGGGCGGGGAGTGGCTGCGGTGCCGTCTCGTCCGATCGGACGAGGCGGGGAGGATCCCGAGCGGTGCCCTCGTCGGGTTCGCGGCGGCGGCGATCCTCGCCTCGGCGGTCCATCCGCAGGGGATCGCGATCCACCGCTACGCCCTGGAGGCGAGCGCCTTCGGCCGGAGATGGGTGACGGAATGGTTCGCCTTCAGCCTGGATGCGACGAGAGGCTCGGTCGTATTCCCCGCGCGGGTCGCCGCGCTCGCGGCGTTCGCCGGGGCGGGGGGGCTCGGGCTCGCGCTCATCCTCCGGCGCGGTCCGAGGGGGGCGCTCCTCGCGGTCCCCCCCGCCCGCTGGCTCCTCCTCGCCGGGTCGGGAGCGCTCGCCTTCCGCGCGATGAAGTTCCTCTGGCTCGGCTTCTTCGCCCTCGACTTCGTGTTCCGGGCGGGGAAGGTGCTGGCCGGCGCGAGGGAGCCGAGGCTCGCCCGCCCTCTCTCCTGGGTCGCGCTCGCGGGCGCTGTCGCGGCGGCCTCCTTCCTGAGGGTTCACCCGTCGGTCGCCCGGATGCCGTCGACGGTGGCGGAGGGGTCGTACTTCCGGGAGCCGGTCGACCCTCGATCGGTCCCCCTCGCGGCGGCGCGGTTCGTCCGCGAGGCGCGCCTCGAGGGGAACCTCTTCAACTTCTACGGCTGGGGCGGCTACCTGATCCACGCCCTCGGCCCGCACCTGCCGGTCTTCGTCGACGGGCGGATGTTCGAGTACGGCGAGAGCGTCTTCCGGGACGGGTTCGCCCTGAGGGACTGGCGGAAGGCGCCGGATCGGGCCCGCGAGGTGGTCGCCCGGCGGGGGATCGGGATCACGATCTTCGACCGGGTCTGGTGCCCGCCGGGCGGATGCTTCGGGCCTGAGTGGGTCCTCGTCTACCGGGACCTCCAGGCGGCGGTCTTCGTCCGGGCGGGGACGGAGAACGAACGGCGGGCGCGCGAGAGGCTCGAGAGGGAGGGGGTCCCCCTCCCCTTCACGGAGTACGGGGCGGCGCGGGGCTCGCCGCCGTGGGCGCGGGAGAACGCCGTCCTGCCGGAGGAGGACCTCCGGCGCCTGGAGGGGCTCGTCGCCCGCGGGGACGCCGCCTCCCGGATGGAGGCCGCGAAGCTCTTCGATGCGGGGGGGGAACTCTTCCTGGGGAGCGTCGAGGCGGCCCTGCTCGACGCCGTCTCTATCCAACCGGGGCACCCCCACGCCCACTTCAACCTCGGCGTCGCCCGGGCGCGGATGGGGAGGGTCCCGGAGGCCCGGGACTCGCTGCGCCGCCACCTCGAGATCGTCCCGCGGGACGTCGAGGCCCGAGCCCTCCTCGCGCGCCTCGAGAGGGGGGGATGAGGGGCGCGCTACTTGTGGCCGTTACCGTGCCGGGCTTCCTTGATCGCCTCGAGCTGCTTGTTGAACTTGCGCCAGGCGTCCTTCGAGAAGAGGGTGACGACCGACCCGCACTGGACGCAGTACGAGTGGCTGATGCTCATCAAGTAGCGGACGTTCTTCCCGCACTTCCTGCACCACTTCTTCTCGCCGTAGAAATCGATGCTGTCGACCACGATCGGGCCTCCCGGCGCCGTCCTCCTTCGCTGCGTGCTGGAGCAAAGGGGTTGCCCCGGGCGGATGGGAGGAGGTCCCGGCGAGCGCAAGACGAAACGTCCGTTGGCGTTCCGCCGGGAGGAGGCCATCGGAAGGTAGACGCGCGCTCGCGCCGGAATGTTCAACGCGCTCGACGCTGGGGGGGGCGGACGTCGAGGAGAAGCGACATCCTCCCGGGCCCGGCGCTATCCTCCCCGATCCGCCTTGTCCGACTGTCGCTACTGTCACCGGGCCCGCGGCAAGAGGACCTGCCCGGCCCTCGGGGGGCTGATTTGCGCCGCCTGCTGCGGGGAGCACCGCCGGGTGGAGATCGCCTGCCCCCAGGACTGCCCCTACCTCGGAGGGGAGCGCTACCAGGCCGGAAGGCGCCAGGAGCGGGGCGTCCAGAAGGGCTCCGACTACGTCCGGGCCCGGCTCCGGCTCTTCCCCGACGAGCAGACCTTCGCCTTCGCCATGGAGGTCGAGGAGCGGATCTACCGGTGGATGCGGGTCCACGAGGCGGTCGACGAGGCGACGGTCGCCGGAGCGCTCGACGCGCTGCAGGCCGCCCTCGGGACCGTGGTCGTCGCCTCGGTCCCCCCCCATCCGCTGGCGCGCGCCCTCGTCGAGGCGGCCCGGGACCCGAAGGGGCCCTTCGCGGCGTACCAGGAGAAGCGGGCCGGGGCGCGGGCCGGGATCGTCGCCAAGCTGGCGGAGGACGTCCGGTCCCGGGCCGGCTCCCCCCGCCGCTACGTCGACCTGCTCCGGCCCTTCTTCGACGAGGTCACCGACCCCCGGACCCTCGCCGCCGAGATGCGGACGCAGCCGGGGGAGCGCGTCTCCCGAGGCGGGATCATCCTCCCGTAGGTCGGGGCGAGGTGGGGAGGTCCGCGCCGCGCCGTCCGAGGCGCCCCAGCGCCCAGGAGGCATGCTCCCGTACGAGGGGATCGGGGTCGGCCGCGGCGCGCTCGAGGGAAGGGCGAGCCGAGGGATCCCCGAGGTTGCCGAGGACGACGGCGGCGTTGCGGAGGAGCCCCGCCCGGCGGGGGCGCTTCATCGGGCTCCCCCGGAAGGTTTCCGCAAATGCCTCCTCGTCGAGATCGAGGATCCGGGGGAGGGGGAGGTCGAGGGAGGGGTGACGGCCGAATCGCTCCCCTCCCTCCGGAGCCTTCCACCCGAAGGGGCAGACCTCGCTGCAGACGTCGCACCCGAAGACCCAGTCCCCGAGGAGCGGGCGGATCCCCTCCGGGATCGGGCCCCGGTTCTCGATCGTGTGGTAGGAGAGGCAGCGGTTGGCGTCGACGACGAAGGGCTCGACGATCGCCCCGGTCGGGCAGGCCTCGATGCAACGGGTGCAGGTGCCGCAGGTCCCGGCCACCCTCCGCCCGGCCTCCCCGGGCTCGGCATCCGTGACGAGCTCGGCGAGGAACGTCCAGGGCCCGAAGCGGGGGTGGAGGAGGTTCGCGCTCTTGCTCGGGAACCCGATGCCGGCCCGCGCCGCGTGCGAGCGCTCGAGGACCGGGCCGGCGTCGACGACCGGGCGGGCGCGCCGGACGAGCCCCTCCCGGCGCAGCCTCGAGAGGAGGCGGCGCAGCATCTTCCCGAGGACGCGGTGGTAGTCCCGGCCGAGGGCGTAGCGGGCGACCTGGCCCGCCCCCCGGAAGCCCCCCGGCGCGCGGGCATGGTTGACGGCGAGGGAGAGGATGCTCCGGGCGCCCTCGAGGAGCCGGCGGGGGTCGAGGAGCCTCTCCCGGTTGCGCCGGACGTAGCCGATCCCCTCGGCGTCCCGCCCCTTGGCGAGCCAGTCCTCGAAGGCGGGGCCATCGGGGGGAGGGCTCGCCGGCCCGAGGGAGGCGAGGTCGAAGCCCTCCTCGAGCGCGGCGCTCTCGATCCGTTCGGCTCGGGTGGCCACGGGGGAGGGCCGGGGGGCGATCCCCCTAGGGGAGCCCCGGCGGGGGGAGGGGTTACATCTCCCCGGAGGAGGGGTATCTTGGGCGGTGCGAGGCTCGACTTCGAGCCCCCGTTCCGATGGACGGCCTCGTGCTTCCGGCCCCCGAGAAGGCGGAGCTGCTCCGCCGGCTTGAGGACATCGAACGCGCGACGGGCGTCCGCCCCCTCGCGGAGGCGCGCGCCCGGCTCGAGCGGGATGGCCTCGACGCGGTCCGGGACTTCCTCGACACGGTTCTCATGGACGTCTTTCGGACGACGGGGAGCGGCGCGGCCTTCTCCCTCCTCTACGAGCTGAACGGCCGCCCCTTCCTCGCCTCGATCGTCCAGCGGCTGCGCCGGATCGACCTCCCGCTCGACCCCGGCGACGTCCTCCACGAGGTCTTCTTCAACATCTACCGCTACCCGCACCGCTTCCACTCCGACCGCGAGGACGCCTTCCGGCACTGGACCCACCGGATCGTGAAGAACACGATCCTCAAGCAGTGGCGGTCCCGCTCCCGCACCGCCCGCTTCGAGCAGGCCGAGGAGGAGATCGCCGAGCGCCCGGACCGGCCCGACGTCGGCCCGGAGCGGGAGGCGATCGTGCGGGAGAGCGAGCGGGCCTGCACGTTCGCCTACCTCGTCTGCCTCCTCCACTACCTCCGCGCCTACCGCCGGCTCGCCCCGCGCGAGCGCCGGGCACTCTATCTCGTCGAGGTGAAGGGGGTCTCCTACCGCCACGCGGCGGAGGAGATCGGACTGCGCCTCGAGAACCTGAAGATGGTCATCTTCCGCGCCCGCAAGAAGATCTTCCGCTCCCTCGAGCTGGCGCTCTGCGCCGTCGCCGTCGAGGGGGGCCCTCCCGGGATGGGAGAGGAGAGGATGGGATGAAGAGCCCGTTCACCACCGACCCCTGCCTGCCGTTCCAGCTCGACCTCTCCTGCATCGTCGACCGGGAGCTGGACGACGAGCGGGCGGTCCGCCGCGCGCTCGTGCACCTCGAGGTCTGCGACCGCTGCCGGCGCTTCTTCGACGCGATCCGGGGCCAGATCGAGCTCCACCGAGGACTCGCCGACGCGGGCCGTCTCCTCGGCAAGATCCACGAGCTCGATTCCTCCGGGGTCTTCGCCCACGCCCTCGCGCGCGAGAACCTGCGGCGCCTCGCGGCGGTCCTCTACCGTCTCGGCAAGGCCTACCTCCTCCTCGCGGTCGACCGCAAGTACATGGTCGAGGTCTTCGAGGAGCCGGTCCCCCCCGCCGCCTACAAGGCGCGCGGCTACCGCTGGGTGAGCGGCGTCTGCCGCCGCGGGGCGGGAGAGGGGACGGACTGGGTCGAGGCCCGGGCGCTCCTCAACGGGAAGCTCGAGCGCGTCGAGGACAACCTCGCGAAGGCGCGCGCGCTCCTCGGCGAGGCCCTGATCGTGAAGCCGAACTTCGCCGAGGCGCGGCTCTACCTCGGCTTCTGGCGGCAGGCGGGCGGGGACCTCGCCGGGGCGGAGTCGGAGTACCGCCGCGTCTTCCGCACCGCGCGCCGGCTCGCCAACCGCGCCCACGCGGCCGTGCAGCTCGGCCAGGTCTGGCACGAGCGCGGCGACTTCCGCCGCGCCGCGGTCGCCTACCGGTGGGTCATCGCGAGCGGGGCGGCCCGCCGCGACCGGCGGTTCTTCTTCGTCCACTACAACCTCGGCCTGGTCCTCGCGCGCCTCGGCAAGTTCGAGGCGTGCGTCGAGGCCTTCCGGACTCTCGGGGAACGCTACCCCGAGAGCGCCGGCCGCGTCCGGGGGTACCTCCAGGCCGCCCCCCAGTTCCGTTCCCTCCTCGATCGCAAGCCCGAGTTCCGCGCCCGGCTCGAGCGGGCCTGCGGGGCCGTGTTCGCCGCTTGACAGGTGCTCGCATGAAGTCCTCCCCGTTCCCGATCCGCCTCCTGCGGTGGTTCGCCTTCCTCCTGGTGCTGGCGACCCCGGTCCTCGCCCTCCCGCCCGACGGTCCGGTGGGCGCCGACTCCGGCGAGGACGACCGCCCCGTCGGGAGTCTCCCGATCGTGACGCGGCCGGGCGGCCCGGACCTCCCGCCGTTCGACCCCACGCTCCCCGGGGTCTCGGTCTCCTTCCCGACCCCGAAGGGGGGGACGGTCCGCCTCCTCGGTCCGAACGGCCGGCCCGTCGGCCCGACGATCCTCGTCCCTCGCGGCGCCCGCGCCATGCGCGTCGATCTGCCCGGCGGGACCGCCGATGGCGTGGCGGGGATCGTCCTCGTCTCGAAGCACGGCAAGGCGGAGGTCGTCTGGACCCGCTGAGTCGCGGAATCCCGGAGTAGGGACAACGATCGAGGGCGGGGAGAGATCCCCGCCCTCCTCGTTTTCCGAACCGGCGATCCGGAGAATGGAGCCGTGGAGCGCCCGCTCCTCCTCGTCACGCTGGGAGATCCGAACGGGATCGGCCCCGAGGTCCTGCTCAAGGCGCTCTCGCCCACGGACGAGTCGCCTCCCTACCGCGTCGTGGTCGTCGGAGGGAGCGGCTCCCTGGAGGACGCGCGCGACCGGCTCTCGATCCCTGTCGGGCTCGTCCCGGTCGACGATCCTCGGCGCGCCCAGGGGAAGCCCGGTCGGATCGAGGTGTTCGAGGAGGGTTGCCCCCCCTCGCCTCCCCCGCGGCCGGGCGTCGTGGACGGAGTGTGCGGCGCGGCCTCCGCGGCCTGGCTCGAGCGGGCGGCCCGACTCGCCCTCGAGGGGAAGGGGGACGCGCTGGTCACGGGGCCCGTCCACAAGGAGGCGCTGCGCGCGGGAGGAGTGCGCGAGCACGACCAGACCGGGATCCTCGCCCGGGTCTGCGGGACGCGACGCGTCGCCATGGTCGCCTGCGTCGAGCGGCTTCGCGTCCTCCTCGCCACCCGCCACGCGAGCCTGCGATCCGCAATCGGGGATTTCACGGTCGAGAAGGTCGGCGAGGCGCTCGACCTCGCCGCCGACGGGCTGCGGCTCTTCGGAGTCCCGAGCGGGAAGATCGCCCTCGCGGCGCTCAACCCCCACGCCTCGGAGGGGGGGATGTTCGGGTCGGAGGAGTCGGAGATCTTGCGGCCGGCGGTCGAACGGGCGCGGGCTCGCGGGCTCGCCGTGACGGGCCCGCACTCCGCCGATTCGGTCTTCGCGCGCGCTGCGGAGGGCGACTTCGACCTCGTCGTCGCGCTCCTCCACGACCAGGGCCTGATCGCGGTGAAGACCCTCGGGTTCCGGCGGGCGGCGACGGTCCTCGTGGGGCTCCCGATCCTCCGGGTCGGCGTGATCCACGGCGCGGCGTTCGACATCGCCGGAAAGGGGATCGCGGATGGCTCGGGGATGCGTGCGGCGCTCGATCTCGCGGCGACGCTGGCGGGCGCCCGAGCGCGCCCCGGGGGGGAGCCCTCCTCGGGACCCCGCCGGTCAGCGCCGGGATAGCAGCCGCGCGGGGTGCCCTTCCGCCCGGGCCTCCCTCGCCGCCGAGCGCAGGCCGTGGAGCGCCTCGCCGATCCACCAGCAGGCCCAGCCGAAGACGACCCCGGCGATGAGGTCGGCCATCCAGTGGATGCCCAGGTAGACCGTCGAGATCGCGGTCGCCGCGGCGAGGCCGCCGGCGAGGAGCCGCCAGGCCCGATAGGGAGAGGAAGCGGCGACGAGGGCGACGGAGAGGGAGAGGGAGGTGTGGAGGGAGGGGAAGCAGTTGTCGAGGCCGCTCGTCAGCCGGTATCCGTCCATGAAGCCGGGGAGGATCGTCTCGATCCCGTTCACGACCCCGGAGTGGGCGACGTAGGCCGGCTCCGTCACCGGGAAGAAGAGATAGAAGGGCTGGATCAGGACGTAGTTCGCGAAGTAGGCCGCCCCGAGGGCCCGGAGCCTCTCCCCGTCCCCGCGCGCCGCGTAGACGAGGAGGGAGGCGACGACGAGCAGGGGGTAGACGAGGACGTAGATCCAGGAGAAGAGCGCGGTGAGGAGGGGGTGCCCCAGCGCGCGCTGGAGCCCCGCGACGACGTCCCCCTCGAGCCGGTGGAGGTCCGCGGCGAAGTCGCGGCCGACGACCGCCGTGAACCGGCTGTCCATCGCGGTGAGGAGGAGGTTGGCGCCGATCACGGCGGCCATCCCCGCGACGAGGAGCCGCAGGCCGCGCTCCTTCGCGAGGCGCGCGAGGGCGACGCGCGCGACCTTGAGGGGAGACCTTCCCGGGAAGGCGAGCGCCAGCAGGAGGGCGAGCGTCGGCAGGGTGAGGAGGGCCGGCGCGAGGACCGAGGCGGTCGAGCGCGTCAGCACGCCTGCCCCCTCCGGCTCACTGGCCGGCGCCTCCCTCGATCGGCGTCAGCCAATCGGCGTACCGCGGCTCCTTCCCGCGGACGACGTCCCGGTAGAGCTTCTGGAGCCGGCGGGTGACGGCGCCGGGCCGGCCCGTCCCGACCGGACGGTCGTCGACCTCGCGGACGGGGGTCACCTCCGCGGCCGTGCCGGTGAGGAAGACCTCGTCCGACGTGTAGAGCTCGTCCCGCGGGACGTTGCACTGGTGGAGCTCGTACCCCTCGTCCTTCGCGAGCCGGATGATCGTGTCCCGGGTCACCCCGGCGAGGATCGGCGAGGAGAGGGGGGGGGTCAGGATCTTCCCCTCGCGCACGACGAAGATGTTCTCCCCCGACCCCTCGGCGATCCACCCCTGGTGGTCGAGGAGGATGCACTCGTCGTAGCCCCCGTCCACCGCCTCGCGCTTCGCGAGGATCGAGTTGACGTACTGCCCGACGATCTTGCCGCGGGCCATGTTCGAGTTCGGGTGGATCCGGGTGAAGGAGGAGACCTTCGCCCGGATGCCGTCCCGCATCCCGTCGTCCCCGAGGTAGGCCCCCCAGACCCAGCCGGCGATCGCGACGCGCACGGGGTTGGCGAAGGCCCCGAGCCCCATCTTCCCGTGCCCGAGGAAGACGAGGGGCCGGAGGTAGCCCTCCTTCAGGCCGTTGGCGCGGAGGACCTGCCGGCACGCGGCGGAGAGGGCCTCGGCGGAGAAGGGGATCTCGAGCTTGAGGATCTTCGCGGAGTCGAAGAGCCGCTGCAGGTGCTCCCGCAGCCGGAACAGCGAGCCGGCCCCCCGCTCCCCCTCGTAGGAGCGGATCCCCTCGAAGACGCCGTAGCCGTAGTGGAGGGTGTGGGTGAGGACGTGGACCGTCGCCTGCTCGGAGGGGACGAGTTTCCCGTCGAGCCAGACCTGCGTCCCGATCTCCGGCACGTGCTCTCTCCAGGGGTGGAAGGGGGCGCTCCTCCGGTCGCCAGAGAATAGCGGCCGCCCGGGGCGGGGGGAACGAAGCGCCCGGGGGCCGGGGCCCGAGGATCAGGGGGAGGCTCGCCGGCCCCCGTCGCTCGCGGCGGCCTTCCCCGAGCCGCGGACCTTCTCGATCAGGTCCGTCAGGCTCACCCCGGAGAGGGCCTCGACGGTCGGCGGGAGCTGGGCGATCACCTTGGCGACGTCGGCCGTGAGCTTGCTCGCGCCGGCGGTCTCCCCGCCCGTGCTGACGATCACGATCTTCTCCGTCTTCGAGAGGGGCTCGGCGATCGCCCTCGCGATCTCGGGGAGCTTCTCGAGGAGGATCTGGGTGATCGCCGCCTCCGTGTAGGCCTTCCACGACTCGGCCTTCTTCGCCATCGCGAGGGCCTCGGCCGAGCCGGTCGCCTGGACCACCTCGGCGGCCGCGAGCCCCTTCGCGCGCGCCGCCTCGGCGTCCCCGAAGCCGACCGACTTCGTCGCCTCGGCGTGGCCGTCCGCCTCCGCCTTCAGCTTGAACTGCTCCGCCTCGGCCAGCGTCTGGATCCGGTAGCGCTCCGCCTCGGCGGGCTTCCTCACCGTCGCGTCGAGCTCCTTCTCCCGGCGGAGGATCTCCTTCGTCTGGACCTCGATCTGCTTCTCCTTCTCGATCGTCTGGACCTCGATCTCCTCCGCCTTGACGAGCTGCCCCGTCTTGTACTTCTGGAGGTCGTAGGCGAGGTCGGCGGCCGCCTTCTTCTCGTTGATCCCGACCTGGTACTCCGCCTTCATCATCTCGTAGCCGCGGTTGGCGTCCGCGACCTTCGTGTCGGCGGCGTACTTCGCCTCCATCCCGGCCTGGTTCGCCTGGGCTGACTTGATCATCGCGTCGCGGTCCGCCTCGGCCTGGGCGATCACGGCGTCTCGCTTGACCTGGGCGATCCGCGGGCGGCCGAGGGCGTCGAGGTAGCCCTGGTTGTCCTTGATGTCCTTGACGACGAAGGAGACGACCTGGAGCCCCATGTTCGCGAGGTCGGTCGCCGCGATCTCCTGGACCTTCTGGGAGAAGACCTCGCGGTTCTTGTAGATCTCCTCGACGGTGAGGGTGCCGATGATCGCCCGCAGGTGCCCCTCGATCGTCTGGTGGGCGACCTCGGCGATCTGCGCGGGGCTCTTGCCCAGGAACTGCTCGGACGCCGTGACGATCGAGGTGTCGTCGCCGCGGACCTTCACCTGCGCGACGCCGTCGACGACGAGGGGGACTCCCGTGATGCTGTAGACCTCGGGGGTCTTGACGTCGAGCGTCATCAGCTCGAGGGAGAGGGTCTCCGCCCGCTCGACGACGGGGAAGACGAAGGTCCCGCCCCCCTTCACCCACCGGAAGCCGAGCGAGCGGGGGCGCCCGTCGGCGTCGGCGATCGTGCGGCCGCGGAAGCCCGAGACGATCAGGGCCTCGTTGGGACCCACCTTCACGTACCGGCTCGCGAGGAGGAGGAGGAAGACGAGGGCGACGACGGCGACGCCGAGCGCGACGAGGGCGGTCGAGCCGGTCGAGATCTGCAGGGCGAGGGCGGGGAGCATCGGATCCTCCTTCAGCGGGTCTCGCGCGCGCCGCGCGCGAGGGGTTCGACGTAGTAGGTGCCTCCGACGATCCGGGCGATCTTGACCGCCGTGTTCTTCGGGATCGCCTCGCCGGAGGCGGAGGCGGCGGGGGCGTTCGTGCGGCCGCCCATCGCCGTGAGGACGATCTCCCCGAGCCCCTGGGCCGGGATCCCGGCGACGACCTCGGCGGTCGCCCCGAGGAGGTCCCCCGTCCGCACGTCGCTCGTCTTCTGCGCGGCGGCGAAGAACTTGACGAGGACGAGGAAGAAGCCGGCCGAGAGGGCGAGGGCCCCGACGAGGGCGCCCGAGATCGATTCGAGGGGGGAGAACTCCGCCGCCTTGCGGAGGAGGTAGCCCGTCGCCCCGAAGGCGGTGATGAAGGTGGCGAGGATCGTCGGGGAGAAGGGGGAGAAGTGGAGCTCGTGCCCCCCCGTCGGGAGGTGGCCCGAATCGACCGCCGTGCTCGCGTCGACGTGGAAGTCCCCGGTCGCCTCCAGCCCGTGGCCGTCCCCTCCGACCAGGCCGCCGAGCACCGCGCTTCCGAGCGCGAAGAAGAGGCCGACGAAGAAGCAGAAGAGGAAGACGGTCGAGAGTTCCATGACTCCCTCGCCGAGGCGGAGACGGCGCGACCTTACCGGGCCTCGCCCGGGACATTCACCCCCGGGTCCCCCGGACGACGTGCAGCCGGGATGCTAGGCGGGGCGGCCCCGGCGCGCCAACGGCCCCTCAGGAGACCGCCGCCCGGGAGGTCAGCGCGCCCCAGGCCTCCCTCGCCCGGGCGACGACCTCCTCGGCGTCGAGGACGAGCACGCGGCCCCGCTCCTTCAGGATCTCCCCGTCGCAGACGACCGCCTCGACGTTCCGGGCGTCGGCGGCGTAGACGATCGCCGAGGCGATCGACTCGGCCGGGACCGTCCAGGGGGTCCCGAGCCGCAGCACGGCGAGGTCGGCGCGCTTGCCGACCTCGATCGACCCGCAGACCTTCTCGAGCCCGATCGCCCTCGCCCCCTCGATCGTCGCCATCTCGAGGGCCTCCCACGCGGGGAGGGCGTTCGCGCCGTCCCGCAGCTTCGCCAGCGACGCGGCGAGGAACATGTCCCGGAACGGGTCGAGGCGGTTGTTGCAGGCGGCCCCGTCCGAGCCGATCCCGACGGGGATCCCCGCCCGCCTCAGGCGGGGCACGCCGGCGATCCCGGAGGCGAGCTTCAGGTTGCTCGCGGGGCAGTGGGCGATGCCCGCCTTCGATCCCCTCAGGCGGTCGATCTCCTCCTCCCCGAGGTGGATCGCGTGGGCGATCGCGGAGGGGACCTCGAGCACGCCGAGGTCGGCGAGGTGCTCGACGTTCCCCTTGCCGAACGCCCGCCTCACGGCCGCGACCTCCTCGGCGTTCTCGGAGGCGTGGGTGTGGACGAGGGTCCCCCGCGCGGCGGACTGCCGGACGACCTCGCGATGGAGGTCCGGCGTCGAGGAGAGGGCGAAGCGCGGAGCGAAGGCGTACCGGAGCCTCCCGTTCCCCGCCCCGTGCCACTTCGAGCACAGGGCGAGGCTCTCCTCGATCGAGGACCTCGTCGACTCGCGCAGTCCCTCCGGCACCGCCCCCCCCGCCGCGTCGTCCATCATCGCCTTGCCGCCGAGGAGCCGGACCCCCGCCCGCCCCCCCTCGTCGAAGACCGCACCGTAGTGGTGCACGCTCCCCATGTCGAGGGCGCTCGTCACACCGGCGTCGATCAACTCGTGGAGACCGAGCCGCGCCGCCGCCCGCATCGTCGTCTCGTCATGGGCGGCCTCGAGGGGCCAGATCCGCCGCCGCAGCCACTCGAGGAGCGGGAGGTCGTCCGCGCAGTTCCGGAACAGCGTCTGGCAGAGGTGGACATGGGCCTGCACGAAGCCGGGCAGGATCACCCCCTCTCGCGCGTCGATCGCGGCGTCGGGCAGGAGCCCCGGATCGACGGCGCCGACCGCGGCGATCGCCCCGTCCTCGACGAGGACGTCCCCGCGCAGGATCTCCCGCGCGCGATTCATCGTGAGGATCGTCCCGCCGCGGACGAGGAGGGTCTCGGGCACGGGGCGAGTCTAGCGGCGGGGGGCGGGGCGGCCGGCGTACCTCCCGCGGCTGGCATTCCCGAGAGCCCGGTGGGACGATTCCCGATGCGCGAGTTCCTGGTTCGCCGGAGGTTCCGATGTGGCCGAGGAGACGGAGGACTGGCCTCTTCTCGCGACTCGCTTCGGGCGCTGCGGCGGTCGCTGCGGGCCTCTCCCTGACGGGTCCGCGCTCTCGAGCCGAGGGGTACGTCCTCTGGCAGGTTTCGTCCCCGGTGCCTTGCGACATCTTCGGGGCTGCCCTTGCCCGGATCGCCGACGTGAACGGGGACGGCGTCCCCGACGTCCTCGTCGGGGCGCCGCAGCCGAGCTCGTGCGGGCCCATCGGGCCGGGCTACGTCGACCTCCGCTCGGGCACGGACGGAGCGCTTCTCTACACGCTGACGGGCGTCTCCATCGGCGACCAGTACGGCGCCGCCGTGGCGGGGACGGGAGATGTCGATGGCGATGGGGTTCCCGACCTCCTCGTGGGAATCCCCGGCGCCGATCCGGGAGGACTGACCAACGCGGGAGAGCTCGCCCTCCGCTCCGGCGTCGGGGGGGCGATCATCTGGACGATCCCGGGCGGCGCCGCGAACGAACGCCTCGGTCAGTCGGTGGCCGCGCTGGGAGACGTCGATGGGGACGGAATCGACGACGTCGCAGCCCAGGCTCCGGGCCCGTTCACCACCGGCGCCATCGGCTCGGTGAGGGTCTTCTCGACCGCGACCGGGGCGCTCTTGTACACGCTCACCGCCCCTGGGCCGGTGCCTGGCTTCGGCCTCGCGCTGGCGGGGCCCGGGGACGTGAACGGGGACGGCGCAGCCGATCTCCTCGTGGGGGACTCCGCCGCGAGCCCGGCGGGAGTGTCCGCGGCGGGGGAGGCCCGTCTGTACTCGGGTCTCACCGGAACTCTCCTGTTCGCGGTCGCCGGCTCCGCCGCGGGCGACCTTCTCGGGGCGGCCGTCACCGGACCGGGGGATCTCGACGGCGACGGAGTCCCGGACTTCGTGGTCGGTGGTCCGCGGACTCAATCGGCCAGCCCTGCGCCGGGCTACGTGAGCGCGGTCTCTGGCTCATCTGGAGGCGTCCTCTACACGGTGAACGGCGC
Organism: Planctomycetota bacterium; assembly: GCA_022616055.1. GTDB lineage: Bacteria > Planctomycetota > UBA1135 > UBA1135 > JAKEFM01 > JAKEFM01. The sequence continues at coordinate 71,825 of JAKEFM010000028.1, forward strand.
GTCCCCGCTCGATGGGTTCGGCGGGGCGGTCGGGAGCATGGGGGACGTCGATGGAGATGGGGTCTCCGACCTGGTCGTCGGGACGGCAGGCGCGAACGGTGTCCTGAGATATGTCCGAGTCGTCTCGGGCGCGAACGGCGCGCTCCGGATGCATCAGAGCGGATCGTTCCTGCAGGACTTCGCGGGGCGTGTCGCCGGAACGGGGGACCTGAATGGGGACGGAATCCCCGATCTCGCGATCTCCGCCCCCCTCACCGGCGGCCCGGTCCGGGCCCTCTCGGTCGCCGGGCTGCCGCCCGGATCGTCGGTCCTCGGGACCGGTTGTCCCGGGTCCGGAGGGATCGTGCCGCAGATCACGACGGGGGGCGGATACGCGCATGCGCAGTACGGCAACCCCGCGTTCGCACTCGGAATCACGGAGGCGTTGGGCGGGGCGCTGGCGTTCCTGATCGCGGGCGGAAACTCCGCGAACTGGCTCGGCCTTCCGCTTCCCCTGAACCTCGGATTCCTCGGAATGCCGGGCTGCTCGCTCGGCGTTCCCCCTGAGTGGTGGTTCGCGGCGGCGACGTCGGGATCCGGTCCCGGGGCGGGACACCGGTTCATTCCCATTCCGGTCCCGGTCGTCCCCGCCCTTGTGGGGGGGAACGTCTTCTTCCAGTGGTTGGTCATCGACACCGGCGTCGGACCCCTGCCCCTGGCGATGACGCCGGCCCTCAGGGTCTTCCTGGACCTCTGAGAGCGAATCCCCCGAGTCCCGCCCGTGCCGAACCGGGTCTGCGGGGAGTGGGAACTGCGAAACCCGGCGAGGCTCTCGCCGCGCCGCGACGGGGCTCACCCGCCGCCGAGCGCGTGGCCGCGAAGCGCCGTGGCCGCTTCCGCGCTGCCCTTGCGCGCCGCGTCGCCGCCGAGGTTGGTCGCCGTGAGGAACGCGACGTCCTTCTCCGGAGCGATCCAGACCTCGGCGTACCACATCGTGTTGCTCCCGTTGTGCCAGAGCGTGCGACCTCCGGCCCAACCCTGCTCCCGGACGACCCAGCCGCAGGCGTAGGTCTCCCCCTCCGGAGGGGTGTGCAGGCGCTTCCAAGTCTCGGGCTGCACGAAGTGGCTGGTTCCTCTCGCCCCCGAGAGGTGGAGGGCAGCGTACTTCGCCCAGTCCTCGAGAGGAGCGTGAACCGTGCCCGCGGGTCCGATCGCGGGGGGGTTGTCGGCGAAGGGGCCGGGCTCGACGGGGCCCGGGCCGTGACCGCGCGGCTGGTCGAGTCGATCGGCGCTCCCGGGCGCACCGAAGCCCGCGCGCGACATGCCGAGGGGACCGAAGAGTTCCTGGCGCATCAGGTCCTCCCACGCTTTCCCCGTCGCCTTCTCGGCCATCGCCCCGGCGATCGCGAAGCCCGCGTTCGCGTAGAGGTGCTTCGTGCCGGGCTGGGAAAGGGGGGGTCGGACGATCACGCCGTCGAGGAGCCGGAGTCGCTGGTCCGTCGGGCTCCCCTCCCGCCTCCACAGGCGCCCCCAGAGGCCGTCCCCGGAGAGATCGGCGGGGGCTCCGCTCCTGTGGGTGAGGAGGTGGGGGAGGCTCGCGCGCTCCCACCCCTCGGCCATTCCCGGGCGGCGGTCGGGGAAGACTCCGGCGATCGTCGCATCCCAGGAAAGGACCCCGCGGTCGACGAGGCGCGCGATCAGCGTCGCGGTCATCGACTTCGTGCAGGAGCCGAGGTGCCAGAGGTCCTGCGTCGTGACCGGAGTCGGAGAGCCGTGCCTGCGCACGCCGACGGCGCCGATCGCGACGACCCGGTCTCCTCGGACGATCGCGCCCGCGAGTGCGGGGAGGCCGTGCTTCGCCCGGATCGGCTCGAGAAGCGCGTCCAGGCTCTCGGGCGACGAGGAAGGCGCGCTTGCCGGCGGCGCCGGTCGCTGCGCCGGGGGGAGGGCTCCGAAGAGGGCGGGGACGGAGAGGAGAGGGAGGAGGGCGAGGGGACGTCTCATGCCGAGGGAGGGAAGGAGGCCACGCACTCCGGAGCGCGCGAGGATCCTCGTCGGGACCGTCGGATCCAAGACCCTCCCCCACGGGGGGGGCCGCCTCGAACCCTCCGCGCCCCTCGCTCGGGAGGGCGCTCGCGTCGAGCCCGGCTCCCGTTCGCCGCCGATAGAATGACGCCGTGGAACGGCTGGATCGATCGCGGTGGAGCAGGCGCGAGAAGGCCTTCGCGCTCTTCCACGAATGGGAGGACGCCTTCCGGAGCCGGGCGAGCGCCGAGGATCGCGCGCGCGAGATCCGCTTCGCCCTCGAGGCGGCCGACCTGTGGCGAGCCTCCCTCCCCGCGGGGATGCGGGAATCGAGGGTCGACCTCGAGAAGGTGCGGGGGATCGTCCGCATGCGCGAGACCCTCGCCCGGGTCCGATTCCGCGGGTGAGCGGCCTCGAAGATGCCGCGGCGGAGATCGCCGCGTTCCTCGAGGACCGGCGCATCGCCTACATGGTGATCGGAGGAGTCGCCAATCTCCTCTGGGGAGTGGCGCGTTCGACGGGGGACGTCGACGTCACGGTATGGGTCGAGGAGACGGAGATCCCGAAGGTCGTCGGGGAGGCCGCGAGGGCGTTCACCCTGCTCGTCGAGGATCCGGTCGGGTTCGTGGCCAGGACGCGCGTCCTTCCGGTCCGGACGCGGTCGGGCTTCCGGGCGGATCTCTCCTTCGGGACCCTCCCCTTCGAGAGGGAAGCGATCGAGCGGGCGCGTCCGCGACGGCTCGGGCCGAGGGAGATCCGGGTGTGCACCGCCGAGGACCTCGTCCTCCACAAGATCGCCTCCGAGCGACCGAGGGATCGGGAGGACGTTCGGGGGATCCTGGCGACGCAGGGCAAGGCCCTCGACCGGCGCTACCTCGATCCCCGCGTGGAACAGGTGGCTCGAGACCTGGAGCGCCCCGAGATCCTCGACTTCTACCGGAGCGCGCTCTCGAAGCCGTGAACGCCCCCCCGTCCGGGGAATCGAGGGGGGCCGGCGCCTAGCCGCCCGCGGCGAGCCGGCTCGCGACCTTCGCGAGCCCGGCGACCACTCGGGCGAGCCGCTCGTAGTCGATCCTCTCCGGCGTGTCGTCCTGCGTGTGATAGCCGGGATTCCGGAAGGGCGCGGTGTCGGTGACCATCACGCCCGGGTACCCGGCCTTCCAGAAGGACCACTGGTCCGACCAGCCGACCCCGGGGATCCAGCCGAACGTCGCCGCTCCCTCCGAGGGGAAGGGGGTGGCCTCGCGGAACAGGCGGATCGCGTGACGGACCCGGGCGCGCGAGCCGAGGTTCCCGACGAACGCCAGGAAGTCGCCGCGGTTGGGATACAGGAGCGCGAATCCGGGAGGGTAGACCTGGCTCCCGGGCTCGTCCCGGTAGAAACCGATCGACTCGAGCGAGAGCATCTCGACGATCCGGTCCCCTCTCTCGCGGCAGGCCCTCGCGTAGAGGAGGCTCCCCATCGAGTCGGTCTGGAAGAAGGGTGGCTCCTCGTTCACGAAGGCGACGAACCGGACCGTGCGCGCCGGAGGCGAAGCGCGCAGGCGGCGCGCGATCGCGAGGAGGGCGGCCACGCCGGTCGCGTTGTCGTCGGCACCCGGGGAGCCGTGCACCGAGTCGTAGTGCGCGCCGAGGAGCACGATCTCCTCCCTCCGGCGGTTCCCTTCGAGCTGCGCCTCGAGGTTCCGGCAGAGGATCCCGCGCACGGTGGACTCCTGTCCCCTCACGTCGAAGCCCTCGGCTTCCAATCGGCCCTCGACCCACTCGGCCGCGCGGTGAAGGGCCCCCGCGCGGAAGACGTTTCGTTCCCCGATCTCGCCGGCGAGGTGCGCGACATCCCGGCGAAGCGCCTGCGCCAGCTCGGCCTCCTCGGGAGGGAGCGGAGGGAGGGGGCCGCGATGACCCTCCCCCGGCATCCGGATCATCCGGGCGAGGGCCGCCGCGAGGGCGCCCCCTGACGCGGCCGCCGCCGCGAGGAGTCGGATGACTCGGCTTGGCCCCGCGGATGGACGCTGAGACTCCTCACGAGTCCGGGCGGGGGTTGTCACAGCTCCCTGTCACAGCTCGTCACACTACCTGTCACAGCTCGGACTTGCGCTTGAGGTGATTCCGATCGCCAAGTTCGCTGCAGAAAAGGAGTTGAGATCGATTCATCAGGATCGGGACGCTACAGACGTAACGCATTATCTTAGATGCTTATCCATTCAGCTCAGGAGCCGTCAATTCCTTGTAGGTCGGACCCCTGATGTGGCTGCCGATGCCCAGCACGGTCTGGAAGGCCGCCCTGCCC
>JAKEFM010000245.1 GCA_022616055.1 Planctomycetota bacterium
AGGCGAGTCGCGAATCGAGGAGGGGCGCGGGGTCACGCTCGGCGTCGTCGAAGTAGGTGAGGGCCGCGAGGAGGTGCCCGGCGTCGCGGAGGCCGAACTTCTCGCGGTAGAGCGCGATCATCGGGGGCAGCTCGATCCCCGAGAGGCCGATGGCGACGAGGTCGACGAAGTCCCTGCGCATCCCCCGCTGGGCGATCGCCGAGAGCTTCATCGCCGACAGGTCCTCGAGGGAGGCGATCGCGCAGCCGAGCTCCTTCGGCGTCGCGAGGGGACGAAGGAGGGGGTAGCGGTAGCCGAAGAAAGCGACCGCGACGCCTCCGACCTTCGCGTGGAGGGTGTCTGTGGAGGTGCGGATCGTCTCGACGGGGGCCCCCCTGGATCGGAGGGCGGACCCGAGTCCCACCGGATCCTCGATGCCGCGGTCCCGGAACCAGTCGAAGTCGAGGGATCGACGGTGGCCGAGGCGAAGGGCGACGGCCGTCCCGCCGGCCAGGTAGAACCCCTCCCCGGAGGCCGGGCCGGCGAGGAGCCGCAGGGCCTCCGCCTGGGCGGGAGGGAGGACCTCGAGGTGGAGCGGGGGCCCTCTCACGGCCCCCTCCCGTCCCAGACGGCGCGGGCCTCGGACCGGATCCAGGCGGTCACCGTCTCCTCGGGGAGGTCGAGGAGGAGTTGCCAGAGGCGGAGCTGCGGGGGGCTCAGCCGGCGGCCCTTCGTCCGCAGGAGGAGATCCCGGATGGCGCCGTCCCCCGCCCTGGAGCGGACCCACTCGATCGCGTCCCACGTCCCCTCGGCGAGGACGCGCTCGATCACGAAGTCGCGATCGCGTTCCCAGGAGACGGCGCCCGGCCCGTACTCGACGAAGAGATCGGCGACCATTCCCGGGAGCGGATCGACCTCGGAGGGCATGCGGCGAGGGGCGGCGACCCGCGATTGTCCGGAGGCGGGCGCGGGCGCGTCCAGATGCCTCGCCCCGGCGTCCTCCGCGGCGTACGTCAGGCCCGAGGGGGCTCCCGAGGAGCGGCGCG
>JAKEFM010000246.1 GCA_022616055.1 Planctomycetota bacterium
CTGGCGCGCGCGCGCGGGCGAGTACGGAATCGAACCCGACGGGACGGGCGGGAGGGTCAGCCGCGAGCAGCCCCATCAACACCCAGCCGGGGCAGTTTCCGGAAGGTTCGCTACAGTGCCGCGGCGTGAGGGCCGCGGGATGGCTCGTCCCGGTCGGGCTGGCCGCCTGCTCCGGACCCGCGCGGCGACCGGGGACCGAGCCGGAGCGGCCGGCGGTCGCCGGATTCCACGTCTCGCGCATCGGGGCGCAGCGCGCCCTCGAGGCGAGGTTCGCCTCCCTTCCCGATCCCGGGTCCTGCGAGCGTCTCCTCCGCCGGGTCGCGGCCGAGCCCCACGTCGCCGGGACTCCCGAGAACGAGCGCGTCTCCGCCGCGATCGCCGAGGAGTTCCGGGCCGCCGGCCTCGAGCCGCGATTCGCCGAGTACGAGGTCCTCCTCTCCTATCCGGGGAAGATCGAGGTCGAGCTCCTCGACCCGGAGAAGGTCTCCCTCGCCCGCCCCGAGGAGGGCTACCCCCATCTCCCGCCGTGGCACGCCTACTCCCCCTCCTGCGACCTCGAGGGGGAGGTCGTCTTCGCGAACTACGCGAGGCCCGAGGACTTCGACCGTCTCGCCGCGCTCGGGATCGAGGTCCGCGGCCGGATCGTCCTCGCGCGCCACTTCCGCGGCTACCGCGGAGGGAAGGTCCTCGAGGCTCACCGGCGCGGCGCGGCCGCGCTGCTGACCTACTCGGATCCGGCCGACGACGGATTCGGGAAGGGGGATCCCTACCCGCACGGCCCCTGGGGGCCGGACGACAAGGTGCAGCGCGGCGCGACCGCGCTCGACTTCCGGGTCCCGGGGGATCCCCTCACCCCGGGCTGGGCGTCGACGCCCGGTGCAAAGCGGATCGCGGCGGGAGAGGCGGTGTCGCTCCCGGACCTCCCCTCCTGCCCGCTCGCCCCGCGAGACGCCGCGGAGATCCTCTCCCGCCTGGGGGGGCCGGTCTCGCCCGAGGGATGGAGGGGCGCCCTGCCGTTCCCCTACCACCTCGGCCCGGGGCCTGCCCGCGTCCGGATGCGCCTGGAAGTCTCGAGGGAGGATCGGCGCATCCGCAACGTGATCGCGCGGATCGAGGGGAGGGATCGACCCGGCGAGGTCGTGCTCCTGACGAACCACCACGACGCCTGGGTCTTCGGCGCGGTCGACCCGGGCTCGGGGACCGCCGCGATGCTCGAGGTCGCTCGCGGATTCGGGGCCCTGATGCGCGAGGGGTGGCGGCCGCGCCGGACGATCGTCCTCGCGAGCTTCGACGCTGAGGAGTTCACCCTCACGGGATCGACCGAGTGGGGGGAGGAGCACGCGGAGGAGCTGCGCCGGGGGGCGATCGCCTGCCTCAACGTCGACTCGGCCGTCTGCGGCAGCGCCTTCGGCGCCACCGCCACGCCTTCCCTGTGGGGATTCCTCCGCGAGGTCGCCGGGGCCCTCGACGACCCGGCGACCGGGAAGACGGTCCTGGAGGCGTGGCGGGAGCGCTCCGGAGCCTCGCCGGGAGGGGGCGTCCGGTACGTCGAGGGAGGAGGGGGGGCGGACGGCGAGGCGACCGTGAACGTCCCGGGCTCGGGCTCCGACTACACGGTCTTCCTCAATCACCTCGGGATCCCGATCGCCGACCTCGCCTTCGAGGGTCCCTACGGCGTCTACCACTCCGTCCACGACAACGCCGACTGGATGGCGCGCTTCGGCGATCCCGGCTTCCGGTACCACGCGCTCGCGGCGCGCCTCTGGGGGATCGCCGCGCTCCGGCTCGCCGAGTGCGACGTCCCTCCCCTCGACTTCGCGCCGTACGCGCGCGTGATCGAGGAGGCGCTTCCCGCCGAGGACGCCCGGCTCGACGGGGCGCGGCGCGCGGCGCGCGCGCTCGGGGAGCGGGCGCTCGGGCTGAACCGGCATGTCGAGAAGCTCCTCGCCTCGGGAGATCCCGTTCCCGGCGCGATCGAGAGCGCGGCGCGCGCCCTCCTCGCCGCGGAGCGCGGGTTCTGCCGCGAGGAGGGGTTGCCCGACCGCCCCTGGTTCAAGCACCAGATCTTCGCCCCCCTCCCCTCCTACGTCGCCGAGACCCTCCCGCGCCTGCGTCGCGCCCTGCGCGAGGGGGATTCCGTGGAGGAGGAGGCGGCGCGCCTCGTCGAGACCCTCGAGGCGGTGCGCGCCTCCCTCGTCCCGGAGGGGGAGGGAGGGAGCGGGCCGGATCAGGTCCGCCGGCGGCAGAAACAGGAGCCGTAGATCTCGACGTCGGCGCGGGCCCACGCGGAGCGCAGGCGCTCCTCCGTCTTCGCCGCCTCCTCCTTCCGCCCGAGCCGGCGCTGGCACTCCGCGAGCCCGTGGAGCGACCAGCCGTTGTCCGGGTGGCGCTTGAGGTCCCGGCGGTAGGCCTCCTCCGCCTCCTCCGCCCGGCCCTGCTCGAGGAGGAGCGCCCCGAGCGCGTGCCGGGGGGGCTGCATCCACCCGCGGGGCTCGTCGTAGCGCAGCGCGTCGTCGCGCTTCACCGCTTCGCGCAGATGCTCGAAGGCCCGGTCGTGATTCCCGCGGCGGTACTCGAGCTCCCCTTCGGCCATCGCCTTCGCGACCTCGAGCACGTTGCGCACGGTGTTGTTCCCGGCGTACCGGCTCTCGGGGACCTCGGCCGCGGCCTTCTGGAAGTCGGCGAGGCTCGCCTCCGCCTCCGCCAGCCGGCCGAGGGAGGCGAGGGCCACGGTGCGGGCGTAGGCGCGGAACGCGACGACGCTGGGGAGGCCCGGCGCGGGCGCCGGCTCCCGGAGGATCTCCTCCCATCGCCCGAACCGGACGAGGACGTGGAGAGGGACGGCGAGGAACGCCTCGAGGAAGTCTGGGATCTCCCGCACGACCTCGTCGGGAGTCTCGGCGACCAGCTCGCGCGCGGCCTCCATGGCCTCGGCGCTCCTCCCCTCGAACATCGCCGCGAAGACGAGCATGTGGTAGTCGTGCGCGCGGTACATCGCGAAGAGGCCCTTCGAGCCGACCCGGGCGGCGTGGATCCGGTCGGCCGCGAGCGCGCGCCGATTCGCCTCGACCGCCTCCGCGTAGTGACCGACGAGGACGTCGATGTGGGAGGGCATGTGGAGCATGTGTCCGATGCCGGGGAGCCGGTGCCGGAGCCGGTCGGCGGCGGAGAGCGCCCTCTCCGGATGCGGGGAGGCCTCGAGGGCGTGGATCGTCAGGTGGAGGGCCTGGGGATGGTCGGGATCGAGCCGCAGGACCGCCTCGAGCGTCGCGAGGACCTCCGGCGTCTCGGGCCTCGGCTCCCCCTCGAGCGTCCAGAGGTCCCAGGGACGCAGGTCCATGAGGGCCTCGGCGAAGAGGGCGCCGACGTCGGGATCGCCCGGGAAGCGCCGCCACGCCTCCCGCATCGCCTCCGCGAACGCGGCATCGACCTCCTTGCGGTCGGCCGGCGGCGGCCAGACGTAGCGCTTGCCGATGGCGTCGATGAGGGCCTGCTCGACGGGGCTCCCCCTCCCCCTTCGCGCGAGGGCGCGCTGCGTCGCCTCCCAGGCGGTCTTCGAGGCGGCCTCGTCCATCGCCGGGTTGTTGATGTGCGGTCCCGAGGCGAAGGCGATCCCCCAGTACGGCATCGGGCCGTCGGGGTCCGCCGCGGCGGCCTTCTCGAAGCAGGCGATCGCCTCCGCGTGGTTGAACCCGTAGCAGTAGGCGAGGCCGCGGTCGAACCACTTCTGGGCCTCCGCCGAGCGGGTCGACACCGCGCGGTGGAACGGGCCCGGCTGCGGGTAGCCGCCGGAGGCGGGGCCGCCCCCCGCGGCGCGGCAGCCGGCGAGCGTTCCGAGGAGGAGGAGGAGGGCGACGGGATGGATTCGCATGGCTCGTGTCCGAAGTCTCCGTGGGTCGAGGAGGCGCGCGGACGCTCCCCCTGCCGTCCGGACCGCCGTCCTCCCGCGGAAGGGCGGACGGGCGCCCGGATAGCATGTCGCCTCCAGGAGAGCGTGAACCCGACCGAGAATCGCAGGCTCCCGGCGACGCGCGCGCCGCGGAGCCGCAACGCGCCGGCGGAAACTAGCGGCGCCTCCAGGCCCATTCAATCGGAGGGGTAGGGATACCCCTTCTCGGATGATCGCCCCGACGTGAGGCTCCTAGCCCCCGAGCCCTCCCGCCGCGCAGGGCTCTTCGTCCTCTCCGCCGCGACCCTCGCGCTCGAGATCCTCGAGACGCGGATCTTCTCCGTCGTCGCGTGGCACCACCTCACCTACCTCCTCGTCACCGTCGCGCTCCTCGGCTTCGGGGCCGCCGGCGCCCTCCTCACGCTCTTCCGCCGGGCGCTCCTCGCGCGGCCCTCGCGCTCCCTCCTCGCCTGCTCGCTCCTCTTCGCGGCGACCGCCGTCGGCACCCTTGCCCTCCTCGGCCGCAGGCCCCCCGACACCGCCCGTCTCCTCGAGGGCCCGCTCCGGGCCGCCCTCGGCTTCCTCGACTACGGCTACCTCGTCCTCCCCTACCTCTTCTCGGGCCTCGCCGTCGCGATCGCGCTGGCCGAGCCGGGCGCCGCCGTCCACTCGCGATACTTCTGGAACCTCGCCGGCTCCGGCCTCGGCTGCTGGGTCTTCGTCGTCTCGATCACCCCGCTCGGCGCCTCCGGGAGCGCGCTCCTGTGCGCCGGGCTCGGGGTCCTCGCGGCGGCGTGCTTCGCGCAGGACGCCGGCCGCGGATGGCGCGCGGCGATCCACGCCCTCCTCGCCGCGGGCTTCGCCCTCTTCATCGCGACCGGACCGGAGACCCGCGCCCGGCTCGCCGACCGGCTCCTCCCCTTCCCCTTCGCCTCGACGAAGACGGCGGCGCGGGCGCTGCGGAGCCTCCCCGAGTCGAGGATCGTCCGCACGGAGTGGAGCGCGCTCTGCCGGCTCGACGCGATCGACTTCGGCCAGCGCCGTCCTCCCGACTCCCTGCAGGTGTTCCAGGACGGGGACGCCCCGACGACGATCTTCCGCGCCGGCTTCGCGTCGGAGGACGGCGGGGAGGATTCGGCCCCCGCGGCGTTCGCCGAGGCGATCCGCCGCAGCCCGAGGTTCGGGCTCCTCCCCGGAGGGATCTCCCCGATCTACGCGCTCGCCTACCTGTTCGTCGAGGAGCCGCGGGTCCTCGTGATCGGCGCGGGGGGAGGCCACGACCTCCTCACGGCGGTCCATCACCGGGCCTCGCGGGTGGCGGCGGCCGAGATCAACCCGGTCACGGCGGCCTGGATGCGCGGCCCCTTCCGGGCGTTCTCGGGCGACCCCTACGCTCTCCCCGGCGTTTCCGTCGAGGTGGCCGAGGGGCGCTCGTTCCTTCGCCGGACGGAGGAGCGTTTCGACCTCGTCCAGATGACGGGGACGGACACCTACGCCGCCCTCGCGTCGGGGGCCTACGTCCTCTCGGAGTCCTACCTCTACACGGCGGAGGCGCTCCGCGACTACTTCGACCATCTCGCGCCGCGCGGCGTCCTCGCGATCCTGCGGCCCGAGTTCGAGCCGCCCCGAGAGAACCTGCGGCTGTTCGGCCTCGCCCTCCTCGAGATCCGATCGCGGGGCGAGCGCCGCCCCTCCGCCTGCGCCGCCGTCGTGCTCCACGACGCCGTCGTGCCCCTCGAGGGGAAGGAGGCGAGAGCGCGCTTTGCCGTGTCGCTCCTGCGCCCGACCCCCTTCACGGAGGAGGAGGTGGCGAAGCTCGAGCGCTTCTGCGCGGCCTACCCGGGCAACCGCCTCGGCTACGAGCCGGGCCTCCGCGGCGAGGGGGCCTACGCCGACCTCGCGCGCGCGGTCGACGAGGGGCGGGAGGGGGCTTTCTTCGAGGCGTACCCCTTCGACGTCGCGCCGGTCGGGGACGACCGCCCCTTCTTCTTCAACTACCACCGGTGGAGCGACCTCCGCGGGCGGAAGGAGACGATCTCGGAGGCGGCCGAGGACTGGCTCGCCCTCATCGGGGAGAAGCCCGTCGGCCTGTGGATCCTCCTCGCCCTCCTCCTCCAGGCCTCCGTCGCCTCGGTCCTCCTCGTCCTCCTCCCGCTCGCGTTCGTCCGCGGCCGCGGGCCCTCGGGGGACCGCCGCGGCCCGGGGGCGCCGCTCCTCTACTTCCTCTCCCTCGGCGCGGGGTTCATCGCCCTCGAGATCGCCACGATGCAGAGGATGTCCCTCTTCCTCGGGCACCCGATCCACTCCCTCACCGTCACCCTCTGCGCCTTCCTCGTCTTCCCCGGGCTCGGCTCCCTCCTCTCCGTGCGGATCGCGCCCGACGCGCGGAGGGCCGCGCGACTGGGCGTCGGCGCGATCCTCCTCGCGGCCGCGCTCCACGCGCTCCTCCTCGACGGCCTCCTCCACGCCGCCCTGGGCGCCCCCTTCGCCGTCCGCGTAGCGCTCGCGCTCCTCCTCCTCGCGCCGCTCGGCCTCTCCCTCGGGATCCCCTTCCCCTCCGGTCTGCGGATCCTCGAAGCGGAGGCGCCCTCCCTCCTCCCCTGGGCGATCGGCGTGAACGGGACGGCCTCCGTCCTGGGCTCCGTCGCGACGCTCTTCCTCTCGATGTCGCTCGGCTTCCGACTCTCCGGCCTCGTCGCGGCGGGGATCTACCTCCTCGGGACGGCGCCGCTCCTGCGCCGTCCCCGTCCGGCCTGAGCGGCCGTTTCAGGCGCCGCGGCCCACCGCGCGAGCGATCCTCGTGCCGGCGGCGAGGAGTTCGGCGGCTTCTCCCGGGGTGAAGGCGCGCTCCTCCTCGCAGCCGATGCCGAGCGTCCCCGCGAGGCGATCGCCGTCGAGCATCGGCACGCACATCGTCCCCTTGAGCCCGGTCTGGCGGGCGCCCGGGCGCGCGACCCCGGAGCCGTCCGTCTGGAGGTTGCACGTGGAGACCGGCTCGCGGAGCTGCGCGGCGAGGCCCGCCATCCCCTTGCCGACGGGAACGCTCCGGGCCGCCTCGAGGACGGCCGGAGGGAGCCCTCCGCGATGGGCGCGGAGGCGCAGGGTCGCCCCGTCCGCGTCGAGCAGATGGAGGGTCGCGACGCGGGCCCCGAAGCGCTCCGCGACGATCTCGAGGACGGCCTCGAGGCGCGCGTGGAGCGGCCCCGGCGCGCCGAGCGCACGGTCGAGACGGGTGATGAGCGTCTCCATGGGACGCCGCCGCATTCTGCGGAGGCCTCCGGTCCCCCGCCACGGGGGAAGGAAAACCCCGTGCTATCCTCGGCCCCATGCCCTCGACGGTCCGGACGACCTGCAACCGGGACTGCCCCGACGCCTGCGGGATCGTCGCCGAGGTCGAGAACGGCAGGATCCTCCGGATCGGCGGGGACCCCGACCACCCCGTCACGCGCGGCTTCCTGTGCGAGCGGACGAACCGGTTCCTCGAGCGCCAGTACGACCCCGACCGGGTCACGACCCCGCTCCTCCGCAGGAACGGCGGCTTCGTCCCGGTCGGATGGGACGAGGCGCTCGACCTCGCCGCGGAGCGGATGCTCGCCTTCCGGGCGGAGTCGGGCCCCGCCTCGATCTTCCACTACCGCAGCGGCGGGACGCTCGGCGTCCTCAAGTACGCCTGCGACTACTTCTTCGAGCGGTTCGGGCCGGTGACGACGAAGCGCGGGGACATCTGCTCGGGGGCGGGGGACGCCGCGCAGGAGACCGACTTCGGGCTGGAGGACTCGAACGACCTCTTCGACCTCCTGAACTCCCGGACGATCGTCCTCTGGGGGAAGAACGTCTTCGCGAGCAGCATCCACACCCTGCCGGTGCTGCGGGAGGCCAAGGCGCGCGGCGCGCGGCTCCTCTTCGTCGACCCGGTCTGGAACCGGACGGCGACCCTCTGCGACCGGATCCTCCGGCCGCGCCCGGGAGGGGACTTCGCGCTGGCGATGGGGACCGCGCGCGTCCTCTTCGAGGAGGAGAGGACCGACCCGGAGGCCCCCGGGTACTGCGACCGCTTCGAGGCGTTCCGGAGCCTCGCCTTCTCCCGATCCGTCGAGGAGTGGGCGGGGAGGGCGGACGTCGCCCCGGAGGAGCTGGCCGGGTTCGCCCGCGAGTACGGCGAGGGGCCCTCCGCGATCCTCGTCGGCTGGGGGATGCAGCGGCGGGCGAACGGCTCGGGGACGATCCGCGCCCTCGACGCCCTCGGGGCGATCTCCGGCAACCTCGGGGTGCCCGGCGGCGGAGTCTCCTTCTACTTCAAGCGCCGCGGCGCCTTCGACACCTCCTTCATCGGGGGGCTGCGCGCCGCTCCCCGCTCGATCTGCGAGCCCCTCCTCGGCCCGGAGGTGCTCGCCGCGGAGGACCCCCCGATAAGGATGGTCTGGGTCACGGCGGGGAACCCCGTCGCGATGCTCCCCGAGTCGGAGACCGTGGCCCGGGCGCTCGAGACCCGGGAGTTCGTCGTCGTCGTCGACTCCTTCCTGACCGACACCGCCCGCTGCGCCGACCTCTTCCTCCCCACGACGACGATGCTCGAGGACGACGACCTCCTCGGAGCCTACGGCCACCACTACCTCGCCAACGCCCGGCCGGTCGTTCCCCCTCCTCCCGGCGTGAAGACCGACCTCGAGATCCTCCAGGCGCTCGCGCCGAGGGTCGGCCTGGCGGAGGCGATGGAGGGGAGCGCCCGGGACTGGAAGAAGCGCTTCCTGCGCCGGGCGGAGGCGAAGGGAGCGACGCTCGAGCGGCTCGAGGAGGGGCCCGTCCTCAATCCCTTCGTCCCGAAGGTGCTGTTCGAGGGGAGGCGCTTCCCGACGCCGAGCGGGCGGGTGAACCTGATCCACCACGCGCCTCCCGAGGTCGACCTCCCCGCGCCGGACTACCCCCTCTTCCTCACCTCGATCTCCACGGCGAAGGCCCAGGCCTCGCAGACGACCGCCCGGTTCCAGGACGGGCCCGCCGAGGCGACCGTCCACCCGCAGGCCGCGCCGGGGCTGCGGGACGGGGACCTCGCGCGGCTCGAGACGCGGGCCGGCTCGATGACGGTGCGCGTCCTCCTCGATCCGCGCCAGCGTCGGGACGTCGTCGTCGTCCCGAAGGGAGGGTGGAGGAGCGCGGGGAGGTGCGCGAACTCCCTGATCCGCGCGAGGACGACCGACGGCGGCGAAGGAGCCGCGTATTACGACGAGCACGCCCGGCTCGTCCCGCTCCGATGACCCGCCCCTCCGATGACCCGGAGGGGCGCGCCGTGCGCGATGCGGAAGAGAGAGCCCGGCCGAGGCGAGGCCGCCCACCCGTCTGGAGAGGAACCTCCGCGAGGCGGCCTTTACGCAGGGGCTTTCGCGACCCCGGCCGGACCCCTGATGCATCGATTCGGACGTCCCGACGATTCTCGGCCCTCCGGCTCTCTTCCCTCAAGGGGGAGGGTCGGATTGACAGGGGAGGGGCGCCCGATAGATTCCTTCGCTCTGCGGTCCACGAGCGGGTGTAGCTCAGTGGTAGAGCGCAACCTTGCCAAGGTTGATGTCGTGGGTTCGAGCCCCATCACCCGCTCCAGTTTCCACCCCGATCGACCCTGGACCCGGCCAGGCTGAACCTCGCGGATCGAGTCCTCCCGGGTCCCGCGACCCGCGCCCGATCCACCTTCCTCCTCCCTGGCTGGGAGGCAGGAGCCGCCGCAAGAGAAAGTGGTAGGAAAAGGAGGATAAGGAGGATTGAGGATGTCTGGCGGCGGCTCCTGCGCAGGAGGTAGTGATTCATCCTCGAAGGTCTTTCAAGGGCCGGCTAAGTTCCCCCCACGATGCCGACCTCCCCGACCCGATGATGGGCGCCGCCGGGACCCTGGCGACCCCCCTCCTCGGCTACCTCCTGGGGTCGATCCCGTTCGGGTACCTCCTGGTCCGCCTCCGGGCGGGGGTCGACATCCGGACGGTGGGGTCGGGGAACATCGGCGCGACGAACGTCGGCCGGATCCTCGGCCGGGGAGCCTCGGCCCTCGTCTACCTCCTCGACGCGGCGAAGGGGTTCGCCTCCGCCGGCCTCCTCCCGAGGCTCCTCGGCCTGGAGCCGGGGCTCCCCTCCGCGCTGGGCGGGGTCGGGGCCACCCTCGGCCACTGCTTCCCGGTCTTCCTCCGGTTCCGGGGGGGGAAGGGGGTCGCGACCGCTTCGGGGGTCCTCCTCGCCCTCGACCCGGCGGCGTTCGCGGTGGGAGGACTCGCCTGGGTCCTGCTGATCTCCCTCGTCCGGATCGTCTCCGTGGCCTCGATCGGGATGGCCTTCGCCTTCCCCCTCGCGGTCCTCGCGCGCGACCCGGCGGACGCGCTCCGCGCGCACCTGCCGGTCCTCGCCGCCTCCCTCCTCCTCGCCTCCCTGATCCTCGTGCGACACCGAGCGAACCTGCGCCGGATCCTCGAGGGGACCGAGCCGAGGATCGGCCGTCGTCTCGGGAAGGACTCATGCGGATCGGCGTGATCGGCGACGGAGGGTGGGGGACCGCCCTCGCCCTCCTCCTGCGGGGCAACGGCCACTCCGTCCGCATCTGGGGCGCGTTCCCCGACTACGTGGCGGAGATGCGCCGCCTGCGGGAGAACCGCCGTTTCCTCCCCGGCGTCCCCCTCCCGGAGGACCTCGAGCTCACCGACGACCCGGCGGCCTGCTGCGCGGGGAGCGACCTCCTCCTCTCCGTGGTCCCCACCCCCTTCCTCCGCCAGGTCGCCGGCCGCTTCGCGCCTCACGCCTCGGGCGTCCCGATCGTCTCGGCGACGAAGGGGCTCGAGAAGGGGACGCTCGCGCGGCCCACCGAGATCCTCCGGGAGGTCCTCGGTCCGGCCGCGCGGATCGTGGTCCTCTCCGGCCCGAGCCACGCCGAGGAGGTCGCCCGCGGCCTCCCGACGACCGTGGTCGCCGCGAGCCCCCGGAAGGAGGACGCGGCGCTCGTGCAGGGGGCGCTCCGCAGCGAGCGGTTCCGGGTCTACACGAACGCCGACCCCGCCGGGGTGGAGATCGGCGGGGCGCTGAAGAACGTGATCGCCCTCGCGGCCGGGATCTGCGACGGGCTCGGCTTCGGCGACAACGCCAAGGCCGCCCTCCTGACGCGCGGCATCGTCGAGATCGCGCGCTACGGGGAGACCCGCGGGGCGCGCCGCGAGACCTTCGCGGGGCTGAGCGGTTTCGGCGACCTGATCGTGACCTGCTACTCCCGGCACAGCCGCAACCGCTCCGTCGGGGAGCGCCTCGCCCGTGGCGAGTCCATCGCCCAGGTCCTCGGGTCGACGGCGATGGTGCCGGAGGGGGTCTTCACGGCGCGCGCCCTCGGCGCGGGAGGGACGCCCGTCGAGATGCCGATCACGCGCGAGGTCCACGCCGTCCTCGACGGCGGGAAGGACCCCCGGCGCGCCGTCGTCGACCTGATGACCCGGGATCCCCGGCCGGAGCGCGACGAGGAGAGCGGCCCGCCGCCTTGCGGGGAAGGTCTCCCCCGCTAGAATCCGCGCCCGAATCCCTCGGTCGGGGCGTGGCGCAGCTTGGCTAGCGCGCTTGAATGGGGTTCAAGAGGTCGCTGGTTCAAATCCAGTCGCCCCGACCACTTGACGGCGAAGGCCGCGGGGTCCTCGGACCCCGCGGCCTCTTTCTTGTCCCGCGGACGAGGCGGCGTCCTAGACGAGGCCGACCTTCGTCCCGTCCGTCTGGATCGCGACGCTCGCCCCCCGGCGCCGCACGAACCCGAGGAGCTTGAACCAGAAGTCGAGGTTCGTCGTGCCCCCCACGGGGAGGGAGAACGCGCCGGGCCGGCGGCCGCGCGGGGCGGCGGCGGCGACGGTGGCGACCCGCATGCGGCGCCCCCGACGGCCGCGGCGCGCGCGCCGCACCGCCACGCGACCCCGCCGCCGGCCCCGTCGCTTGCGCCCGGCGCCCGCCGTGGCCCCGCGGGACTTCATCCAGTCCTCGAAGGACGCGCGCTCGAGGCGCATCTTCCCCGCGACCTTCCTCGCCTTGACCGGGAGCTTGCCGGTCGACTTCATCTTGTACAGCGTGAAGTGGCTCAAGCCGGCCTTCGCGGCGGCCTCGAGGAACGTCAGCCAGGAGCCGTTGGAAGAGCCGTTCGATTTCTTTGTCCGAGGCATTCGCATTCTCCCTGCTTGTGTTTGGATCCGGGGATGGCGGGGACGACCCCACGAACGCACCCTCGCCCGGGTATCGGGGGGGGTTTCCATACACGAAAGCCCAGTCCAGGGCAAGGCCATTCCCGCCCAATCCAAACTGGGTCCAACGACGCGGGGCCCGCGCCGCTCCCCCCGTCGCCGTCCGGGCGCCCGGCCGCTCCGGCACCGGCTGGCGACGCGCGGGGCCGCCCGCTAGCTTGTCCCCGCGACGACCGTGAAGGCCGAGACGGACCTTCCCCCCCGCCCGCGCTCCCCCTCGGACCTCGAGGGGCTGCGCATCCACCGCGCGGAGGAGCCCCCGCGGCGGCGGCGCTTCCCCTTCGCCGCGTTCCTCCTCTTCCTCCTCCTCGCCGGCGGGGGGACGGCCGCGTGGCTCCTCCACTTCGGCCTCCCCGTCGTCGAGACGGCGAAGGCCTCGATCGAGGTCCCGGAGGGCGTGGGAGGCGTGGTCCTGACCGCGACGGGCTACGTCGTCGCCCGCAAGTCGGCGAATGTCGGCTCCCGCGCCGCCGGGAAGATCGAGGAGATCCACTTCGAGGAGGGGACCGTCGTCCGGAAGGGAGACCTCCTCGCCCGCCTCGAGTCGCGGGAGGACGCGGCCCGCGTCGCGGAAGCGCGCGCCGAGCTCGCCGACGCCGAACGCGAGGTGCGTCGCCAGGAGAGCCTCGTCCGCGGCGGAGCGGCGGGGGAACAGGCGCTGGACGCGGCGCGCACGAGACTCGACGTCGCGAAGGCGAAGCTCGAGGTCGCGGAGTCCGTCCTCGCGAACACCCTTGTCCGCGCGCCGTTCGACGGCGTCGTGATCGCGAAGTCGATGGAGGTGGGGGAGACCATCTCCTTCGGCGTCGTGACGGGCCAGGTCTCCTCGGGCGTCATCGCCGTGTTGGTCGACCGCAACGACCTCGAGGTCGACACGGACGTGAGCGAGGCCAATCTCGGGCGCGTGCGGGAGGGGCAGCCGGCCGAGATTGTCCTGGAGGCGTATCCGGACGTCCGCTACCGCGCCCTCGTCCGCAAGATCATGCCGCGCGCCGTGCGCCGCACCTCGACGGTCCCCGTCCGAGTCCGGTTCCTCGAGCCGGACGAGCGGGTGCGGCCCGAGATGAGCGCGAAGGTCTTCTTCGGGTCGGCCGGTGAGTCCGCCCCGCCCCCCGCGACGCGAATCTCCATCCCCTCCGCGGCGCTCGTCGAGCGGGAGGGAGGCGCCTTCGTGCGCGTCGTGACCGGCGGACGGGCCTACCGGAGGTCGGTCCACCCAGGCGAGCGGAGGGAAGGCCGGGTCGAGATCCTCGAGGGCCTCTCCGGAGGGGAGGAGGTCGTCTCCGCGGGCGGCGCCGACCTGCCCGACGGGGCGCGCGTTCGCGTCGCCGCGAAGCGCTGACCCTCCCCCGCTTCGCGGGGACGGTCCCCTCGGGTTATCGTTCCGCGCCCCTCGCCGGAGCCCCGCCTTGGGAACCTCGCCCGTCGTCTCCCTCCGCCACGTGACGAAGTCGTTTCGCCGCGACACGCTCGAGGTGCCGGTCCTCCGGGGCATCGACCTCGAGACCTCCGGCGGAGACTTCGTCGCCCTGATGGGACCATCGGGATCGGGCAAGTCGACCGTCCTCAACCTCATCGCCGGCATCGACCGGCCGACTTCGGGCGACATCCGCGTCGCCGGGTCGGACCTCGCCTCGATGTCGGAGACGGACCTCGCGGCGTTCCGCTCCCGCCACATCGGCTTCATCTTCCAGATGTACAACCTGATCCCGGTCCTCACGGCGGAGGAGAACGTGGCTCTCCCCCTTCTCCTGACTCCCCTCTCGGGGAAGGAGCGCCGGGAGCACGTGCGGACCGCCCTCGGCGTCGTGGGCCTCACCGACCGGGCGAAGCACTTTCCCCGACAGCTCTCCGGCGGCCAGGAACAGCGGGCCGCGATCGCGCGCGCGATCGTCACCGACCCGACCCTCCTCCTCGCCGACGAGCCGACGGGAGACCTGGACGCGACTTCGGCGACGGAGATCCTCGAGCTCCTCCGCCGCCTGAACGCCGAGTACGGGAAGACGATCCTCCTCGTCACCCACGACCCCCGCGCGGCGGGATACGCCCGCACGCGGCGCTTCCTCGACAAGGGGGTCCTCGGCGAGATGCCGGCTTCCTACGCGGCGAGCGCTTCCCGGTGAAGTACCTCCCGCTCATCCTCCGGAATCTGCTGCGCAACAAGCGGCGGTCGGGGCTGACCGCCTTCGCGATCTTCGTCTCGACCTTCCTCGTCGTCGCCCTCCAGACCGCCCTGTACCAGTTCGAGAACCCCCCCTCCGAGCAGAGCCGTTTCCGCCTGGTCGCGCGCCACGCGACCTCCCTCCAGAACCCCCTCCCGGAGGCCCACGTCGACAAGATTCGCAACCTGCCCGGGATCCTGAAGACGACGCCGCTCACCTGGTTCGGGGCCTACTGGAAGGACGAGGACAATTGGTTCGCGAACTTCGAGATCGAGTCGGACACCTTCTGGGATGTGTTCCCCGAGGTGCGGCTCCCCGAGGAGGAGCGGCGGGCGTTCCTCGCCGACCCCCAGGGGTGCTTCGTCGGGAGGGACCTCGCGGCCAAGTTCGACTGGAAGGTCGGGGACCGAATCGTCCTCACCGGCCAGATCTATCCCCTGAACCCCGAGCTCAACGTCCGCGGGATCTACGACGGGCCCGACTCGACGTGGCTCCTCTTCCATCGCAAGTATGTCGAGGAAGCGCTAAAAACCTCCGCCGGGCGCCCGGGGAGGGTGGGGACGATCTGGTTCCTCGTCGCGGGTCCGGAGGACGTCGCCCCGGTGAGCGCGCGCGTGGACGCGGCCTTCCGGAATTCCAACGGCGAGACGAAGACCGAGACGGAGAAGGCCTTCCAGCTCTCCTTCGTCGAGATGATGGGAGACCTGCGCGCGATCGTCCGCAACATCGTCGCCGCCGTCGCCCTCACGATGCTCCTCGTCGCCGGGAACGCGATGGCGATGGCCGCGCGGGAACGGGCCGCCGAGGCGGCCGTGCTCCGCGCCCTCGGATTCCCGCCGGCGAGGGTCGGGTTCCTCTTCCTCTCCGAGGCGGTCCTCGTCGCGGGGATCGGAGGCCTCCTCGGGACGCTCCTTCCCGTCCTCCTCTTCTTCAACTCCAGTCCGGAACCGATCATGTTCCCGACCTTCCGCGTCCCCACCGGGATCGCCGCCAGCGGGATCCTCCTCGCTCTCCTGGTCGGGGCCCTCGCCGGCGGCCTCCCCGCATGGGGCCTGGTCCGGCGCCCGATCGCGCAGGCGCTGCGCAGGGCATGAGGATCCCCCTCGCCTACAACCTCCGCCACCTCCGGGCCCGGCCCGCGGCGGCGGCGATGACGGCGCTCGGGATCGCGCTCCCGACGACGACCCTCCTCCTCGCCCTCGCCCTCCCGGAAGGGCTGAACCGAGTGCTCCAGGGGACGGGGGACCCGGACAACCTCGTCGTCCTGCGCAAGGGCTCGACGACGGAGACGAACAGCGCGGTCGACCGCGACCCGGCGCGGCTCATCGCGACGCTCCCCGAGGTCGTGAAGGATCCCGAGGAGCGCCCCCTCCTCGCCCCCGAGACGATCGTGATCGTCTTCGCCCCCCGGAGGAACGGCCTTCAGGGGAATCTCCTCGTCCGAGGCACGGGGGAAGGGGGACGGGCCCTCCGTTCCTACGTCCGCCTGGTCGAGGGACGGTGGTTCACCCCCGGCCTTCCCGAGCTCACGGTGAGCCGGCGCATTGCGGAGCGCTACCAGAACCTCGGCCTTGGGGAGCGCATCCATTTCGGGAAGCACGACTGGACGGTCGTCGGCCTGTTCGACGCGCAGGGGAAGGCGCCCGACTCCGAGGCGTGGGCCGACGTCGATCTCCTGATGTCCGATTTCCTCCGGACCACCTACTCCTCGGTGCTCGTCCGCACCCCCTCGCCCGACGTGCAAGCGAGGCTCCAGGAGCGGCTCGACCAGGACAAGCGACTCTCCCTCGTCGGTTTCCCCGAGCCGGAGTACTACCGGCGGCAGACCCAGGGCCCCGGGCTCCCCCTCCTCTTCATCGGGATGTTCGTCTCCGTCCTCCTCGGCGTCGGCGCCGCGGTCGGCGCGACGAACACGATGTACGCCGCGGTCGCCCAACGCACGCGCGAGATCGCCGTGCTCCGCTCGATCGGCTTCCGCCGGAGGTCGGTCCTCGCCTCGTTCCTGATCGAGTCGCTCGGGGTGGCGCTTCTCGGCGGGATGCTCGGGTGCCTCCTCGCCCTCCCGTTCCACGGAGCCGTGACGAGCACCGTGAACTGGAAGACGTTTGGCGACCTCGCGTTCCAGTTCCGGCTCACCCCCGCGCTCCTGGCGAAGGGGCTCGGCTTCGCGGCCGCGGTCGGCCTGTTCGGAGGTTTCCTCCCTGCACGGCTCGCGGCGAGCCGGTCGATCGCGGCCTCGATGCGCGCGATCTAGGCCCGTGGCCGACTTCACGGCGTTCGAGGTCCGCGCCGACGGCTCCATCCAGCCCGCCGCCTACGCCACCCGCGGCTCGACGGGGTCCGGCTGGGAGATCCTCCGCGAAGGGAAGGTCCACGTCCGCCTCGGCCCCGGCTACCGCCTCGTCCGCTCGAACCACTGTGGCGTCTGCTCGACCGACCTCGCGCGGCGCTTCCTCCCCTTCCCGCTCCCGCAGGTCGCCGGCCACGAGGCGATCGCGCGCGAGGAGGACGGCCGCCTCCTCGCCGTCGAGATCAACGCCTCGCACGCCGCCCGGGGGATTCCCGAGGCGAAGACCTGCCCGTTCTGCGGCGCCGGCCTCGAGCGGCATTGTCCCGACCGGCTCGTCCTCGGGATCCACGACCTACCCGGCGGCTTCGCCCCCTGGATGCTCGTACCGGTCCGGGCCGTCCATCTCCTCCCGCCCGCGCTCCCGCCGCTCGCCGCCACCTTCGTCGAGCCGTTCGCGGCGGCCCTCCACGGCGTCCGCACGATCGCGCCCCGCGCGGGCGACACGATCGCGGTCCTCGGCGTCCGCAAGCTCGGGCTGATGCTGGTGGCCGCCCTCTCCGCGGAACGGACGCGGACGACCGCCCCGCGCGCGATCCTCGCGATCGGGAAACACCCCGGACATCTCCGGCTCGCCAAGGCCCTCGGCGCCGACCGGGCGGTCCTCGTCTCCACCCTCGACCCCGGCCGGACGGAGGCCGAGGTCGTGTTCGAGGCGACGGGAAAGCCCGATTCCCTCCCCCTCGCCGCCGCCCTGGCTCGCCGGGAGGTGCACGTGAAGTCGACGACGGGGCGAGAGACCTTTGGCCTGCGGCACCTGACGGAGTTCGTCGTGGACGAGCTGTCCCTCGTCCCGCTGCGAGACCGATCCTCGACTCCCTCCGCATCCGCCGCCGTCGTGGCTCGCACGCTCGAGGACATCGACCGCGCGATCCGACCCGATCCAAAGCGCGAGACGGGGGCGGTCCGCGCCACGGGGACGATCTACGTGGAGGACGTCCGCCAGGAACGGGCCGGCATTCTCGAGCCGATTCTCGGCCGCGGACTGCGTTTCACCTCCTCGCGCTGCGGCGACTTCGCCCCCGCGATCGAACTCCTCGCCGACCCGCGGACGCGCCTCGCCTCGAGCCTCCCCGACCTCCTCGTCCGCGACCGCTTCCCGGCCAGCCGTCTCCCGGAGGCCTTCGCCCGCGCCGCGGAGCCCACGAGCCTCAAGGTCGTGGTCGAGCACGAGGGCGCCCGGCTCGGCGAGGAGCGGGGCGCCTGACTCGCGCGAGGGGCTACCTCGCCTTGATCGCGGTCCGGAGGTCCTTCCCGATTGGCATCGGGCTCCCTTCCGCGAAGTCGTTCCCGTACCGGTAGTTCTCGAGGAGCCGCGCGAGCGGGGGAAGCCCCGGCCAGTTCGCCCAGCTCTTCGCGAACTGGGTGTGCACGTCCCGCAGGTGGTCCAGGCCGTTGACGAGGCTCCAGCGGCAGCCGTCGTCGTGCCGGTGGCCGCCGTGGACCGGGTCGGGGCCGAGGGCCGCCGACCAGCCCGGCTCCTTCTCGAAGTAGGCGACGAGGCGGGCGAGCTCCCCCGCCCTCTCCCGGTGCGCGCGCCGGAGGGCCGTCGCCGACTCGGTCCGCAGGCGACCCTTCTCGTCGAGCGCCTCCCGCCGGACCCGCTCGACGAAGTCGAGCTCCTTCCCGAAGAGGCTCGGGTGCCAGTACCCCGAGAGGTAGTGGAAGACGCGGAAGTCGGGGGTGGCGAAGTAGGTGACGATGTTCTTCGTCGCGAAGGCCTCGGGCTCGGTGGACCAGATGCTCGACTCCCCTCCCCCGTCGCAATTGTGGAAGCCCGGGGCGACGTTCACCCAGGTCGGGACGCAGGACTCGTGGATGCGGCGGGCGGTCGGAAGGTCGGAGAACGTCACGGTTCTCATCAGGTGCCCGGCCGCTCAGGTCCCTCCGGAGCGCAGGTCGCCGACCAGGCGGAAGACGAGGAGGAACTTCCCCTCCGCCCGCGCCCGGGCGGCCGCCTCCCCGAGGTCCTCCGTCCAGACGACGGCGCGCTTGTAGCCCGGCCAGCGGGCCGGGACGCCCCCCGAGCAGCAGCCGGCGACCTCGGTCGGGTTGCGGTCCGCGACTCCGGGCAGAAGGGAGAGGAGAAGGGAGATCATTCGGGGCCTCCTCGCGGCCGGGGCGCAGGGGGAGCCGCGGTGTCCGCAGGGCTCGCAATACCCGGGCCGGCGGATGAGTTACTGGAGGAGTGGAACCGGGAATGTCCTCGCGATGGGACGGATCGTCCTCCTCCCGCCGACCGAGGGGCCTCGACTCGATCAGGCCACCCCCACTCTCCTCCTTGCGGCCGCCGCTCGTCTCGTCAGGCGACCCCGAAGGACCTTGCGCCACCTCGCCAGGGCCGCGCGTCGCCCGAGATAGCTCGCGGACTGGCGACGGGTCATGAACCCGACGAAGAAAGTCCTGGGGTCGGGGTCGTAGATCTGGCGGGCGATCCACACGGCGAAATCGGGAAGGTCGTGGTCGGAGAGGCGCGCGTTGAGCACCCAGACCCACCAGCGGATGTTCCGGTCCCCATCCGGGTCGCCGTAGGGCTCCACGACGATCCGGGTCCAGGGATACCTCGCCCGGATCGCCTGGATCACGGCCGCCATCCGGGCGTCCTTCATCGAGCGACCTCGATGACGAATCGCTCGACCTCTCGGCGGAGGAACTCGACCCATCTGCGTTGGACGGAGGCGGAACTGTAGTCGGCATTCTGCCGCAACGCCCTCGCCCTGTCGAAGAGGTCGATGTCCTCGGGCCGGCCTCGGAGGAGCACCGCGCATCGAGCCACCGTGAGGTGGTCCCAGTACGTCGACCGGAACTCCCGGGGCTGCCTCGCGCGCGCCTCGAGGCCATACACTCCCGCCTGGAAGAGGGCGTAGTAGTGGCGACTCGTCGCGTCATCCGGGAGACCCTCCTCCAGGAGGAGATACCCCGCCTCGAGACTGCGGAGGGCTTTCCACCGGAGGCCCTCCGGGCTCGCTCCCTCGGTTCCCCGCATCCTCCCTCTCCACTGGATAGACGGCGGGGGTTACACGGGGCGCCGTCGATGGGGAAGATTCCGCGCCTCGAGGCCGGACGCGGGGTCCGGCGGGGGAGGAAACGGGCACTTGACGCGGGTTCCGGATTCAGTATTTTTATGCGCCGGTCCGAATAAAGATGCACGCCGTGCGAGCCGCCGCCCCGACCCTCCGGAGAAACCGGATCGCGGAGCTCCTCCGCGAGCGCTCCTGCCGCTCGCAGGAGGAGCTTCGCCGCACCCTCGGGCGCGAGGGGATCGACGTGACCCAGGCGACCCTCTCCCGGGACCTCCGCTCGATCGGGGTCGTCAAGACCCCGGGGGGCTACGCGCTGGCCGGCTCCGTCGCGCCGGCTCCCGCTCCGGCCGCCCCCTCCGAGATCCCCTCGGAGTTCGACCGCCTCGCCCGGCTCTTCCTCGTGCACGCCGACGCCGTCGGGAACATGGCGGTCCTCAAGACCTCGCCGGGCAACGCCCACGGCCTCGGCGTCGCGATCGACCGCGGGGGCTTCGAGGGGGTCGTCGGGACCGTCGCCGGGGACGACACGCTCTTCGTGCTCGCGCGGGAGGCGCTCTCCGCGCGCCGACTCGTCCGCGCCGCGCTCGCCGCCGCGGGGATCGCTTCCGCCCGATGAGCCAGCCGCTCGACGCACGCGTCTCGGCCGCCGTCGTCGGCGCCTCGGGCTATTCCGGAGCCGAGACCGCCGGGCTCCTTCTCGGGCATCCCCGCTTCCGGCTCGCTGGGCTCTTCGGCTCCGGCCGAGGGGAGAAGGAGGTCCCCTTCGAGCGGCTCCATCCGAAGTTCCGGACGCGGTGCGACCTGCCCGTGAAGGCCGCGGAGCCCGCCGCGATCGCGGCGTGCGGCGCGAAGGTCGCGTTCCTTGCCACGCCCCACGAGGCGAGCCTGGAGCTCGTGCCGGCGCTGCTCGACGCGGGGCTCCGGGTGGTGGACCTGTCGGGCGCCTTCCGGCTGAAGGACCCCGCGCAATACCCCCGGCACTACGGCCTCGAGCACCCGCGGCCCGACCTCCTCGAGGAGGCGGCCTACGGGCTCCCGGAGCTGGATCGCGGGTCGATCGGGGCGGCGCGCCTCGTCGCGAACCCCGGCTGCTACCCGACGAGCGTCGCCCTCCCCCTCGCGCCGATCCTCTGGGCCCGGCTCGCCGACGCGGAGGCCGGGGTCGTCGCCGACTGCATCTCGGGGGTCTCCGGCGCGGGGCGCACCCCGAGCCCGACGACCCACTTCTGCGAGGTGAGCGCGAAGGCCTACGGCGTCTTCTCCCACCGTCACGCGCCCGAGATCGCCCAGGCGGTCGGGGCGGAGGTCGTCTTCGTCCCCCACCTCGCGCCCTTCGACCGCGGGATCCTCGCGACGATCCACTTCCGGGCCGCCGCGGGGACGGCGGAGGGGGACCTGCGGAACGTCCTGTCGAAGGCGTACGCGGGACGTCCCTTCGTCCGCCTCCTTCCGCCGGGGGATCTCCCGAGCGTGGCCGGCGTCGAGGGGACGAACTTCTGCGACATCGGGGTCGCCTTCCACGCGGCCTCCCGTCGGGCGGTCCTCGTCTCCGCGATCGACAACCTCGTCAAGGGCGCCGCCGGGCAGGCGGTCCAGAACGCGAACCGGATGCTCGGGTTCGAGGAGACGGAGGGGCTCCTGTGACGAAGGCCGCCCCCGCGAACGGGCTCGTCGACCTCGTCGTCAAGGTCGGCGGGAAGTGCCTCGAGGGCGGCGCCTCGCTCGCGACCTTCGCGCAAGAGGTCGCGCAGGCGCGGAAGGCGGGCGTCCGGCTCGCCCTGGTCCACGGCGGCGGGGCCTCCCTCGACGCGCGCCTCGCCCGGCTCGGGATCGCGAGCGAGCGGCGCGAGGGGATGCGGCTCACGCCCCCGCCGGTGATGGAGGAGGCGCTCGCCGCCTTCGCGGGGATCGAGAACAAGCGGCTCGTCGCGGCCCTCGCCGGGGCGGGCGTCCCCGCGGTCGGGCTGACGGGGGCGGACGGAGGGACGCTCCGGGCGGAGATCTGGCGGCCGGAGGGCTTCGACCCCGGCCGCGTCGGGCGCGTCGTCGGGGGGGACCCCGCGGCGGTCCGCGCCCTGCTCGAGGCGGGCTTCGTCCCGGTCCTCGCGCCGGTCGCGCTCGGGCCGGACGGGGAGTTCCTCAACCTCAACGCCGACGAGGCCGCCGCGGGCCTCGCCCGGATCCTGGGCGCGGAGCGCCTCGCCCTCCTCTCGGACGTGCCGGCGGTCCTCGACGCGCGCGGCGCGCGCCTCGAGCGGATCGATCCCGCCTCGGCGCGCTCCCTGATGGCCGCCGGGACGATCGCCGGGGGGATGATCCCGAAGGTGAGGAGCGCCCTCGACGCCGCCTCGCTCGCCGGGGCGCGGGTCAAGATCGCCTCGTGGAAGGAGCCCGCCGTGCTCCGCCGGCTCGCCGCCGGGGAGGGCGTCGGCACCGCCGTGGAGGGGAACGCGTGAACCTGCAGGAAGCCCAGGCGCTCGACGCCGCCCACCTCTTCCAGAACTACAAGCGCGCGCCGCTCCTCGTGACGGGGGGGCGCGGGTGCACCCTGTTCGGCGAGGGGGGGAGGACCTGGCTCGACTTCGTCTCGGGGATCGGCGTGAACGCCCTCGGCCACGGGGACGACCGGGTCGTCTCGATCCTTCGCGAGGCGGCGGGCTCCGTCCTCCACACCTCGAACCTCTACCACCACCCCTACGCCGCCCCCGCCGCGGAGCGGCTGAAGCGACTCTCGGGGCTCGACCGGGTCTTCTTCGCGAACAGCGGGACGGAGGTCGTCGAGGCCGCGATCAAGCTCGCGCGGGCGCGGGCGAAGAAGCGGGGCGAGGGGGAGCGGGTGGAGGTCCTCGCCTTCGAGGGCTCGTTCCACGGCCGCACGCTCGGGGCGCTCTCGGCCACCTCGACGGAGAAGTACCGCGCCCCCTTCGAGCCCCTCGTCCCCGGGTTCCGGTTCCTCCCCTTCAACGACGAGGGGGCGATCGCCTCCGCCGTCGGGCCGCGCACGGCCGCCGTGATCCTCGAGTGCGTGCAGGGGGAGGGAGGGCTCGCCTCGGCGCGCCCGACATTCACCCGCGCGGTCCGCGAGGCGTGCGACCGGACCGGCGCCGCGATGATCGCCGACGAGATCCAGTGCGGGCTCGGACGGACGGGCCGCCCCTTCGCCTACCAGAAGCACGGCGTCCTCCCCGACCTCGTCCCCGTCGCCAAGCCCCTCGGCCTCGGCCTCCCCCTCGGCGCGCTCCTCGCGCGCGAGCCTTGGGCGGCCGCCTTCGCGCCGGGGGACCACGGCACGACGTTCGGGGGGAACCCCCTCGCCTGCCGGCTCGCGATCGAATTCCTCGACCGACTCCTCGGCGGCCTCGCCGAGGTCGTCGGGGAGACGGGCGCGTACTTTCACACCCGCCTCGAGGCCCTCGCCGCCTCGACGCCCGGCGTCCTCGAGGTCCGCGGCGAGGGGCTGATGCTCGGCCTCGCCCTCGCCTTCGACGCGGGCCCCGTCGTCGACCGCGCTCTCGAGGAGGGATTCCTCGTCAACCGGACGGCCGGCACCGTGCTGCGCTTCCTCCCCCCCTTCGTCGTCGGGAGGGGGGAGATCGACCGGCTCGTCGAGTTCCTCGCCGCGGCGATCCCCGCCTGCACCCCGACCGAAGTCGCCGGGACCCTCTCCCGCGCGTGAACCAGGAGAAAGAGATGCTCACGGCCGCTCCCGCCCGCAGGCTCTCCCAGAAGGACCTCCTCTCCGTCGCGACCCTCGCGCCGGAGGAGATCCTCGCGATCATCGAGCTCGCCGGCCGCCTCAAGCGCGCCCCCGACTCCCTCAACGGGGCGCTCCGCGGCAAGACCGTCGTCCTCGTCTTCGAGAAGCCGAGCCTCCGGACCCGGGTCACCTTCGAGGTCGGGGTCCACCAGCTCGGCGGGCACTCGATCTTCCTCGACCACCACCGGATCAAGCTCGGGGAGCGCGAGGCGATCAAGGACGTCGGCCGCAACCTCGAGCGCTGGACCCACGGGATCGTCGCGCGCACCTACAAGCACAAGTCGGTCCTCGAGCTCGCCGCCGCGACGAGGATCCCCGTCATCAACGGCCTCACCGACCTCCTCCACCCCTGCCAGGCGCTCGCGGACTACTTCACGATCCGGGAGCGGTTCGGGACGTTCGAGGGGGTCCGGGTCGCCTACGTCGGGGACGGGAACAACACCTGCCACTCCCTCCTCGACGGGGCGGCGAAGCTGGGGCTCCCGATCACCGTCGTCTCCCCGGAGGGGTACGAGCCGAACTCCCGGGTCGTGAACGAGGCGATGCGCCTCGCGCAGGATTCGGGCTCCGAGATCCGGATCACGAACGACCTCGACGCCGTCGCTGGGGCGACGGTCGTCTACACGGACACCTGGGCGAGCATGGGGCAGGAGGACGAGTCGGAGGAGCGCGCCGCGATCTTCGCCGACTACCAGGTGAACGAGGACCTGATGGCCCGGGCGGCTCCCGGCGCCGTCTTCATGCACTGCCTCCCCGCCCACCGCGGGATGGAGGTCTCCTCCGGCGTCCTCGACTCGGGGGAGTCCGTCGTCTTCGAGCAGGCGGAGAACCGCCTGCACGTCCAGAACGCGATCCTCGCCTTCCTCGTGGGAGGCGCGACCCTCTAGCCCGTGCCCTCTAGCCCGTGAAGGAACGCTCCATGCCGAAGAAGATCTGCCTCGCCTACTCGGGCGGGCTCGACACCTCCGTCGCGCTCACCTGGCTCGCCGAGACCTACCGCTGCCCCGTCGTCTGCTTCGTCGGGGACGTGGGCCAGGGAGCGGGCGAGCTGCGCGGGATCGAGGAGAAGGCGCTCGCCTCCGGCGCCGCCGAGGTCCACGTCGCCGACCTCCGGAAGGCCTTCGTCACGGACTACCTCTGGCCGATGCTCCGCGCCGGGGCCGTCTACGAGGGGCGCTACCTCCTCGGCACCTCGATCGCCCGCCCCTGCCTCGGCAAGGCGCAGGTCGAGGCGGCCCTCGAGAGGGGGGCGGACGCCCTCGCCCACGGGTGCACGGGGAAGGGGAACGACCAGGTGCGCTTCGAGCGCGCCTACGCCGCCCTCGCCCCCGACCTCGAGGTGATCGCCCCGTGGCGGATCTGGGACCTGCGCTCGCGGGAGGATCTCCTCGCCTACGCCGCGAAGCGCCGGATCCCCGTCGAGGCCTCCGCGGAGAAGATCTACAGCCGGGACCGCAACCTCTGGCACATCTCCCACGAGGGGGGCGCGCTCGAGGATCCGGCGAACGCCCCTCCCGAGGAGGTCTGGGTCCTCACGCGCTCGGCGAAGGAGGCCCCGGACGAGCCGGCCAGCGTCGAGATCGGGTTCGAGGCGGGGAGCCCCGTCTCCCTCGACGGCCGCCGGCGCGATGCGGTCTCCCTCCTCGAGGAATTGAACGTCCGGGCCGGCGAGCACGGCGTCGGCCGCGTCGACCTCGTCGAGAACCGCCTCGTCGGCATCAAGTCGCGCGGCTGCTACGAGACCCCGGGGGGCACGGTCCTCGCCGAGGCGCACCGCGCCCTCGAGGAGCTCGTCCTCGACCGCGACACGCGCCACGCGAAGGACTCCCTCGCACAGCGCTACGCGGAGGTCGTCTACGACGGGGCGTGGTTCACGCCGCTGCGCGAGGCCCTCGACGCGTTCGTCAAGAAGACGCAGGAGCGCGTCACCGGCTCCGTCCGCGTCCGCCTCTTCAAGGGGAGCGCGACCGCGGTCGAGCGCCGCTCCCCTTTCACCCTCCACGCGCCGGCCTTCGCCACCTTCGGAGCCGACGCGGTCTACGACCAGCGACACGCCGAGGGGTTCATCCGGCTCCTCTCCCTCCCCGCCCGCATCGCGGCGAAGGGACCCTCTCCCGCCCCCGAGGCCCCTCCGGAGCTCCGGGCCCGGTCCCGGCGCGCCCCGGTCCCCTTCTGACCGGAGGCCCGCCATGGCGATGTGGGGAGGAAGATTCACGAAGGGGATGGACCCGGAGTTCGCGCTCTTCCAGCGCTCGCTCGAGGTCGACTGGCGCCTCCTCGAGGAGGACATCGAGGGGTCGAAGGCGTGGGCCGAGGCCCTCACCGAGGCGGGGCTCCTCTCGCGGGAGGAGCGCGACTGGCTGCTGGCGAGCCTCGGCACGATCGCGCTCGCCGCGGAGAACCAGGACCGCCCGCCGGAGGGGACCCCGGCGGAGGACGTCCACACGTTCGTCGAGGACGCCCTCTCGGCGGCCGGGGCGGTCGCCGCGAAGCTCCACACGGGGCGCAGCCGCAACGAGCAGATGGCCGCGGACCTGCGCCTCTTCGTCAAGGACGTCGCCTCGGACGCCGACGCCGCCCTCCTCGATCTCGAGGAGGCGCTCCTCGACTTCGCCGGGCGCACGGCGCAGGTCCCGATCCCGGGCTACACCCACCTCCGCTCGGCCCAGCCCATCCTCTTCGCCCACTGGGCGCTCGCCTACTTCGAGATGTTCGAGCGCGACCGCGGGCGCCTGCGCGACGCCGTGCGCCGGGCCGACCTCTGCCCGCTCGGCTCCGGCGCGCTCGCCGGGTGCGCCTTCCCGATCCACCGGGAGAAGATCGCGAAGCGCCTCGGCTTTGCGGGCATCACCCGCAACTCGATCGACGCCGTCTCCGACCGCGACTTCGCAGCCGAGATCCTCGGCGCGGCCTCGATCGGCGGCATCCACCTCTCGCGGCTCTCCGAGGACCTGATCCTCTACTCCTCCCCGGAGTTCGGCTTCGTCGAGCTCGACGAGTCGGTCTGCACCGGATCGAGCCTGATGCCCCAGAAGAAGAACCCCGACGCCCTCGAGCTGATCCGGGCGAAAGGGGGGAGGACGCTCGGCTCCTTCACCACCCTGGTCGCGACGATGAAGGGGCTCCCCCTCGCCTACGACCGCGACTTCCAGGACGACAAGCCCCCCCTCTTCGAGGGGTGCGACGCCTGGCTCGGGGCGCTGCGGGTCGCCGCGCGGGTGATCTCGGGCTGCCGCCCCAATCCCGACCGCTGCCGAGCCGCCGCGTCCGCGGGGCTCTCGACGGCGACCGACGCCGCCGACTGGCTCGTCAAGAGGGGGGTCCCCTTCCGCGCCGCCCACGGGATCGTCGGGAAGGTCGTCCGCCGCTGCCTCGACCTCGGCAAGGACCTCGCGACCCTGCCGCTCGAGGAGTACCGCGCGATCGACCCGACGTTCGACACCTCGATCTTCGAGGCGATCAAGGTCGAGGCCTCCCTCGCCGCCCGCGACGTGATCGGCGGGACCGCCCCCTCCCGCGTCGCGGCGGCGATCTCCGACGCGCGCAACCGTCTGGCGGAGGCGAAGCGTTGAGCCGGCGGCCCTCCGTCCGCCCCGCCGCCGCGACCGGGCTCGCGGTCCGCCGCGCCCGCCCCGGCGACGTCCCGGCGATCTCCGGGATCGTCAACGCCTGGGCCGCCCTCGGCCGGATGCTCCCCCGCGAGGAGGCCGAGGTCTCCCGGACCCTCTCCGACTTCTTCGTCGCCGTCGAGGGGGAGGAGGTCGTCGGCTGCGGGGCCCTCGCCCTCTACGGGCACGACCTCGCCGAGGTCCGCTCCCTCGCCGTCCGCTCCGACCGCCAGGGGCGCGGG
This sequence comes from Planctomycetota bacterium, assembly GCA_022616055.1. Classification (GTDB taxonomy): domain Bacteria; phylum Planctomycetota; class UBA1135; order UBA1135; family JAKEFM01; genus JAKEFM01. Next base: position 27,269 of record JAKEFM010000246.1, read on the forward strand.
ATCGGGGCGGCCCTCGTGCATTCCCTCCTCGCGGAGGCCGACGCCTACGAGATCCCGAGCGTGATCTCCTTCACCTACGTCCCCGACTTCTTCGCGCGCTTCGGCTTCCGGGTCGTCCCCGCCGACACGCTGCCGCGGAAGGCCTGGACCGACTGCGTGAAGTGCCCCAAGCGCAACTTCTGCGACGAGGTCGCGATGGAGCGCACGCTCCCCGGCGTCCCCGGCGCCGTCCCGGGCCTCTAGAACCCCGCCGCGATGGAGTGGTCGCTCGCGGAAGGCGAACTCCTCCGCCCCGGGGGCTTCACCGCCGCCGCCGTCGCGTGCGGCCTGAAGAAGGGGGGAGCGCTCGACCTCGCCCTCCTGCGGTCGGACCCCCCCGCCTCGGCCGCCGCCCTCTTCACCAAGAACCGCGTCCGGGCCGCCCCGGTCACCCTCTCCGCCGAGCACCTGGGCGCGACCGGCGGCCGGGCGGCCGCGATCCTCGTCAATTCCGGCTGCGCCAACGCGGCGACGGGGCCCGCCGGGGCGGCCGCGGCCGAGGAGACCGCGCGCCTCCTCGCCGAGCGCCTGCGAATCCCTCCCGAGCAGGTCCTCCTCGCGTCCACCGGCGTGATCGGGGTCCCCCTCGACGTCCCGAAGATCGCCGCGGCGATCCCGCGTCTCGAGGAGACCCTGTCCACCGACGGGCTCGAGGCCGTCTCGCGCGCGATCCTGACGACGGACACCCGCGCGAAGACGGCGAGCGCCTCCGCGCGTCTCGAGGGCCGGACCGTCTCCATCGCGGGCTTCGCCAAGGGCGCGGGGATGATCCACCCCGACCTCGCGACGATGCTCGTCTTCCTCGCGACCGACGCCCGGGCGTCCGCCTCGACCCTCCGCTCGGCCCTCCGCCGCGCGGCCGACGAGACCTTCAACCGGATCTCGATCGACGGAGACACCTCGACGAACGACTCGGTCTTCCTCCTCGCCTCGGGCGCCTCCGCTGTCCCCCTCGCCCCGACCCCCCTCGCCGAGGGCCTCGAGGCGGTCTGCCGGTCCCTCGCCCTCCAGATCGTCCGCGACGGGGAGGGGGCGACGAAGCTGATCGAGGTCGAGGTCCTGGGCGCCCTCACCTCTGCCGAGGCGGACGCCCTCGCGCGCACGATCGGCTCCTCCCTCCTCGTGCGGACCGCCGTGGCCGGGGGCGACCCGAACTGGGGCCGCATCCTCGCCGCGATCGGCCGTGCGCGCGTCCCCTTCGACCTCGGCCGCATCCGGGTCGAGGCGAACGGGGTCCCGCTCTTCCTCGAGGGGGGCCCCGCCGACTCCCCGGCGGCCGACAAGAAGCGGGTCTTCGACGCGAAGGAGGTCCGGATCCGGGTCGACCTCCGCCGCGGCTCCTCCAAGGCGCGCTTCTGGACCTCCGACCTGACGGAGGAGTACGTCCGGATCAACGCGCGCTACACGACCTAGCCCCTACTTCCCCGCCGGATCCTTGAGGGCCCCGACGAACTCGACCCAGGCCTTCTCCAGGTCCTCGAAGGAGACCCCCGAGAAGGCCGCCTCGACGGCCTCGTTCCGCGCCGCCGCCTCCGCCGCTTCGACCTTCGGGCGCGGCGGGTTCTCCCCCGCCGCGGCGATGGCCTCGGCGTACTTCGCCTTCAGCGTCTCGAAGTAGACCGGGAGGATCCTGCTCCAGGCCGGGTGCTTCGCCACGACCTTCGACTCCCGGAGGAAGAAGACGAAGGCCCACCCCTGCGCGTAGTTGTGGTGGGGCTTGGCGTAGTACTTCGGCTGCTCGAACCGGACGAACTCCTTGAGCGGGACGAAGCTCTTCTCCTCGACGATCCGCTTCGCGAGCCCGACGCGCCACGGGTTGGGCCCGATGCGCTCGACCCGCTTGTAGCCCGCCGGGATCCGGGCCCCCGAGAAGTAGTCGCCGGTCCCCTCGTTGTACCAGGAGTGCGGAGCGACCTCCCCGCAGGAGTAGTAGATGTACTGGTGGAACGCCTCGTGGTAGAGGACGACGATCGAGTCCTTGCGGCCCGAGCCGGGCGCCTCGGGGGTGTCCTCCGCGTCGTAGAAGACCAGCTCGCGCGTCTCGGAGTTCCAGAATCCGCCGACGTTCGGCGGCGCGCCGCTGAACTTCTGGAACTCCTCCTTGTCCTTGCAGACGCGGACGGTCGAGACCGCCTCGATCTCCTTCACGGGAGGGAAGAGCTCGAGGTACTTCGTGCGGATGATCTCGAGGTCGCTCTTGATCTTCCGCAGCAGCGCGGCGTCCTTCGTGTCGTGGATGAGGATGTAGTTCTCCGTGTCCTCGGCCTTCCACCCCCGGGAGAGGTTCCTCCGGACCTCCTTCCTGTACTCGACGTTCCGGAAGGGGTGGTAGCGGTAGTAGAGGTCGACGTCCTCGGCGGTCGGGTCCGCGGCCTCCCGGACCCGGAACGACCGGGCCGACTGCTCGAAGATCTTCGACGCGGCCGCGAAGTCCTCCCGGCTCGCGAGGCCGAGGAGGAAGAGGACCGAGTCCTCCTGCTCGAAGACGTAGCCCAGCCCCCGCAGCTCCCCGTCCTCGCGCGCGAGCCGGTGGCGCGGGATCTCGCCGCGCTCCTTGAGGTCGAGCGCGCCGTCGGACTTCAGGGTCCACTTCCTGAGCGCGACCTTGTTCACGTAGTCCTCGATGCTGCGGACCATCGGGCGGCTCTCGGCCGCCGCCCGGCTCTCGGGCTGCGACTGGGGCGGCGCGGCTTTCTCCGCCCGGACGATCCAGATCTCGGACCGGAAGGGCTTCTCCTTCCCGGGGACGCGCTTCTCGGTGAACCTGAGCTGGATCCACTCCTCGTCCGGCGGGACCGGGAGCTCCTCGTAGCGCGCCGGGATGTGGAGGGTGATCCCCTTCACCCGGCTCTCGAAGGTGCGGTAGCCCTGGGGAGCGGGCGCCTGGGCCGCGAACGGGAGGCCCAGGAGCACGAGGAGATTCGCGTGCGACCCCATGCGACCGATGCGACTCCGGCCGCGGGAGTGTACCGGGTATTCGTCCCGGCGGCCTCGGGCCGCGCTCACCTCTTCGTGACAAGGACGGGGAGGACCTCGTCGATCTCGAGCTCGGGGATCTGGACGCGGACCCGAGCTCGCCGGCACACGAATCGGACGCCGAATTGTTCCAGAGGGACTTCGCCGGGGATCTCGAACCGAGCGAGGCCCAGCTCGTCCGCGACGGCGGGCTCGAGAAGGGCGACCCCCGTGAAGGCGGTGCTGGGGGAGACCCGGATCGGCCGGACGGAAGTTCCCCCCGGTTCTCCGAGCGGAAGCGGGATGTAGAGGTCCTTCCAGGGGAAGACCTTGGTCTTCTCCCCGCGCCGGCAGATCACCGCCCCCTCGAGCTTGAACTCGACGTGGCGGATATCCAGGCGCCCGAAAAACTCCATTCCGATCAGGTTCCGTGCTCCGGCCCCGCCCAGTCGGTATGCGACCGGCCCCTCCTCCCCGATCCGGAACACGAATCGATGCAGCGCCTTGGGATCCCTCGCGTCGGCGGCGCGGAGGCAGTCCGCGAGAGTCTCGGCGGGCGAAGTCGCCTCTCCGGCGACGATCGCGATCCACCCCCCTGCGTGCCTCGCCACCAGCCCCTCCCGGCGCTCGAGGTAGTCCGACTGGAAGAACGCCTCGTTCCTCGCGCGCTGCGCCGCGACCCGGTCCTCGCCGGGCCGCGACTCCTGCGCTCGGGCGAGGTGGAGGACGACGGGAACCGCGACGACGGCCGACACTCCCCAGGCGACGAGCGGCGTCATGTTCATCCGCCTCCGACGAGCCAGCGTGCGCTGCCCGATCCGATGCAGGGGATCGCCGGTCCGGCTCGCCGGACTTCCGGCGCGAGAGCCTTCCGGCGTGAAGAGTCTAACCCTCCAGCCTCCCTACTCTTCCCTCCGTCGATGCAGCCCGATGACGGACACCGCCCCGGGCAGGCGGGAGCCACGGCGCGCCCCCCGGTTGAACCGGCGGCCACCTTCGGTTATCCCTCCGCCGATTCGAGGGAGAAGAAATGACCCGAAAGATCCGCTGCGACGGCTGCGGCCGCGAAATCGTCGAGGAAAAGGCGATCCCCCTCGTCTGGGAGGAGGAGACGCTCTACTTCTGCTCGAAGGAGTGCGAGCAGAAGCAGAAGGTCCCCGAGCAGATCGAGATCGACCGGGACGAGGAACGCGGCGCCTGAGGGAAGGCGACCGGGGTCAGCTCGCGCTCTTCTGCGGGCCCCCTGCCCGACCGGCGAGCTCCCGGATTCCGACCGGGAGCCCGACGAGTCCGAACGAAACCGTCCCCACGATCGCCGCGGCGATGAAGAATCCCTCGGAGTCGTTTCCCCCGACCGCGAGCCCGGCGAGCCCGAGCCCCGCCGCGACCATCACCCCCATCCAGCCGACGCCGACGAGGAACCCGAAGAACCCCCCCACCCGCGGGTTCGTGGCCGGGGCCGGCCGGGGGCGCGATCTCTCGGCCCCGACCCCGTGGAGCATCTGCTCCATCTCCTCCTTCGTGACGTTTCCCCTCTCGAGCATCTTCACGTAGAGGTCGTGGCGTAGGCGGGCGACCTGGACCCTCCTCCACGCGACCAGCCCCACGGTCAGGATGACCGCGACCCCGACGATCATCGCGAAGATCAGGAACACTTCCTCGGAATCCATCGGGATCTCCGGCTCTCGCCGCGGTGGGGCCGCCATTCGGCGGGGGGGTACGGATATTGAACCCGGGCTCCGCCCCGGGAGCCACGGCGCCCGGGTCCGGGCTCACCCGCCGAGGAGGACGGCCCCTCCGTTCACGTCGAGGATCGTCCCGGTGACGTGCCGGGCGAGGTCCGAGGCGAGGAAGAGGATGGCCCCGGCGACGTCCTCCGGCTCGCCGACGCGGCCGAGGGGGATCGTGCCGGCGATCCGCCGCTCCCCGCCGCCCCGGAGAGAGGAGGCCGTCATGTCGGTCCGCACCCAGCCGGGCGCGACGGCGAGCACGCGGATGCCGCGGGGCCCCAGCTCGACGGCGAGGGACTTCGTCAGGCCGTGCATCCCCTCCTTCGAGGCGGCGTAGTGGGAGTGGTAGGCCTCCCCCCGGCGGCCCGCCGTCGAGGTGACGTTCACGATCACCCCGCCCCGCTTCATGCGCCGGACCGCCTCGCGGACGCAGAGGAAGGTCCCGAGGAGGTTCGGGCGCATGTGCGCTTCGAGGTCCTCGTCCGTCATCCTCCCGATCGGGGCGGGGCGCGCGCGCCAGACGCCGGCGTTGTTGACGAGGAGGTCGAGGCGGCGGCCGAGGGCGCGGTCGAGGGCGCGGAACATCGCGCGGACGGCGCGCCGGTCCCCCACGTCCGCCCGGAGCGCAACCGCCTTCCCGCCGGCTTTCTCGATCGCCCGGACGGCCGAGCGGGCGGCCGCCGCGTCCGCGCGGTAGTTCACGCCCACGGCGGCTCCGGCCCGGGCGAGGAGGATCGCGACGGCGCGCCCGATCCCGCGCGAGGCGCCCGTGACGAGGGCGACTTTCCCGGTGAGATCGATCTCGACGGACATCGGGAGCCGGGAGTCTACTGGCCCGGGGCTCCCGACCGGATCGACCCGTGAACCCCTCCGTCGAGACGAGAGACTCGCCGTTCCCCCCCACGGAGTACGAGAGGTGGTGCGCCTCCTCCCTCGGCCGCGCGTACCTCTCGAGCGTCCGGGACGTCCTCCGCGGCTGGATCGAGGGGACGGCGTTCACGCGGGCGGCCGACATCGGCTGCGGCCCGGGGATCACCGCCGAGGGGCTGTTTTCCGCCAAGTCGTGGCCGCTCGGCGTCGACTGCTCCTTCGAGATGGCTCGGAGGGCCGTCGCGCGCGCCCGGGAGCGGGGGGTCGCCGCCGCCTCCGTCGCCGGCAAGGTCGAGGCCATGCCGCTGCGGGACGGCTCCATCGACCTCGTCCTGTGCATCAACTGCCTCGAGTTCGTCGAGCGCCGCGAGGTCGCCCTCCGGGAGATCGCCCGGATCCTCCGGCCGGGCGGGACGGCGATCGTCGGCGTCATGAACCGGAGGAGCGCCTGGGAGATCACTCGGCGCCTCCGGAGACCGTTCAGCGACCGCCCCTACTACCGCGGCCGGTTCTTCTCCGAGGACGAGGTGCGCGGCCGGCTCGAGGAGGCGGGGCTCGCCGTCCTCGAGATTCGATCCGCGGTGCATTTCCCGCCGATCCCGCCGGGACCGTTGGCGGGGCTCTACCGGACCCTCGACGGCGCGGCACGACGCCGGAGGTCGGGGAGGGGAGGCGTCCTCCTCGCGCGCAGCCGGAGGCGGTAGCCGGGCTCAGTGCCCGAGCCGCCGGTGCTCGTCGAGGTACTCCCGCACGGCCTTCGCGAACCCGTCGTCCTTCTTGCCGTCGGGGTCGTAGAGCGCCTGGAAGCGGGAAAAGCAGGAGATCGCGTCCCCCACGCTCTTCCGGAAGTCGTACCCTCGCGCGAGGTCGTAGAGCCCCCAGGTCGACGTCGGATCCTTGGCGACGCACTGGACGAGGAGGTCGATCGAGGCCTTCCAGCGCTCGTGGGCGCGGAGCTTCGCGACCTCGGGGTCGGGAGGGGGGACCTTCTTCCCCGGCTCGGGCGGGAGGAAACGCAGGGCCTCCTGGCGCCGCTTCTCCGCCTCGGCCAGCCGCTGCCGGAGCCCCTCGAAGTCCCCCTCGTGGTCCGAGAGGGCCTTGGGGAGCCGCAGCGAGCCTTCGAGCAGGGCCGTCTTCTTCCCGGCCTCCTCGACGAGGGGCTGGAGCGTGCCCTCCCCGAGCATCCCCCCCTTCTTCACCGCCTCGAACGTCTGCGCCGTCGCCTCCTTGGGGGCGCGCGACTCGGCCGAGAAGCCGACGAGCGTCTGGGCGTCCGCCGCCGCGACCGCGACCAGCGGCGCGAGGAGGGCCATGCGGGAGAAGAACTCCTGGACCTCCCCGGAGCCGAAGCCGATCCGCGTGTCGGGGAAGAGGTCGAGCATGCGGAGCGTCGCCCGGTGGACGGCCGCGATCTGCTGGCCCGCCTCGAGGAGGGGCCCCGCGCAGCGGAAGACCGGGTCGTGGAGCATCTCGATCGCGGCCGTGCGCGCCTCCGGCACGAGGTCGCGGAGGTCGGCGCACTTCGGCGCGGAGTAGGGCTTGAAGCTCTTGTAGAGCTCGGTCCAGTCCTCCTTCTTCTCCGGCCCGAGGAAGCGGACGGCGTATTCCCTCGCGAGGAGGTCCTCCCGCAGGCGAGAGAGGTCCCGCTCCAGGGCGTCGATCGGCTCGCGGAGGGCGCGGACGAAGGCCTGGTCCTCGGGGCGGTCCGACTTCCAGACCCGGGCGACGTCCTTGCGCGTCGCCACCTTCCAGTCGAGGGGAGGGGCGTCGACCTTTTCCTTTCCCTTTCCCTGGAGAGGCGCAAGGAGGGCGAACGAGGCGAGGAGGAGGCTCACGGGGATCGGACTCTAATACACGAGGGTCCCCCGGAGGAAACGGGTCCCCCCGACGGCCGGGTTCAGAGGGTGAGGGTGACCTTCAGGGCGTCCGAGACGGAGACGAGCCCGCTCGCCGAGCCCGCGTCGGCGGTCGCCCACTGGGCGTACGCCTCGCCGCAGGCGAGCCCGGGCTGCGCGGGGAGAGGGAGGAGGACGCACCGCGTGCCGCTCCCCGCGGGACCGGCGGTGTTCGGGGCGGGGACGTAGGTGGCGAGGCCGGCGAGTCCCACGAAGAGCGGGCAGGAGGGGATCAGGGGGAGACCGCCCGGAGGCGCCGGGGCCGCGGAGATCGCGAGGATGCTGAGCGCCCCGCCGAGGGCCTCCGTCAGGGTGAGGCCGAAGGTCGCGCTCCCGAGCATCGGCGGCACGCCGGTCGTGCCGATCCTCGGGACGAACCCGCCGGTGCCCGCGCACCCCGCGCCGTAGTAGCGGACCGTCCCGCAGTCGCAGGGGGTCGCGAGGAGGTTCGTGAACGGGACAGAGGTGTTCTGGCTCCCGAGGAAGGGGGCGAAGAAGGCCCCCCCGTCGACGTCCTCGATGGTGGCCGAGGTGGCGAGGAAGCCCGTCGACACGAAGCCCGCCTGGTCGTAGCGGAACTCGACGGCATCCGTCAGCTCGTGGAAGACCGCCTGGAAGCTCACGGAGTCGGTCGTCGCCACGCAGTCCGCGCTGGTCGTCAGGTGCCGGCCGAAGTCGTTCCACTCGAAGGTCAGCGTCCGCGCCCCGGCGAGCCCGTCGACCCTCCAGCCCGCGAAGGAGCCGGTCTTCGCCTCGAGGTCGTCCCACCAGGGGGTGACGAAGAGGTTCGGGTGCCCCGAGGTCCCGGGGTCCGCGTTCTGGTTGAGGTCGAGGCACAGGGGATCCCCGAAGATGACGATGCCGTTCGCGTTCATGTCGAAGTTCCGCGACGGCGTGGCGAAGAGGGTGATCCGCCACGGGAGGAGGGTCGGGCCGACCGCGGCGGACCCGGGGGCGCCCGAGGGGCGGCGCGCGGAGCTCCCGTCGTCGAGACAGGTGGGGCAGGCGGACCCCCCGGCGAATTCGGCCGCCGGACCGAACGCCACGGTCCCCGGCAGGCCCTCGATCGTCGTGAATCCGGCGCCGGTGCCGACCGCCGTGTAGGAGGGGAGAACCGGATTCACCGAGGTCGGGCCGAAGCGGACGTTGTGGAGGGGGAACCGGGTGTTCGCGCCGCCGAAGCCCGTCCCGTCCACGCCGACCGACGCCCCGGAGTTCTCCAGGCCGATCGTCGCCGTCAGTCCCGACTGCGGGAGGCTCCCCGTCGGGCCGCAGGCGTCGGCCGGGTAGGGAGCGCACGAGACGGTCGACGGGGCGGTGAACGGCCCGTAGCGGAACTCGATCTCCCCCGTCGGCAGGAGGGCCGCCTGGAACGTCAGGCTGCCTCCGGTGCCCGGCGCCCCGCCCGCGGCCGCGTCGGAGGACGCCTTCATGTTGTTCCACTCGACGACGAGGCCGGTCGGGCCCGGCAGGTAGGCGATCGTCGAGGCGTCCGCGGCGGGCCCCGTCTTGAGGTCGTCCCAGAAGGGGGCGACGACGCCGTTCGGCGCGGAGGAGTTCGGGAAGGTCGTGTTCGCCGAGACCACGCTCCCCGCCACGTTCGTCGTCCCGAGGGTGAGGAACCCGTTCGAGGAGACCGCGGCGAAGGTCACGGCGGTCCCGAAGAAGTTGAAGGAGAACGGGATCGGGATCGCGGATCCCGCCGCCGTCCCCGAGTTGTCGGAGCAGGCGGCGAAGTTCGCGAGGACCACCGTCCCGGGCTGGCCGAGGATCGACGTGAAGCCCTGCGCGATGGGACACGCGAAGTAGCTGGCGACGGGAGTCCCGGTCACGGGGCAGGGGATCTGTCCCGCGGCCGACGCGCCGAGGAGGGAGACGAGGAGACACGAAGCGGAGGCGGTCTTCATCGGGATCTCGCTTGCCCGGAACCACCCGGGCCTTCCGGGGACTCGGCGCGAGCCCCGGGGTATCCCGCGAGGCTCTGGGCCCACCAAGGACGACTCTAGGGGGACGAGTCTAGGGGCGAATCCGAATCCGTACAGTGCGTGGGATACGCGCACCCGGCCCCGGGCTTTCCGTGGAGGAGATCCGAGAGTCAAATGTCCCTCCCTCATGCGTGCCCGAAGGAACCGGAAGTCCTCCTCGGGTGCACCCGACCTCTCGCGGCGCGATCTCCTGAAGGGCCTCGGGCTCGCGGCGGCCGGCGCCGCGGTCCCTCCGGGCTGCGCCACGCCTCCAACGGCCCGGGCGGCACCCGCCCTCCGCAGGGTCGGCCCGGGTCCGACGTCCGTCGCCTTCACCCTCAACGGGAAGCGCACGCGCGTCGAGGTCGAGCCGCGCCTCACCCTCCTCGACGTCCTGCGGGAGCGGCTCGACCACACGGGAGCGAAGGAGGTCTGCGACCGCGGCGCGTGCGGAGCCTGCACGGTCCTCCTCGACGGGAGGCCCGTGAACGCCTGCATGGTCCTCGCCCTCGACTGCGAGGGGCGCGACCTCCTCACGATCGAGGGGATCGGGACTCCCGAGTCGCCCGACCGCGCGCAGCGCGCGTTCTGCGAGACCGACGCCCTCCAGTGCGGCTTCTGCACGCCGGGGATGGTGACCTCGATCTACGCGCTCCTCCGCCGCCATCCCGACCCGACCCTCGCCCAGGTCCGAGAGGCGTGCGCCGGGAACCTCTGCCGCTGCGGGACCTACCCGAAGGTGTTCGAGGCGGCGCTGCGCGCGGCGCGGGAGAGGAAGGGCTGATGCGCCGGCGCAAGGAGGTCAAGGGGACCTTCGGCTTCGAAGGTCGGCCGATGGAGGTGAAGGTCGAGATCGAGCCCGACCGCCCCCGGCCCTGGGACCTCTCGACCAAGCTCTCCGTCGCCGGGACCGCCGTCCCCCGGGTCGACGGACCCGCGAAGACGACCGGGCGCGCGAAGTACACCTTCGACGTCAGCCTCCCGGGGATGCTCCACGGCGCGGTCCTGCGCTCGCCCCACCCCCACGCGAAGGTCGTCTCGATCGATGCCTCGGCGGCCCGGGCGATGCCCGGCGTCCGCGCGGTGAAGACCTACGAGGGGAAGACGGTCAAGTTCGCGGGGGACGAGGTCGCCGCGGTCGCGGCCGCGACCCCCGAGGTCGCCGAAGACGCCCTCGAGACGATCCGGGTGAAGGTCGAGACCCGTCCCTTCGTCGCGACGATCGACGAGGCGATGGCGGAGGGAGCGCCCCGCGTCCACGCCAAGCGCCAGAACGTCGACACGAGCGGGCCCCACGGCGACGGGGACGTCGAGAAGGGGTTCGCCGAGGCGGAGATCGTCCTCGAGGCGACCTACCGCACCCAGGTCCAGACCCACGCCCCGCTCGAGACGCACGGCTTCGTCGCGAAGTGGGAGGGGGAGGAGCTGACCGTCTGGGCCTCGACCCAGGGGACCTTCTCCGTCCGCGAGGACCTCGCCTCGCACTTCCGGATCCCCGCCTCGAAGGTCCGCGTGATCGCGGAGCATGTCGGCGGGGGCTTCGGATCGAAGTTCGGCGCGGGATTCTGGGGCGTCTGCGCCGCCGAGCTCGCCCGCGAGGCGGGCGCCCCCGTGAAGCTCATGCTCGACCGCAAGGGGGAGCACCTCGCCGCGGGCAATCGCCCCGACTCGATCCAGAAGATGAAGGTGGGCGCGCGGAAGGACGGGACGATCACCGCCTGGGAGGTGCGCACCTGGGGGACGGCCGGGATCGGCGGAGGGGCCGGCGTCGCGAACCCGATGATCTACGACCTCGGCGTGACCCGGAAATGGGAGGCCGACGTCTACACGCACGCGGGGCCCGGCTGCGCGATGCGGGCTCCGGGCCACCCGCAGGGCTCCTTCGCCCTCGAGGGGATGCTCGACGAGGTCGCCGCCGCGATCCGGAAGGACCCGCTCGAGCTCCGGACGAGGATCGATGGGCACCCCGCCCGGCGAGAGCAGTGGCGGATCGGCGCCGAGAGGATCGGCTGGCACCGCCGGGGGGTCCTCAACGAGGGCGCGGGGCGCGTGCGTCGCGGCCTCGGCTGCGCCGCCTCGACCTGGGGGAACGCGGGGGACACGGGCGTGCAGGTCGGCGTCGCGATCCACCCCGACGGCTCGGTCGAGGTCAGGAACGGCTGCCAGGACATCGGCACGGGGACCCGGACGTTGATGGCGGTGATCGCCGCGGAGGAGCTCGGCGTCGAGCCCGCCCGCATCGCCGTCCGCCTCGGCGACACGAGCCTCGGCGTCGGCCCCGCGAGCGGGGGCTCGACGACCGCCCCGAGCGTCGGCCCGGCCGTTCGCGAGGGCGCCTTCCGCGCGAAGCGCGCCCTCTTCGAGAAGGCCGCCTCCCGGCTCGGGGCGAGGCCCGAGGGCCTCGAGTCGAGGGGTGGCCGGGTCTTCGTCCGCGACGATCCCTCGAAGGGGATCTCCTGGAAGGAGGCCTGCGCGACCCTGGGCGCGACGCCGATCGAGGTCACCGGGGAGCGCCGCAAGAACTTCGACGGATGGAGAGGGGACAACGCCGGGTGCCAGTTCGCCGAGGTGGAGGTCGACACCGCGACGGGTGTTGCCCGCGTCCTCAAGGTCGTCGCGATCCAGGACGCGGGGACCGTGATCGACCGGCTCACCTTCGAGAGCCAGGTGATCGGCGGGGTGATCCAGGGCCTCTCCTTCGCCCTCTTCGAGGAGCGGGTGATGGACCGGCGCTTCGGGGTGATGCTCAATCCCAATCTCGACGCCTACAAGATCGCGGGCTCCCTCGACATGCCCGAGATCGAGGCGATCCCCTTCGAGATCCGCCCCGGGTTGAACGACTGCGGAATCCTCGGCCTCGGCGAGCCGCCGGTGATCCCTACGGCGGCGGCGATCGGGAACGCCGTCTCGCACGCGATCGGCGGGCGAATCCGGGAGCTCCCGATCACGCCGGCCCGCGTGCTCGCCGCGCTCTCCTCCCCCTCCTCGCCCGAGGGTGGACGATGAGAGCCTTCGCCGTCGTCCTCCCCCGCTCGCTCGAGGAGGCGCGGGCGGCGCTTGCGGAGGAGGGTTCGGTCCTGAAGGCGGGAGGCATCGACCTCCTCGATCGCCTGAAGGAGAGGTTGATCGCGCCGGACACCCTCGTCTCGTTCCGCGACGTCTCGGGCCTCGACCGGATCGAGGCGGGTCCTGACGGGGTCCGGATCGGTGCGCTCGTCACCCTTGCCCGGATCGCCGAGGATCCCCTGATCCGTGAGCGGGCGACCGCGCTCGCGCGCGCCGCCGGCGACGCGGCGACCCCGCAGATCAGGAACGTCGCCACCGCCGGCGGAAACCTCGTCCAGAAGACGCGCTGCTGGTACTACCGGCACCGCGACCTCCCCTGCCTCAAGCGGGGGGACGATCTCTGCCCCGCCCTCGAGGGTCGGAATCGATATCACGCGATCCTCGCCTACGGCCGCTGCCCCTCCGTCCATGCGAGCAACCTCGCTCCCGCCCTGATCGCGCTCGACGCGCGCCTGCGGATCGAGGGACCCCGCGGCGCGCGCGAGTCGGAGGTCGAGTCGTTCTTCGCGAACGATCCGGCGGATCCCGCTCGCGAGAACACCTTGGCGGCCGGCGACGTGATCACGCACCTCCTGGTTCCGGGCGGCCGCGGACGGAGCGCCTACCGCGAGGTCCGCGAGAAGCAGTCGTTCGACTGGCCGCTCGTCTCCGCGGCCGCGGCCGTCCGCCTCGAGAAGGGCCGGATCGCCTCCCTTCGCGTCGCCCTCGGCGCTGTCGCCCCCGTCCCGCTCCGCGCCCGGGAGGTCGAAGCGGCCCTGCTCGGGAAGGTCCCCGATCCCGCCTCCGTCCGGGATGCCGCGTCGCGGGCGTTCGCCGCGGCTCGCCCCCTCGCGGAGAACGGCTTCAAGGTTCCGATGGGGATCGCCTGCCTCTCGGACACGATCCTCGAGGCGATCGGTCCGCCGTGACATCGGATCCCCAGGCCCCTTCCCCGCCGGCCGGAGCCGCCTGCCTCCGCCTCCGGACGAAGACGATGTACACGCCGGTCTCGCGACCCGCGCCCGACCCGCAGCGCCACTGGCGCACGGCCGCCTACTGGTGCCAGCGGACGATGCGGCCGACGGGCCCCGACGACGAGCCGGCGGATCCGAAGGCGTGCGTTCCGCCGCGCGCGTGCTACGAGGGAGAGGGGGCGGGATGAGTCGCGGATCGCTCCTCTTCCTCGCGGCGATCTCCTTTCCCGGCGCAGCCGGCTCGATCCAGGAATCCCGACCCGCGCCCGCCGACGCCGCCTCGGAGGTCTCGGAGATCGTCGCCTTCGGCGAGCGCATCGGGCTCCCCCCGACGCCCCACTTCCGCCGGGTGGATCGGGCGCTCGGGGCGATCCACATCCTCTACGCCTGCCCCCCGTTCGAGCTGCGCCGCCACTACAACGAGATCTACCGGACGCACTCCTCCGACCTCGCGGTCGTCGAGAAGGCGGCGGACGTCGCCCGGGCCCGCGGGGAGGACGTCCGGGTCGAGAGCGTGGAGGCGACCGCGGAGGGGTCGTGCCCGGTCACGCGCGCGCTCCTCGACGCGTCGCTGCCGCGCCGGGTCTACGTCGTCCTCCACGAGAACGCGCATGTCGGGCTGCGGTGCGACCTGACGGTCGAGGAGCCCCTCGCCGACGCGATCGCGTCGATCGGCTGCGAGGCGTACCTCGAGGAGCGGTTCGGACCCGACTCGCCGCAGCTGCGCTCCGCCCGGCGCTCCCGGGCGCGGTACGACCGGCTCTGCGCCTTCGTCGAGGAGGTGTACCAGGGGCTCGCCCTCCTCTACGCGACCCTCCCCGCCGACCCCGTCCGGCGGGACCGGCTCCGCCGCGACGCCCTCGAGGAGGCCCGGGGACGGTTCGCGGCCCTCGTCGCGGAGGATGGCTGGGGCTTCGAGCGGGACGACCTCAACAACGCCTTCCTCACGCGGCAGCACACCTTCGCGCGCCACCGCCCTCTCGCCTTCGCGGCCGCCGAGGCCTTCGAGCGGCCGCGCGAGGCGGTGAGCCGCCTCCTCGCCGTCCCGGAGTCGGAGGAGAAGGCGATCGCCTACCTCCGGCGGCTCGCCGAGGGCGCTCCCGCGACGCCCGGCGCCCGAGACTGACCGCGTCGGGCGTCGCTGAGGTTCATCGGCAGCTCGCGCCGAGCGGCGGTTCGAGGCTGCCCCAGCACTCGTCCGCGCGCCACTCCCCGCCGCCACACTCATGGTCACGCCCGCCTCCGATCGTCGATCCTAGAACCCCGTAGAGGCCTTCTCTCCCGGCTCACGCAGGACAATGGTCGATCGGCGCCTTCCCGCTCGCCCCGGCGGACCCCATGGGGCCGGTCTCCTCCCCGGCACGCACGCGAGAATAACGTCATCTGTAGAGTTCGAGGCGCGCGGTCTTCGGGGGCGCCCAGGCCCCGCGCGCGGCCTTGCTAGGCCGGGCCTCGGACTCGAAGGCCCTGGCGCAACTACAGGATCGTGGCGACGAGGCGACGAGTCGTCACTCCGGGGAACGCACCGGGCCCAGGGTCGGGCGCGTACCACTGGAAGGCGACGGACGCTCCAGTGAGGGAGGGATCGACCGGGATCGTCATGTTCACCGCGCTCCCTCCAACCGAGGGCCCTGGCCGCGGCGTGACCGAGGCCGGGACGACGTCGAGCAGGGGGACCGAGAGGAAGCACCCCGGAAGCCCGAACACGGCGAGATCCACCGGCAGCGGAATCCCGCCCCAGGAGTTCAGCGGCGGGCCGAACAACAGCAGCGCGGGACCCGGCGCGGGAACCCGGGACAGGTTCACCGTTACCGATCCGCCGAGGACAGGCGATCCCGTGATCCCGATCGCGGGCGCCAGTCCGCTTGCGCCTGTGCACGCCTGCCCGTCGATGGAGACGCCTGTCGGAACCATGCTCCAGATCTCGACCCGACCGAGGTTGTTGGTCGCGAAATCGGCGAGCCCGTCCCCGTTCAGATCACCGGCGCCTCGGACCAGGCGCCCCATCATTCCTCCGAAATAGGGACCGTTGAGCTGGACGAGCGCGTTCCCCGTCGCTCCCGACACGACGACGACCGCGCCGTAGTAAAGCTGCCCTCCGGTCGGAGGGAACGATCCATCCGCGCCCACGACGATGTCTTCGAACCCATCCCCGTCCACGTCGCCGGCGGAGGCGATCGTTAGCCCGAAGTTCACCAGGTTCGTGAGGGCCGGCGTCGTGTAGGTCAGGATGGGGCTCCCCCACGAGAACACGGTGATCCCCCCCAGCCCTCCATTCGCTGACCTCGTGACCAGCTCCCTTGCGCCGTCGAAGTCGAGGTCCCCGACCGAGGCGATGTCCCAGCCGACGAAACCGGGGCCGTTGATCGAGTAGAGCGGCAGGCCCGTCCCGCCAGAGATGACGACCGCCTCCCAGGGATAGATGAAGTGATCCAGGGCGAAGTCGTCCTTCCCATCCCCATCGAGATCTCCCATCGCGGCGAAGCGCGCCCCGAGCACATCACCAGTGGCACCCCCGGGGACGTAGAGCAATGGGGATCCGGTGAAAACGTCGACGACCCACGCCTCGCCGGCAGAGATGAGCCCGCCGGGATCGGCCGACGGAGCCCCGATCACGGGATCGGGCACGCCGTCGCCGTCGACATCCGTGTGACCGCAGAGCCCCAGACCGAACAAATCCGCAGTCTGGGAGCCCGTGATCAGAAGCAGGAGGCTCATGCCGGCGGGGGAAAGGACGACGACCTGGCCCGGTGCACCGGAGTTCGAGAGCCCCGCGAGAAACTCGGGGATCCCGTCCCCGTCCACGTCCCCTAGCGTTTCCAGGGTTTCGCCCAGCCCCGTCTGGTTCGTCCCGAGCGAGGAGTTCGTCCTCTCTCCGAGGAGCGCCCCGGTCCCGCCGGCGTAAACCCGCACGGCCCCGGAACCCAGCGCCATGGGATGCCCCGTCGCGAAGTCGGGAACGCCGTCCCCATTCACGTCTCCCAGCACGCAGAATCCCGAGACTGCCTGAGTCCACTGGCTCGTACCGGTCGTCGGAAAGGGAGGGATCGACTGAAGGAGGCTCTGACCGCGCGCCGCCCCGACGGCCAGCAAGACCAGGGCGAGTGGCCGGAGGCACCGGCACGCTCCCTGCAGAGATCGCGGCGGCGAAAGCTCGCCGGGCTGCGGGACGGATCGGCGTGTCCTGAACACGGGACTAGTTCACAATCCCAGCCTCGACCCCGTGCCCCTCAGTGCCGACGAGGAGCTTCACCGAGCCGTCGAAGAAGGCCAAGCGCAGGGGCCCGCAACGCGAGTTCACGAGTCCACCGTAGCCTGTCCACGTCGCCCCGTCGTCCTGGCTGCGCACGACGCCTCCCCGGGTCGAAGCGAAGACGACTTCATTCGGACCCACCGTCGCCACCACCAGCCCGAAGACTCTCGCGAGCGTGCCGCCGAGCGGGGTAGTGATCCTCCAGTTCGCCCCCTGGTTATCCGAGATGAAAACGCCTTCCAGATTCCCCTTGCCGGACCCCGCGAAGAGCGTCTGCCCGCCCTTGTGGCCGATGATGGTGAGCCCCGGATTCGCGGGCAGCCCGGTATTCATGGCACCCGACCACGTGGCGCCGTCGCTCGGATCGAGCGAGCGGAAGAACCCCCCCGCGGCGCCCTCGACGGCGGCGAAGACGGAGTGATTCGCCGCTGCGGTGTAGTTCCGGTCGAAGGTGAAGTTGACGACGTTCGGGGGGCCGGTCGGGGCGGAGAAGGTACTGCCGCCGTCCGTCGAGCGGTAGACGCCGACCGTGGTTGCGACGAGGAGGGTGGCGTTCGGTTGACCGCCTGCGATCTCCGGAGCCACCGCGATCTCGGTGACCTCCCCTCCGAACGTCTGACCCAGCAGGATCCATGTCATGCCGTCGTCCGTAGTGTACTGAACCCGGATCCCGTCCCCCACGTAGACTCGATCCGGAGTCGCCCTCTCATCGAAGGCGACCGAGGTGATCGCGTGCCATCCCCACCCCCCCGAGCCGGCGGGGAGCATCGGGACGATCCGCGGCTCCTTCCAGTTCTCCTGCCAGGCCGGAAGAGGACCAGGAGGGTTCGGATCTCGGAACCATAGGGTCCGCGAATCCCCGCCCGCGAACAGCTTCGTCGGTGTGAGAACCGACACAGGCTGCGCGGCGAGTTCCCGGATCTCCGTCCCGATGAGGGGCGTGTCTGTGGGAGGAGCCAACGGGCTCTTCGTATTCGCCTCGCTGAACGTCGGGGGCGGGGAGACGGTGAGGGCATTCGAGCTCCAGTAGAAACCGCCCCCGTCGAGCCCGACGAGGAGCCAGCCGGGGTTCGCTCCTTCGAACGAGACGGCGATGAACGGATTGTGCCGCGGGAACGGGCCGGGGGCCTGGTACACGGGAGTCCCGTAGGTGGCAAGGTTCGCGGACCACGGTGGGCCGCCGGGAGGGAGAGGACCAGTCCAGGTCGCCTGGTAGATGACCCCGTCTCCATCCAGCGTACCGGCTGGACCGGCAGCGGTCGCCGCACCGCAGACGTAGAGCCAGTTCGGCGAGAGGGGATGCGGGCGAGTGATGGCCCTCAGGTCGTAGCCGGTGCCGGGCGGAGGACTCGAACCCCAGCTGGCCCCACCGTTCGTGCTGAAGCGCACGGTGGTCGATCTGACCGCATACACCGTTGAAGGGCTGGTCGGGTCGATCTCGACGTCGACCGTCGCGGGTCCAGGATCGACCGAGGTCCACGCGCCCCCTCCGTTCGCGGTCCTGTAGGTGCCCGCGCTCGTCGCCGCGAATGCGATCTGGCCGTTCGTGGGATCGACCGCGAGCGCCCTCACGGAAACGTTCGGCAACGTCTGCGTCCAGGTGTTGCCACCGTTCGCGGTCGAGTAGACCCCATGCTCGACGTGCCCGACGTGCGCGATCATGGGATTCGCCACACTCTCCACCGCGGCCGCTCGGTAGTTCTTGTTCGGCTTCTTGACGGGAAGTCCGGACGTCAGCTCGACCCAGGTCCCCGGGGAGGTCGGGGGACTCAGGAAGTTCTGAGTCCTGAACACCCCCCCGGTCTCCCCCCCGTTCTCACCATTCGCCGCGATCACGAAGTTCGCGTTCCCGTCCGGTCGACCGAAGCCCCGATTATTCGACGGGAGGCCGGATGTCTCCGCGATGGGGGTCCAGCCGTTAGGGACGCCGAAGTGAGCCGTCATGGTTTCCCCGCTGACCAACTCGGTTCCCGTCGATCCCCCCCCCGGGGCGATGTCCACACTTATCACCCCTACTCGTCCCCCGGTGGGTCCCCCCGTCGTGTCGAAGAGAGGAACCAGCGGGGGCATCGACGAGGCACCGACGACGACAGCGAGCATCGGAGCGAGCATCAGCGATCGCTTCATCACGAACCTCCCTAACGAAACGATGTCGCGACCGCATGCCACCTCCCCGCCGGGGGGTTGTCAAGATCCACTTCCCCCCCTCGCGGGGCGGGCCGCCCCTCTCCCCTCCAAATCGGTCGTGGCGCCCCAGAGAGGGCTTGTTTCCGAGCTCACGCAACAAGAAGTCTATTCTGTGTCGCCCTGCGGGAGTGAAGTTGGAAGGCCTCCCCGAGATCTCTCCTCCGAAGACCGGGTCGAGGATCCGCCGTCCACGAAGGCGCCCGACCCGCAGGTTCCCCCATCCGACGACCGTCGAGACCTCGGCGGCGCAGACGCTAATCCGACAGGGACCTCGGCGGGCATGCCGAGGGCCTCCGATGCGGCGCCTTACGAGGGATCCGAAGGCCTCGGGAGATACGCTGCAGGCCACGTCCAAGAATCGGGCTGACCGGAGGGAGCCGGGCTCGGACGCGAGCTCCCGCCTCGAAACAGGTTCGGCGCAGACCTTCCATGCGGCGCCGCCGGCGAGGCAGGGGACGATACGCGGCAAGGGGCCGCGGAACGGGATCGTCTCTGGACTTGGGCAGTCTCCCGTCAGGGCCGGCGGGCGCGCGCGAAGAGGACCGGGCCGAGCCCGAAGGCGTCCGCGAGGCGGCCGAGGAGGGAGCGAGGGACGGGCGCCCCGGGCCGCACTCCTTCGCGGGTCGCGGGATCCCCGCGGAAGAACTCCTCGAGACCGTCCCGCGCGTCGAGGATCGGGATCCAGCGGCGCACGAAGCGCCCCGGCTCGCCGCCTCGCGAGCGGACGTCGACGTCGGCGAACCCCGCCCGCCGAAGGGCGAATCGAAGGCTGCGGGGGCTGAAGAGAGCTCTCGTTCCCGGGGCGAGCGCGACCGCGCGCGGCGGAAGGAAGCCGGAGCGGAGCGCTCGGGAGTTGGGGATCCCGTCGATCCGGAGTTCGGCTCCGGAGGCGAGGGACTCGAGCTTCCCTCGGAGGTAGGCGACCGGGTCCCGGGCACCGAGAAGAGGATCGCCGATGCCGCCCCCCGCCCCCTCGGGCGCCGGCCCGACCGCGCCGAAGTCGCACTCCGCGCAAGTCCTCACCGCGCGTCCCCGGAGGCTCGATCTCTTCCCCTCCTGGGCCGAGCCGCAGCAGGGGCAGGGCTCCGGCGGCGCCGGCGCGGGGCGCTCCGTCGCGCGGACCTCGCCGAGGATCCGGCGGAAGTCGACGACGAGGCGGTCCCACTCGAACGCCCCCCGGACGAAGGCGCGTCCCTCCTCTCCGAGCTTCCGCGCACGACCCGAGTCGGCGAGGACTCCGCCGAGGACCTCGGCGAGGTGGGCCGGAACCTCCGGATTCGCGCGCAGCGCCGTCTTCCCCTCGACGAACGCCTCGCCGTTCCCTCCGGGGACGCCGGCGACGATGGGCAGGCCGCTCGCGGCCGCCTCGAGGTAGACGATCCCGAACCCCTCGAGGTCGCCGTCGGGCGGGCGGCGGTTCGCGAGGACGAAGACGTCCGCGCTCCGGTAGAGGGAGGGGAGGCGCTCGTCGGGAACGCGGCCGAGGAGCCGGACCGAGGACTCGATCCCCCTCTCGCGCACCGCCTCCCGGATCGCGCCCTCGTCCGGGCCCGCGCCCGCGACGACGTAGACGGCCTCGGGGACGCGCCGCAGGAGCGCCGGCATCGCCGCCACGACGGACGCCTGCCCCTTCCGCTTCATCAATGCGCCGACGGTGAGGAGGACCTTGCGGCCCTCGAGGCCGAGCTCGCGACGAAGGTCGGGGCCGTCGGGACGGAATCGCCCGGCGTCGACGCCGGGGTGATGGACGACGATGTTCCCCGATTCGTGGCCGAACGCGCGGAGCAGCCCCGCCGCGTACGCGCTGTTCGCGACGACGCGCTCCGCCTCCGCGTAGACGCGCCGCATCGCGTGGATCTTCAGGATCCTCGTCCCGTGGCGGCGGCGCTCCGCGACGGGGACGCTGATCTCCTCCCCGTGGGCGAAGACGACGTAGGGGATCCCGTACCGGCGGCGCAGGAGAAGGGCGACGAGCCCTTCGGGGACGGCGCGGGCGGCGGCGACGACCGCGGGCCTCTCCTCCCGCACGATCCGCGCCGCCCGCGCGCGGAGTCGCACGTAGTTGACGAGCGATTCCGGGCGGAGGAACGGATAGGTGCGGAACTTCACGCGCCCGACCCGGAACGGGAGCGCGCGATCGATCTCCTCGCACCCCTCCGTGCGCCTCGCGAGCACCGTGACCGGCCCGTCCCCGTAGCGCCGGCAGAGGGTCTCGAACCACCGGATCGTCCCGCCCGGTTCCGGGAGGAACCGCTCGGTGAGGAACAGGAGGGGCGCCCCGGCCCCTGCGGCGGCGGCTGGGGGCATCGGGCTCGGGAGGACCTTCGGTTTCTCGGGGGAGAGGGGCACGGCGGGCGTTCCGGCGAAACGGGGAGTTTCGCCGGCACGCCCCGTGGAGTGTAGCCCGCAGCGAGTTGGCTATGATCGCCCTCGTGGACTCGCCTCCGCGCACGCTGGCCGAGGTCCTGGCCCGCAGCGCCGCGCGTTTCCCGGACCGGCCCGTCCTCCTCCGCCGCTCCCCTCGCGAGGAGGTGTCGGTCACCTTCCGCGAGCTGGAGGAGGCCTCCCGCCGCGTCGCTGGCGCGCTCCACGGCCTGGGCCTGCGGAAGGGAGACCGGGTCGGGCTCGTCAGCGAGAACCGCTGGGAGTGGCTCGCCGCCGACTTCGCCTGCGCGCGCCTCGGACTCCCCGACGTCCCGCGCGGGGGAGAGTCCCCTCCGGCGGAGATCCGGTTCGTGCTGCGCCACTCCGGCGCGAAGCTCGCCTTCGTCGATCGGGCCGAGAGGGCGCGCGAGCTCTTCTCCGGGTCGGATCGACCCCCCGACCTCCGCAGGGTGGTCGTGTTCGACGGAGAGCCCCTCCCCGAACTCACCGGCCTCGACGTCCACCGGTTCGGAGACCTGACCGGACGCCCCGCCCCCGATCGCTCGGCGGAGGAGGCCCGGGTCCGCCCGGAGGACCTCCTCACGGTCGTGTACACCTCGGGGACGACGGCGGATCCGAAGGGGGTGATGCTCTCCCACGGCAACGTGCTGGCGAACCTCGCCGTCTTCCCGGGGCTCTTCCGGTTCGAGCCGAGCGACGTCCTCCTCTCGATCCTGCCGCTCTGGCACATGTTCGAGCGCACGATCGAGTACGCCGGGATCGACCGGGGCGCCTCGATCCTCTACTCGGACCGGCGGTCCCTGCGCGACGACCTCGCCTCGGGCCGGCCGACCTTCCTCGCCGCCGTGCCGCGCGTGTGGGAGGCGATCGTCGAAGCCGTCGATGCGGCGATCGAGAAGCTCCCGCCGAACCGGCGGAACCTCCTCCGCGCCTGTCTCCGGGCGAGCGCGAGGGTCGGCGATCCCTCGACGCCGGCCCTCGCTCGCCTCCCCGCCCTCGCCCTGCACGCGCTCGGCCGAGCGGTCCTCTACCCCAAGGTGCGCCGCAAGGCGGCCGGCGGCCTGCGGCTCGCCGTGAGCGGGGGGGCGTCCCTCTGCGGCCAAGTCGAGCAGTTCTTCGAGACGCTCGGCGTCCCGTTCCTCAACGGCTACGGCCTGACGGAGACCTCCCCCGTCATCTCCGTCGCGGGGCCCGGCGAGCATCGGAAGGGGACGCTCGGCCGACCGGTGCCGGGGACCGAGGTTCGCATCATCGACGAGGAGGGGCGCGACCTGCAGCGCGGCGAGGTCGGCCGGATCCTCGTGCGTGGCCCCCAGGTCACGCGCGGCTACTGGCACAACCCCGAGGCGACCGCCCGCGCGATCGATCGCGAGGGGTGGTTCGACACCGGCGACCTCGGCCTCCACGACGCCGACGGCTACCTCGCGCTGCGCGGCCGGGTGAAGGACACGATCGTCCTCCTCGGGGGAGAGAACGTGGAGCCCGAGCCGATCGAGACGGCGCTGCGCGCCTCGCCCTTCGTCGAGTGCGCGGCGGTCGTCGGGCAGGACCGCAAGCAGCTCGCCGTCCTCGTCGTGCCGAATCTGGAGAGGCTCCGGAAGGAGTTTCCCGGCCTGCAGACCGAGGTGCCCGGCCCCGACATCGAGGACGACGGGGTCCGCGCGCTCTACCGCGCCGAGATCGACCGCCTGATCACGCGGGAGGCGGGTTTCCGGCCCTGGGAGAAGCCGGCGCGCTTCGCGGTGCTCCGGGAGTCCTTCTGCACCGCCACGGGGACGATGACGGCGACCCTCAAGCTTCGCCGCAGCACCGTCGCGAGCCGGTACGCCGAACTCATCGAGCGCCTGTACACGTCCCCGGGCGCCCTGGCCCGGATCGGGGAGTAGGCGGCGGGCGCTCCTCTCCCGCCGGGGCGCGGTCAACCCCGCCTTCGCCCCGGGCGTGCACGAGCACGTCGACGGGCGCCATCCGTCCGTTCGACCACGGCGAGGAGATCGGCGCCGTTGTCGAGATCGATCCCGGGGAGGACCCCCCCTTTGCCCCAGGTCGGTAGGCTGCGGACTACCTTCGCGCGGCGCCTCCGCTCGCGGGTCAGGAAGGCCCGGAGGGCGTCCTCGAGGAGGGCCGCGAGGGTGCGCCCGGTCTTCGCGGCGTGCACGTTGGCGGCCGCGAGGAGTTCCGGGTCGAGCCGGACCGTCGTTCGCATGCGACGAAACATGCCAGGGTCGCATGGGAATGTCGACTCGGTCGGAGACCCCCTCGCGGGCGGCTGCTCGCGAGGTCCCGGGTCGCCGGTGCGCGAGCTGGGCGGCGATCGCGGCCGAGAGGGCGCAGCCCGTGCCATGCGGCGTCGGACGGAGACTCCGGGGTGCGTGGACGCTCGACCGCGGCGACGCGATGATCCCCGGGCTGCGCGGACGAGCCGAGCCCAGAGCTCGGGAGTGGATCCGTGGACGAAGGGGTCGACGCTCCGGCGATCCGGGCCGAGGGGTCGGCTGGCACTCCCGCCGGAGAACCGCGTGGGGCCGGGGATGCACGCCGCCTGCGCCGCGCGACGGTCATCCTTGGCTTCCTCGCCGTCGGGACGGTGGCCGCCGCGTTCGTCCTGTGGGGGCCATCCGTGTACCCGGGCGGCCCGGACGGAGTCCTGACGATCCGCCCCCACCCGCTCTTCACGAGCGAAGTCATGAACCCTCTCTGGCACTTCGACATCGTCCGCGCGGGCGCGTTCGAGATGGGGTATCGGGGGCCGAAGTCCTGGGTCTCGATCGACTTCGAGGTCTGGGAGACCGGGCGACTGGTCCGGGAGCCGGCCTGGCACCCGCGGAGCTACGCTTCGGACCTCCGGCTGAAGTTCCACTTCAGTCTCCGGAAGGAGTCGACGGATGCGGAGGTGCCGACCTATCGGCTGAGGGGACTCCTGGAGGAATCGTTCGCCTCCCACGGCGTGTGGATCGGACCGCATCAGATCCCGATGTTCGACCATCGGATCGAGAAGCCCGTCGTCGAGCCCCGGGATGGGTACGAGTTCATGCATGAACTCCGCGCGGGCCGGCTCGAGACGGATCGGGAAGGCGAGCACCTGCTCTGGGCCTGGACCATCGTGCGGGCGGAATCGTCCGAGATCCCGTCCACGGAGGTCACGGGGCCGGAGGCGAGGTGGGCGCTGTTCCTCAAGGTTCGCTGCGGCCGGGGAGATGGGAGGACGAAGTGAAGGTCGCTCCGGCCGGATCCCTCTCGGAGGGGTCTCCCCTGGAAGGCGCGACGCGGCCTGGCTGGCCATCCTCGGCCCCGGGGAACGCGCAAGGCCTGCTCGCCGCCTGCGCCGTTGTCATCTCGAGCGCCCTCATCCCCAAGCTCCTGGTCCAGCCGTCGACTCCCTCCGAGGACCTCCTCCGGACCAGCCTTCCTGGCTGGGCCGTGATATCCGTGCTCGCCCTCGCGTGCCGGCGCCGTCTCGCGCCCTTGCTTGGACCGGGTCGCCTCGAGGCGTGGGCGGCGGCCTTCGCAGGGGTCTTCGTGACGGTCGCCGCCACGGAGCTCTACGACGTCCACATCCTCCACGCCTGGTTTCCGCCGCCCGGCTCGACGCGGGGTCGCGCGGAGCTCTGGCCGTTCTGCCTCGCCCTCGGGCTCTTCGAGGAGCTGGGGTTCCGGGGAGTCGTCCTCGAAGGGCTCCGCGGAGTCCTCCCCCGTGGCATCGCCCACGCCCTCACGATCCTCGGCTTCGCGTTCGTCCACTTCCGCCCGCTGGTCGGGTGGCCGCCGCTCCTCCTCTTCGGAATACTCTTCGGCCTCTTGCGCGAGTACGGGCGGAGTCTCTGGCCCTGCGCGCCGAGCCACGCGCTGATCGACTTCCTATTCTTCAGCCGCTGGGCGCCGTAGCGCCCGCTTCTCCGCGGTCCTCGACTCGGCGACCCTTATTCTTCCAAGGTGTCGAACCCAAGGGTCGGCCGACCCGGGCCCGACCGATCTGCCGCGGCGATCATCGCGTGGACGAGCGCCTTCGCGCCGCGGACGGCCTCGTGCAGGTCCTCCCCGCGCGCGAGCCGAGCGGCGATCGCGGCCGAGAAGGCGCAGCCCGTGCCGTGCGGGGTCGACCCGGCGATCCGGGGCAGAGAGAACTCCTCCTCCCCCGCCGCATCGAAGAGAAGGTCGCTCGCCTCCGG
The DNA here is from genome assembly GCA_022616055.1 of Planctomycetota bacterium. GTDB lineage: Bacteria > Planctomycetota > UBA1135 > UBA1135 > JAKEFM01 > JAKEFM01. The sequence continues at coordinate 52,735 of JAKEFM010000246.1, forward strand.
CCCAGAGGCGTGGCCACCCTTGACGAGGACCGCTCGACATCCGGTCTCGAGGATCGCCTGGACGAAGTCCCGGATCGTGGGCGACCCACGTGGGTCGAGTTCGGCCAGTTTGGCAGCCTCGGCGAGGTTCGGAGTCACGAGCGCGGCGCGGGGAAGGAGGGTCTTCCGCAACGCGGCGATGCCGCGGGCGTCGAGGAAGGCCACGCCTCCGGTCGAGGCGAGGACCGGATCGACGACCAGGGGGATCTCCTTCGGGAGAGCGACCGCCACCGCCTCGACGGTCTCCGCGTCGGGGAGGAGCCCCGTCTTCGCCGCCGCGGGCTTGAGGTCCGCGCAGATCGCGCGGATCGCCTCCCGCACCGCGCGCCACCCGATCGGGCCGAAGTCCTGGACCCCCTTGGTGTCCTGGACCGTCCAGGCCGAGGGGACCCCCGCCGGGCGGACCCCGTGGCGGAGGATGACCCGGACGTCCGCGAGGAGCCCCGCCCCTCCCGTCGGGTCGATCCCGGCGATCGAGAGGGCGACGGGCGGGCTCATCCGATCCGCTCGACCCGGGTTCGCGTCTCGCCCGCGAGAGCGAGGGCCCGCTCGCGGATGCGCCGCTGGAGCGCGTGGATCTCGCGCGCCTTCTTGTCCGCGACCGGGATCCTCGCCCCGGCGATGCGCCCGTGCCCGCCGAACGTCCCCTCGCCATCGAGGATCTGCCGGATCATCGGGTAGGCGTCCGTCCCCGGGGCGTCGATGCGCAGGGAGACGTAGTAGGTCCCCTCGTGGTGGCCGCCGGCGAGGGTCCACTTCGTCCCGCGGTAGCGCAGGAGGAGGTCGGCCACCTCGGAGACCATGTCGGGGTTCGAGAGCTTTCCGAGGAAGGCGAGGACGACGCCGCCGTGGGAGCGGGCGATGCCGAGCGCCCGGCGCAGCTCGCGGAAGTACTCGGGGGGGAGGTTCGGGTTCTTGATCCGCGCGAGCATCCGGCGATCCGAGACGGGGAGGAGCTCGTCGTAGGCGCGCGCGTCGGCCGCCGAGGCGTTGCGCTCGAGGTCGGCCGTGTCGAAGCGCACGCCGCAGAAGAGGGCGGTCGCGATCCGGATGGGGATCGGCAGGGGAATCGCGCGGAGGTACTCGTAGACGAGGGTCGAGGTGGCGCCGTACTCCGTCCGGATGTCGTAGAAGGGGACCGTCGGCAGCTCCCCGCCCGGCGGGACGTGGTGGTCGATGACGGCGAGGAGGGGGACGTCGGGGGGGGTGACCGTGTGGCCGAAGCCCGGCTGCGTGTCGACCATCGCCGCCGCGCCGAACCCCGAGCGGTCGATCGTGTTGAAGGGGACGAGCGGGATCTCGAGCCGCTCGACCATCTCCCGGTTCTCGGCGCGGAAGATCGCCCCGTTCATCGCGAGGACCGTCTCGACCCCCGCCCCCTCCCGCAGCAGGTGCATGAGCCCGACGGCCGCCCCGAGCGCGTCGGGATCGGGGTTGCGGTGGGTGAGGACGAGGACCCGTCGTTTCCCGCGGAAGATCCCGGGGAGGCGGCGCGGGTCGGGGCGCGACCCCGACGGCGCTGCGGGCACCCGCTCGGGCATGGGGGGTCAGAAACCTTGTTTCCGAAGATACCGCAGCCCCTCGTGGACCGCGGTTCGTTCGAGCTGCGGGTCGAGGACGAGCACCCGAGGGACGCCCCGCCGGACGTATCCGGCGACGAGGCGGAAGTCGACCTCGCCGCACCCGGGCGGCCGGCCGGACTCGCCTGCGGCGAGGTCGTGGAGACGCGCCGCGGCGAGGCGGTCGACGAGACGCTCGAGCCACGCGCCGGCCGGGGCGATCCCGAGGCGATCGAGGAGGTGCGCGCTCGCGGTGTCGTGGAGATAGCCGAGCCGCCGGCCGGGGAGCGCCTCGAAGACGTGGGCCGCCCCCTCGGGATCGAGAACGGCGTCGGGCGCGCTCGGGGTCTCGAGACAGAGGAGCGCGCCGGGCTCCCGCGCCGAGATCGCGTGCAAGGAGCGGCACAGCCGCTCGAGGGCGGCGGCCCGGCCCCGGGCGGCGTCCGTCGCGATCCCGGTCACGGCGTCGCGACGCCCCGGGCTGGCCGATGCGAGGGCGGAGACGTCGCCCAGCCGCTCGACCCGTTCGCGGAGGCCGGGAAGGCGGACGCTGCCGGCGGGGAGGGAGACCGTGGGGCAGCGAACCGCGCGCGCGAGCTCGATGTGGCGCAGCACCTCGCCCACCGCCCGCTCCCGGGCCCCGGCGTCGGCGTCCGCGAGTCGGGAGAGGACCTCGCGCCGCGCGGAATCCGCCGTGAGGCACCCCGCCTCGAGGAGGGCGACGCGGACGCCGGTCCGGGCGAGCGACTCCTCGACGCCGCCGAAGGAGGGGACGGGGTCCATCCGGCCGAAAGCGATCCCCTCGAAGGAGAGGGAGGCGGTCGCCTCGACCTGCTCGGAGGCCCGGCGGATCCGCGACCCGAACCAGACGTTCGAGAGGGCGAACAAGGGCGCGGTCTAGACCCGGACTTCGGCGCGGGGCACGGAGGGGCGGAGGCGGCGGAGCAGGGGGTCGACCTCGCCCCGCAGGAACTCCTCGACCTGCGCGGGGGCGCGTCCCACCAGGCGCGTCGCGTCGGCGGCGCCGTCGATCCGGTCGCGCACCTTCGCGAAGGCGGGATCCGCGCGGAGCCGGTCCAGGAGATCGTTCTTCCCCGCCCCCTCCCGCAGCGCCCGCGCGACGTCGTGGGCATGGACGCGGATCCGCTCGTGGAGCGCCTGGCGGTCCCCGCCCGCGGAGACCGCGTCCATGAGGAGGTCCTCCGTGGCGAGGAAGGGGAGCTCCGTCGCGAGGTTCGCCGCGATCCGGCCCGGATAGACCGCGAGGCCGGAGGCGACGTCGGCGAGGAGGAGGAGGATCGCGTCCGCCGCGAGGAACGCGTCCGGCAGGACGATCCGGCGGTTCGCCGAGTCGTCGAGGGAGCGCTCGAGCCACTGGTTCGCCGCCGTCTCGGCGGCGTTCGGGAGGAGGGAGACGAGGTAGCGGGAGAGGGAGCAGATCCGCTCCGAGCGGACGGGGTTGCGCTTGTAGGCCATCGCCGAGGATCCGACCTGCCCCTCCTCGATCGGCTCGTCGACCTCGCCGCGGTGCATCAGGAGGCGCACGTCCGTGGCGAACTTCGAGGCGGACGGGCCGACGCCGCAGACGACGGCGAGGACGCGGAAGTCGACCTTCCGCGGATAGGTCTGCCCCGTGACGGCGAAGGCCGAGGCGAAGCCGAGCTTCTCGGTGACCCTGCGGTCGAGGTCGCGGACCTTCCCCTCGTCCCCCTTGAAGAGCCGGAGGAAGGAGGCCTGGGTCCCGGTCGTCCCCTTGACGCCGAGGAAGCGCAGGTCGGCGGCCGCCCGCTCGATCTCCGCGAGGTCCATCGCGAGGTCCTGGGCCCAGAGGCAGGCGCGCTTGCCGAGCGTGGTGCACTGGGCGGGCTGGAAGTGCGTGAACCCGAGGACGGGGAGGTCCTTCCACTTCCGGGCGAAGGCGGCGAGGGGCTCGAGCCCCTGGACGAGGCGGTCCCGCAGGAGGTGGAGCGCCTCCCGGAGCAGGATCAGGTCGGCGTTGTCGGTGACGTAGGTCGAGGTCGCCCCGAGGTGGAGGATCGGCCTCGCCTTCGGGCAGACCGCGCCGAAGGCGTGGATGTGCGCCATGACGTCGTGGCGCAGCTCCTTCTCCTTCCTCTCCGCGAAGTCGAAGTCGATGTCCCCCTCGTGCGCGCGCAGCTCCGCGACCTGCTCCTCGGCGATGGGGAGGCCGAGATCCCGCTGCGCCTCGGCGAGGGCGATCCAGAGCCGCCGCCAGGTCCGGATGCGCCTGTCCGCCGAGAAGAGGCGGACCATCTCCCGGCTCGCGTACCGGGCGACGAGCGGGCTCTCGTAGGACTCGCGCGGGGTGGAGGCCACGCCGGGGCGCGATTCTATCCCGCACGCCCGGGCGATCCGTCAGGACCCGTCGCGGCGCCGGAACGCCTGGAAGAGGAGGGCGGCGACCCCCCCCATCGCGGCGAGGAACGGCACGACGAGGAGGAGCCAAGACCAGCGGATCCCCCGCACGAGCCCCTCCCCTGCGCCCGTCCGGTAGACCTCCCGGCACAGCGCGCACTGGGCGACGCCGAGGAGGAGGGAGAGGACGCTCACCGCCGCGCCCCGATGTCGGGGATCAGGGCGACGACGAAGGCGACGACGAGGAGGAGGGGGAGGAGCGCGATCGCGCGCAGGATCCGCCCCTCGATCCGCAGGTGCATGAAGTGGAGGACGACGAGCGCCGCCTTCGCGAGGGCGCTGCCGACGAGGAGGGAGGCGGTCGCGCCGCGGCCGAGGGGAACGCGGACGACCGCCAGCTCGAAGGCGGTCAGGACCGCGAGCCAGCCGTAGACGACGGCGGGGCGCATCAAGCGGGCGGTGCCGGTGGCCGCGTTCACAGGAGGACCAGGATGGCGAAGAGGACGATCCAGACGACGTCGACGAAGTGCCAGTACAGGCCCGCGTTCTCGATCCACGCGATCCGCCGGGCGAAGGCGGGCCGCCGCGAGAAGAGGAGGAGCGAGACGAGGGTGACGAGGCCGCCGAGGACGTGGAGCCCGTGGAACCCGGTCAGGGTGAAGTAGCACGCCCCGAAGAGGCTCGACCCGATCGTGATTCCGCCGCCGACGAGGTGGGCGTAGTCGAAGGCCTTGAGGCCGAGGAAGGTCCCTCCGAGGAGGATCGTCGCGAGGAGGGAGCGGCGCATCGCCGGGAGGTCGCCGCGCTCCGCGGCCCGCACGGCGTTCACCATCGTCACGGAGGACGTGATCAGGACGAAGGTGTTGATCCCGAGGAGCGTCGTGTCGAGGGTCGCCGCGGGGAGCGGCCAGGAGGCGCTTCCCATCCGCAGGACCAGGTAGCTCCCGACGAGCGCCCCGAAGAACATCACCTCCGAGGCGAGGAAGATCCAGACGCCGAGCTTCCCGGACGCGACGCCCGTCGCCGGGCGCTCGAGGTCGACCGCCTCCGCCGTCACCTCGTCCTCCTCACGTGAGGGAGACCTCCTCGTCCTGGGGCACCCAGTCCCTCCCCCCCGGCCCGGGCCGCCCGTACTCGTGGGGGCCCCCCGCGACGCGCGGCGTCCGCTCGAAGTTGTGGGGCGGGGGAGGGGAGGCGACGCTCCACTCGAGAGTCGCCGCCCCCCACGGATTGGCCGGCGCCGCGGGCCCGGCGCGCAGGCTGCGGAAGAAGTCCCAGGCGAAGAGGAGCTGGACGAGCCCGAGGCCGAGAGTCCCCCACCCCGCGAGGACGCTCCACCCCCTCATCGGCTGGAGGTACTCGTAGACGAAGGGGTCGGCGACGCGCCTCGGCATCCCGGCGATCCCCATCCGGAACATCGCGAGGAAAACGACGTTGAGGAGGAGGAACGAGAGGAGGAAGTGGACGACCGAGAGCCGCGCGTTCATCCGGCGGCCGAACATCTTCGGGAACCAGTAGGAGATCGCCGCGAAGGAGCCGAGGAAGACGCTCGCCGCGAGCGTGTAGTGGAAGTGGGCGACGACGAAATAGGTGTCGTGGATGTAGATGTCGAAGGCCTGGAGCGCGTTGAAGACCCCCGTCAGTCCCCCGACGGCGAAGACGAAGACGATCCCGAGCGCGTAGACCATCGGGGGCTCGAACCGGATCGAGCCCTTCCAGAGCGTCCCGAGCCAGTTGAGGAAGAGGAGGGCGGTCGGGACGCTGACGGCGAGCGTGAGGAGGACGAACGCCTTCCCGAGGAGGGGGCTCATCCCCGAGGTGAACATGTGGTGGCCCCAGACGATCCCGCTCACGGCGACGATCGCCGCCATCGCGATCACGGAGACGCGGTAGCCGAAGGCGGGCTTGCGCGAGAAGACCGAGAGGAGGTCGGAGAGGATCCCCCAGACCGGCAGGATCAGGATGTAGACCTCCGGGTGGCCGAACCCCCAGAAGAGGTGCTGGTAGAGGAGGGGCTGCCCCCCCTCGAAGGGGGCGTTCGCGCCGGCGAGGAAGAAGCTCGTCCCGGCGACCCGGTCGAGGAGGACGAGGATCAGCGCCGCCGCGACGACGGGGACCCACAGGACGTTCAGGACCGAGGTGAAGAAGTAGCTCCAGGTCGCGAGCGGCAGGCGCCGCAGCGTCATCCCGGGGGCCCGCAGGTTGAGGATCGTCGCGACGAAGTTGATCGCCCCGAGGAGCGTCGAGGTCCCGGCGAGGACGATCCCGAGGAGCCAGAGCGTCTGGCCCTGGCCGAGGGTCACCCCCCGGTCCGAGGAGAGGGGCGGGTAGTTCGTCCATCCGGCCGAGGCCGCGCCTCCCGGGACGAAGAAGGAGGCCGCCATGACGAGGCCGCCGGCGAAGAGGATCCAGTAGGAGGTCGCGTTGAGGCGGGGGTAGGCCATGTCGCGCGCCCCGATCTGGAGCGGGACGACGAAGTTCCCCATGGCCCCGATCAGGATCGGCGTGACGGCGAAGAAGACCATCAGCGATCCGTGCATCGTGAAGAGCATCGTGTAGTGCTCCCCCCCCATGATCCCCCCCTTCCCGAAGAGGAGACCGCCGACGAGGGGGACGGAGCGGAAGGGGTAGGCGAGCTGCCAGCGGATGAGCAGCGCCATCAGTCCCGCGAAGAAGAGGAAGAAGATCCCCGTGAAGAGGTACTGCTTCCCGATCACCTTGTGGTCGGTCGAGAAGACCCGGGCGAGGAGCCCGGCGGGCCGCGGGTGCGCCCCGGGCGTCAATCCGATTCCCTCTTCATGCGCGTCCACGCCCGCCAGAGCTCCTGGTCGGCGCCGTACTCCTCCCGCGTCCGCGCGATCCACTCCGCGACCTCCTCCTCCGACCCGACGTGCAGGAAGCCGCGCATCCGGTAGTGCTCGAGCCCGCAGAGCTCGGCGCAGGCGACCTCGTACGTCCCGGTCTTCGTCGCCTGGAAGTAGGCCCGCGTCGTCAAGCCGGGCAGCGCGTCCTGCTTGATCCGGAAGTGGGGCAGGAAGAAGGAGTGGACGACATCCATCGAGCGCAGCTCGACCAGGACGGGCCGGCCCGCGGGGACGTGGATCTGGTTCAGCGTCGTGAGGTCGTCGTCGGTCCCGAACTCCCCGTCCTCCCCCGGATAGCGGACGTTCCAGACGAACTGCTGGGGCATCACCTGGATCCGGAACGCCTTCGCCGGGTCGGGCGGCGTCCCGACGAGGGCGTCGAAGACGCGGTGGTCCTCGAGGGCGAGGTTGAGGTCGATCCCGACGAAGACGGCGAAGGCGAGTCCGAGCGAGAGGAGGAGTGCGCCGCGCCCGGAGCCGTGCGTGTACGTGGGGAGGCGACCCGGCCGCGCCCGGTAGCGCACGAGGCACCAGCCGAGGATCGCGACGACCGCGAGGAAGGCGGCCAGCGTCAGCCAGAAGGCGTGGCCGTAGAGCCGGTCGAGGAGGTGCCCGTGGAGGGAGGCGTCTTCGGGGAATCCCATCGTCGGCGGCCCGTCGCGACTCCTCCGCGAGCCCGCGGCGGGGGGAGCCGGCGATCGAGGATGCGTCGCGGCCCCCGGAACAAACCGCAGGCCGGGTCTACGACGCCGCGCGGAGGGACGCCCACCGAGCGGGAGACAGGCATGGGGCGCCTGTTTTCCGCCGGTCCGTGGAGCAAATTCTCTGCGCCACCGGCGAAACCCCGCCGATCCGAGGGCGTGAACAGACGCGCGGGCCGACCGAGGCGGCTCGGCCGACCCGCGCTACCGAAGGAGGGATTGGACTACCGGCAAACCACGGGCCCCGGGACCCAGACGCGATACTTCTCGGTCCGGTAGTAGGGGTCGCGCCAGACCTTCCTGTAGTAGCCGGCGCGCACGCAGATGCGGATGGTGCGGTAGTGGTGCCGGCGGTTCTCGAAGACCGGATCGATCCAGACGGTCTCGAAGCAGCCCGGGACGTAGACCTGCCTCTCCCGGTACTCGTAGTGCCCGACGGGCGCGTAGCGGACCGGCTCGACGGGAGCGCAGTGGACGGGCGCGCGGAACCCGAACCCGAACTTCCCGAAGCTCATGAAGAACCCGTCCCGGTGGCTCGCGCGGGCGTCGACGGCCAGGGCGGCGAGGGCGAGGGGGAGGAAGATCGCTTTCATCGTCGTTGCTCCGTTGGCTGGGGGCTGCGCAGGGGATAACGCGAAGGGCGTTCCAGGTCGTCGGCGCACGCAAACCAACGAGGCGCAAGGACTTGTCCCCCGCCCCTCAGCGCGAGGGGTGTCCCGCTGCAGTCCCTCCCTGTCCCCCGCGAGGGACAAGGGACGCTAGATCCCGCCCGGCCCCCCCGTCGCGAGGAGGGAGGTCGCCGCTCCTCCCGCGATCGCCCCCAGCGCGACGGCGAGCCCCGCGCGATCCCCCGCGCCGAAGACCCACCGGAGGAGGGCGAGCCCGGCGCCCGCGCCGAAGAGGTCGGTCGCCACGTCGATCACCGAGGCCGCGCGCCCCGGCACGAGGTGCTGGTGCCACTCGTCGGAGATCGCGTAGGCGAGGACGAGCGCGAGAGCGAGGGCGAACGTGCGGCCCCCCGGCGCCGGCTCCCCGGTGTTCTTCGGGGAGAGAGCGAGAAGGAGGAAGACCGCGAGGACCCCATAGACCGGCGCGTGCGCCGCGTTGTGGAGGAGCCGCTCCAGGTAGGTCATCGGCGCCGCCGGGTCGCCCGGCTTCGCCGAGAGGGCGAAGATCAGGGCCGCCCAGGCGAGCGCGGCGACCGCCCAGAGCGCGCGCGGCGGCCGCGCGAGGATCCGCGAGAACGCCGCCGCGAGGCCCGGGAGGAGCGGCCGCCTCACCGCGGGCGGGACCGGTCCTTCACCAGGCGGACGACGACCGTCTCTCCGGCCGGGCGGACCTGGACGCGGTCGACGCAGCAGCGCACGAGGAAGAGCCCCCGGCCCCGGTCGTTCCCGTCCTCGGGGAGCTCCCCGGAGGTCTCGAGCGCGCGGCGCAGCGCGCCGACGCGCTCCGCCCGCCCGCCGGCGATCCGCAGGACGATCCGGTCCGGCCGGACGTCGAGGTGGAAGCGGAGGCTCCCCTCCGTCCCCCCGCCGTGCTCGATCGCGTTGTTCGCGACCTCCGTCAGGGCGAGGCCCAGCTCCTCGAGCGCCCGGCCGCGCCATCCTCCCCCGCGACAGAACGCGAGGATCGCCCGGCGCGCGGGCGGGATCCGGCGCGCCTCCCCCGGCAGGGAGAGGCGCATCTCGGAGCGACCGTCGGTCACGCTCCGGCTCCCGCCGTCGCCGGCTCGCACCGCATCGCCACGTCGATCCAGGGGGCGGAGCGCGTGAGGGCTCCGACCGAGATCCGGTCGACGCCGGCCTGCGCGAACCGGCGGACGTTCTCCAGCGTCACGCCTCCGGACGCCTCGAACTCCACGCGCCGGCCACGCCGGCGCGCCTCCTCGCGCGCGGCGGCGAGGACGTCCCGGAGCGCGTCGGGCTCGAAGTTGTCGAGGAGGACGACCTCGGCCCCACCCCGGATGACCCCCAGGGCCTCCTCGAGGCTCCTCGCCTCCGCGTGGATCGGGACCCCCGCGCGCGCCCGCTCGCGCGCGCGCGCGACGGCCGCCTCGACGCTCCCGCCGGCGAGCGCGTAGTGGTTCCCCTTGAGGAGGACGGCGTCGTGGAGGCCCGCTCGGTGGTTGGTCCCCCCCGCGGTGGCGACGGCGTACTTCTCGAGCGCCCGCAGGCCGGGGGTCGTCTTCCGCGTGTCGAGGATGCGGACAGGGAGTCCCTTCACCGCCTCGAGGAACCGCGCCGTGAGCGTCGCGATCCCGCAGAGGCGGCCGAGGAAGTTCAGCGCCGTCCTCTCCCCGGACAGGAGCGCGCGGGCGCGCCCTCGCAGGACGAGGAGGCGCGTCCCGGGCCCGAACCGGGTCCCCTCCGCCGCCGCCTCGAGGACCTCGATGCGCTCGTCGAGGGCCCGGAGGACGCGGATGGCCACCGGCCCGCCGGCGAGCACCCCCGCCTCCTTCCCGACGATCGTCGCGACCGCCTGCGCCCCCGAGTCCACGACCGCCTCCGTCGTGAGGTCCCCCGCCCCGAGATCCTCCTCGAGCGCGAGCCGGACGAGGGGCTCGGAGGCTGAGGGGTCCATGGGGTCCATGGCTTTCGGACGGGGATTGTAGGACTGGGGTTCACCGGCGGGGAGCGCCGGAGAACTCCTCCGCGAGGTCCGGCCGGAGCCGCTCGAGCGTGATCGGCCCGATCCCAGGGACGGAGAGGAGGTCCTCGGGTCCGTGGAACGGGCTCTCCTTCCGCGTCTCGAGGAGCGCGCGGACGCGCGCGGGGCCGAGCCCGTCGAGGAGGAGGAGCTCCTCCTCCGTGGCGAGGTTCGGATCGAGGCGGATCCGCAGCCGCTCCGGAGGCCGGGCCCCCCCTCTCGCGGGAGCCGGGCCCGGTCGCAGGAGCCAGAGGATCGCCTGCGCGAGGAGGAGGCCGCAGAGGATCCGCCTTCCGTCGATCCGCATCGCCGGAAGGAAGGACGCTCCGCGGCGAAACGGTTACACGGATTCCCGCTCGCGGGGAGCGGGGGCATCGCGCTCGACGCACGCCTGGAGCCGCTGGGCGTACCCCCCGCCGGACGGGTCGCGCTCCTCGAGCCGCGACTCGATCTCGTCCGCGAGCTTCTCGAGCGCGGCGGCCGCCGGCGAGTCGGGGTGCGAGACCGGCACCGGGCGGCGGCGCGCGACCGACTCGGCGACGGCCGGATCCTCCGGGACGAAGCCGAGGAACGGGATGTCGAGCCCGAGGAAGCGCCGCGCCACTCCGAGGACCTTCTCGGCGACCGCGCTCGCCTGGGCCTCGCTCCGGGCGCGGTTGACGACGAGGGCGATCGGGGACTCCCGCCGCCGGACGGTCGCGACCTTGATCCAGGAATAGGCGTCCGTCATCGCCGTGATGTCGGGCGTCGTCACGAGGACGGTGAGGTCCGAGCAGCCGACGAAGAGGAGGGCCTGGTCGGAGACGCCCGCCGGCCCGTCGACGACGATCCGGTCGGCGCCCTTCTCCACGCCAGCGAGCCCCCGCAGGACGAGCTGGAGCTGGAAGGGAGAGAGCGTCCCGAGCCCGGGAACCCCGGAGCCCCCGGGGATCACGAATACCCCGGTCGGGGCTGGGCGAAGTACGTCTTCCAGCTCGACGCGCCCCGCGACGACGTGGGCGACGGACAGGCCCGCGCTCAGGCCCTGGAGGATGTGGGCGTTGCCGACGCCGAAGTCGGCATCGAACACGACCGTCCGGAGCCCCGCGCGCGAGAGGCGATGGGCGAGCGCCGCGGCGAGGACCGACTTTCCGGTCCCCCCCTTCCCGCTCGCGACGGCGACGGTCCGGCCCAGGCGCTGCACGGGCTTCCAGAGTCGCCGCAGCAGGCCTGGGAGGGCCTCGATCCGATCCGAGTCCAGCTTCACCTCCGGGACCGAAGGAACCGCGGACCGCCTTGCGGGCGGTCCGCCTGGGTCAACGGGTCAGCTCGCCGAGCTCCTCTTCCGTGAGGACCGCGGCCGCCGGCGTCGGGACGGGCGTGGGAGCGGTGCCGTCGACGGTCAGACGGAGCAGACGCCCGAGGGCGGCGTCGAGGAAACGGTGGAGGGAGCGGCGGTCGCGGACGTCCTCCTCGAATTCCTCGGGGACGAGCCCGCGCATCCGATCGGGCCGCACGCCGAGGACGGCGACGAGCGACCCGGCGTGCCGGGCCTCCGCGTGCCGGTCGAGGAGGGTGATCTCGAGCTCCGGGTCGAGCCTCCGCAGCGAGGCGATCCCCTCCTCCCACATCGGCCGGAGCGAGGGATCGAGGGAGGTCGCGGCGGGCGTCGAGAGGGGCCGGGCCTCGCGGATGCACGCGAGGCGTCGCGAGCCTCCCTCTCTCCAGACCTCGAGGCGCGCCAGGGTGAGGTCGAAGCCGCCGAGCGACGAGATCCGCTGGCGGAGCCGGTCGGCGATGGCGGGGACGACGAGGAACGCCCGGGCCGGGGCGGCGGCGTCGAGGCGAGGCTCGCGCAGGCGCTCGAAGAAGGGTCGGGCCGCGGCGGCCCAGGCCATCCCGTCGAGGAGGGCGAGGAGGAGGGCGTCGCTCTCCTCGGGCCCGGCGAAGACGAGGCAGGGGCGGCCCGTGGCGTCGGCGGCGAGCAGGTCGACGGGGATCCCGTCCCCGACCTCGAGGTCGGCCTTGAGGAGGAGGAGCCCCGGCTCGAGCTCGTCGGGGTGGTTCCGGAGGTGGTCGAGGATCTCCATCTTCACGAGGGCGGCGGCGCTCATCGGACTCCGCCTCGTTCGAGGGTGCTTTCGATTAGATGCTTATCCACCGTACTCAGGAAGCCCCCACGGGCAGGGCGGCCTTCCAGACCGTGCTGGGCATCGGCAGCCACATCAGGGGTCCGACCTACAAGGAA
>JAKEFM010000247.1 GCA_022616055.1 Planctomycetota bacterium
CGGAGGGTTCCTCGCGCTCCCCGCCGCGCACGCGGGCGCCCCGTTCCTCCTCGAGGGGGACGGAAAGGCCGCGGACCCCTCGTCCCTATAATCGCCGCCCTTCCGCGGCGACATGGTCCGCTATCTCGTCACGAGCGCGCTCCCCTACGCGAGCGGGCCGAGGCACCTCGGCCACATCGCGGGGGCCTACATGCCGGCGGACGTCTGGGTCCGGTACCGGAGGCTGAGGGGGGACGAGGTCCTCTTCCTCTGCGGGACGGACGAGTACGGCGTCGCCATCACGATCGGCGCGGAGAAGGAGGGGGTCGGGTACCGGGAGTTCGTCGACCGCTGGCACGAGGAGATCCGGGAGACGTTCAAGCGGTTCCGGATCGAGTTCGACCACTTCTCCGGGACGAGCCGCTGCCGCCACCACGCCCCCCTCGCGCAGGCGTTCTTCACGAACCTCCTGCGCGGGGCCTACGTCCTCGAGCGCGAGGAGAAGCAGTGGTTCTGCCCGAAGGACTCGATGTTCCTGGCGGACCGCTACCTCGAGGGGACCTGTCCCAAGTGCGGCGGCTCCGCCCGGGGGGACGAGTGCCGGAAGTGCGGGCAGTGGCTCGACGCCCTCGAGCTGCTGAACCCCCACTGCACGATCTGCGGGACCCCCCCGGAGGTGAGGGCCACCCGGCACTGGCACCTCGACCTCCCGAAGCTCTGCCGGGAGAGGATCGGGCCCTGGTTCGAGTCGAAGCTGCGCCGCTCGAGGGAGGACTCCCCCGCCGCCGGGACCTGGAAGGAGAACGTCGCCTCCTTCGTCGCGAACATGCTGGCGGACCTGAAGCCGCGGCCGATCACGCGGGACCTCCGATGGGGCGTGCCGGTGCCGCTTCCGGGGGCGGAGGGGAAGGTCCTCTACGTCTGGTTCGACGCCCCGATCGGGTACATCTCGGCCACGGCGGAATGGCTCGAGAGGAGCGGGAGGGATCCCGGGACCTGGAAGGAGTGGTGGCTCGCGCGCGAGGACACCCGGATCGTCCACTTCATCGGGAAGGACAACATCGGCTTCCACACCGTCGTCTTCCCCGCGATGCTCCACGGGCAGGGGACGGCGTTCGGAGGGACGCTCGCGCTCCCCTGGAACGTCCCGGCGATGGAGTTCCTCAACCTGGAGGGGGAGAAGTTCTCGACGAGCGGGGGGTGGTACGTCCCCCTCGAGGAGTTCTTCGAGCGCTACACCGCCGACTCGATCCGCTGGACGCTGCTCCAGAACCTCCCGGAGACGGCGGACACGGAGTTCACCTGGGCGGACTTCCAGCGGCGCGTGAACGGCGAGCTCGCCGACGTCGTCGGGAACCTCGCCTCCCGGGTCCTCCGGTTCATCGAGACGCACTTCGACGGCCGCGTCCCGCGGACCCAGGGGGATCCCGATCCGGCGGAGGGGGAGGCCCTCGCGGCGTGCGGGCGCCTCGTCCACCGGGGGATCGCCCCCGCCCTCGACGCCTTCCGGTTCCGCGAGGCGGCCGGGCACTGGCTGGCGATCGGCCGTCAGGGGAACCAGCTCTTCGACCACCAGCGCCCCTGGGCCCACATCCGCGACCGCAAGGGGCGGGCCGCCCACACGCTCGCCGCCTGCGTGCGGATCCTCGAGGTGATCGCGGCCGCCGGATCCCCCTTCCTCCCCGACCTCTCCGAGCGGCTGTGGAAGATGCTCGGGGTGGACGAGGAGAAGCGCCCGCGCGCCTGGCCGGGGGAGGACCTCTCCGACCTCCCCGACCTCCACGGCAAGCGGATCGGCCACGTCGAGAATCTCTTCCGAAAGATCGAGGACGCCGAGATCGCCGCCGAGAACGAGCGGCTCCGGGAGCGCGCCCGAGCGGTCGCCTCCGGAGGAAAGGTCCCCGTGCCGAACGAACCCACCCCGATGCCTCCCGTCCCCCCCGCGCCCGCGGCGGGGAGCCCCGAGATCACCTACGAGGACTTCCTCCGCCTCGACCTGCGGGTCGGGCGGATCGCCCTCGCCGAGAGGGTCCCGAAGGCCGACCGGCTCCTGCGCCTCGAGGTGGAGCTCGAGGCGGGCGGTGAACGGCGCCAGGTCCTCGCGGGGATCGCGAAGGTCTACGATCCGGCGACCCTCGTCGGGCGCCGGGTCGTCGTCCTCGCGAACCTCGCGCCGAAGAAGATGATGGGCCTCGAGTCGAGGGGGATGGTCCTCGCCGCCGAAGGGCCCGAGGGGCCCTGCCTCCTCCAGCCCGACCGCGAGGTGGCCGTCGGCGCGAAGGTGAAGTAGGCGGGAAGGCCGGGGTCAGATGGAGGCCCGCAGCCCCCGGCCCGCGCGGAAGTTCACCGTCCGGCTCGCCTCGATCCGGATCGCCTCCCCCGTCTTCGGATTGCGCCCCATCCGGGCCTTGCGGTGGCGCACCGCGAAGGTCCCGAATCCGACGACCGAGACGGCGCGGTCCTTCCGGAGGCCCTTGGCGATGGCGCCGAGGACGGTCCCGACCACGAACTCGGCCTTCACGCGCGAAGTCCCGATCTCCGTCGCGACGAGTTCGACGAGTTGGCTCTTGTTCAAGCGGGGAGGATCTCCAGGGGTCCTGCGCAGGGACCCGCGCGGAGACGACGGCCGCGCGGTTCCGGCCATGGATTCCTCGGTTCCTCCGGGCGTGGAATTGCCCGGAATCCCGCCTGGAGGAGACGCCCTAGGCGGGCTTGCGGATCGAGCCCCTGCGGAGACAGTCCGTGCACAGGCGCACCCGACGGACGTTTCCCCCGACGATCGCTCGAACTCGTTGCAGGTTGGGCTTGTACCGGCGCTTCGAGCGACCGGTGACGCGTCTTCCCACCCCCCCCTTCTTCTTGGCCAAGCCCCGGCGGGTCACGTGATTCCCCACGCGCGTGCGCTTCCCGCAGAGGTCGCAGATCCGGGCCATGAAGGGCGTCCGGGGTGGAGCCCAGGGCCCGCCCCGGATGAATGCGCGGGAGTCTAGGGTTTCCCGCGCCAGCGGTCAATCGCGGAAGATGTCGTCGAGCGCGTTCTTCGCGGACTGCCCGAAGCCGGCCTCGAGCACCTCGGGGGCGGTCCGGCGGTTGCGCATCTCCTCGAAGACGGTCGCGAGCCGCCGGGCGGCCTCCCCGGCGTAGAGCTTCACCATCCCGAGGGTCGTCTTCTCGTCGAAGATCACGGCGAAGAGGGTCCGATCCTCCACCCGCGCGAGGTGCATCTGGGTGCGCTGTCCCTGCTGGGTCATCCCCGCGAACTGCTCCTCCCCGACGAGGCGAGCCATCTCGCGCGTGGCGGCGAAGGTCCCCGCCGCCAGCGCCCCCAGCGTCTCCACGTCGAGGCGCAGGTCCTGCCCGCGCCGGGTGATCACCCGTCCCGTCCGGTCGACGAGGAACGAGAGGCGGGCGGAGGAGAGCCGGAGGAACTCGTCGAGGAGACGGTTCATCCGCTCCACGTCCTCGGCGTAGAGGACGAGGCTCGTGTCGCCAGGGGGTTGCTGCCGCGTCATCGCAGGCCTCCTCGGGTTTCGGCGCTAGCGCAGCAGCAGGAAGACCCCGAAGGCCGCCGCGGTCACGAGGGCGCCGAACACGGCGGCGTAGACGACGTTCGACCGTCCCCCCCCCTTCGCCTTCGCGGCGGGAGCGGGGGCGGGGGCGGCGGGACGGACGGCGGGGCTCGCGGACGCGACGGGTCGCGTCGCGCGGGCCAGGGGAGGACGGGTGACGCCCGGCCTGGGGGCCACCGCCCGAGGAGGGTGGGCGCTCGCCCGCGGGGCGCTCCCGGTCGCGTGTCCCTCGCCCCGGACCATCGGCGAGGGGGGCGGCGGGGGCGCGACCGACATCGGAGGGGAGGCGGCCGCCGCGCCGAGGCCCATGCCCTGCTCGCGCGGCGGGCTCCCCCCTTCCATCGGCATGGCGAACCGGGTGAAGCGGCCTCCGCCGGCCGCGGCGACGGGGCCCGCGCCCGACGGCGCGGGAGGGGCCTGGGCCGGATGCCCGCCGGCGGCGGCCGCCGGCATCTGCGAGACGCTCCCCGGGACGAAGGAAGGGGAGGGGCGGTGGACC
>JAKEFM010000248.1 GCA_022616055.1 Planctomycetota bacterium
CCGCCGTGGCGTCGCGGAACTTCCCCCCCTCGTTCTCGAGGAGGAGGTTCCGCTGGGCGAAGGTCTCGCCGCTCTTCGGCGCCCGGTCCGCCTGCGGGTAGATGTGCCCGTTCGCGATGAAGAGATCCTCGTCCCCGTCCAGGTCGAGGTCGGCGAAGACGGCGCCCCACTTGAGGGGGTGGTAGGTGGGCGGCGTGACGCCGGAGGAGGCGGAGACGTCGGCGTAGAGCCCCTTGCCGAGGTTCCGGTAGAGCGTGGCGGTGTCCTTGGAGAAGTTGGTGACGAGGAGGTCCGGGAGGCCGTCCGCGTCGGGGTCCCCGACGGCGATCCCCATGCCCGCCTGCGCGGCCCCGCGCTCCGAGAGGGCGGCGCCCGACCAGAGGCCGACCTCGCGGAAGGTCCCGTCGCCCCGGTTGCGGTAGAGGTAGTTCGCGTTGGAGTCGTTGGCGACGTAGAGGTCGAGGTCCCCGTCGAGGTCGTCGTCCAGCGCGGCGACGGCGAAGGAGAAGAACTGCCCGGCGTCCACGAGGCCGGTCTCCTTCGTCGCCTCGACGAACCGCCCCCCGTCGTTGCGGAAGAAGGCGTTCGCCTTCCCCTTCAGGCCGAAGGGGCCCACGGCGACCTTCACGCCGTTCCAGTCGAGGGTCGCCTCGGCCCGGAGGACGTCGTCGAGCGAGCCCTCGACGTAGGCGGCGACGTAGAGGTCCTCGTCGCCGTCCCCGTCGGCGTCGAAGAAGGCCGCTCCCGTGGACCATCCTTCGATGCCGGGGCCGCCCTCGACCCGGTCGAAGGTCCCGTCGCCGCGGTTGCGATACAGCGCGTCGGGGCCGAGGTCCGTGACGAAGAGATCGGGGCGGCGGTCCCCGTCGAAGTCCCCGACGGCGACGCCGCACCCCCAGGCGCCGCCCGCCGCGCCCCCGGCCCCCGGGACCTCCTCGAAGGTCCCGTCGCCGCGGTTGCGGTACAGGCGCGGCATGACGCCCTTGTGCGGCAGGCCGAGGTCGTCGCGGCAGGTGTCGTCGGTCTGGCCGAAGCGGTAGCCGCAGACGAACAGGTCGCGGCGC